>DASZZX010000025.1:0-37230 GCA_036260415.1 Nitriliruptorales bacterium
GTCAGGCCGGGTCGGGTGAGTTTCCAGTTCATGGTCGCGGTCGCGACCGACCAGTCCGACTCGACAACGCCCTCGAGCGGGATCGCGCCGTCCTTGGGCCAGTTCGCCGCCCCGCGCAGCAGCAGGTTCCAACCCGGCGACGTCCGGAAGAGGTAGGGCAGCGACCACGTCACGATGCCGTGGCCGAAGTGACTGCCGGCCGGGTACGGCGGCTCGCCGCTCAGGTACTCGATCGCAACGGCATCGTTGCCGTTGCCGCCGTCCCACGTGGCCAGCAGGGCGTGCGCGCTGCGCAGCACCCAACCGGCCTCGTTGGCGATCAGCATCGGCAGGCAGCGGTAGGCGAACCGTTGCGGGGTTGCGTCCATCCAGTCGCGTTTGGACGGCGCCGGCTCGAGGCTCATGGCGGCGGTGGGGTGGGTGCGGTAGGCGAGCAGTCGAGGGGGTGTCGTCGCGGCTGCAGGGGACGGGATCTCACGCACCGCCGTCGCGTCCGTCACCGTGTCGCCTCCACCGCCCAGTGCCCAGCACCGTGACGGGACCCGCCCGGGTGAGGCAGGGTCAGGTGTCCCGAATGCGGCGGTGGCCCGTGTGCGGGCCACGCGCGGTCGGGCGTGAACGTCTCGTGCGCAGACGGTCAGCGACGCGAGGGCCGGGATGGACGCGGTTCGTCGGGCGCCGTCTCGCCGGCCTGCCGGCGGGCCGGCAGCAGCAGCCGGAAGGAGGCACCACCGTCAGGGCGGTCCTCGACCCAGGCCCGGCCGTCGTGCAGCCGCGCCACCTGGGCCACGTAGGCCAGCCCCAGGCCGAACCCGCCCCGTGAGCTCGGGGCGATGCCGCGCTCGAACGGCGCGAAGATCGCCTCCTTCAGCTCGTCGGCCACCCCGGGCCCGTCGTCGTCGACGGACAGCAGCAGGCCCTGGTCGACGGACTCGACGCGCAGCCACACCTGCGTGCCCGGTGGGGTGTGACCGGCTGCGTTGCGGAGCAGCCGCTCCAGCGCCCCGTCGAGCAGTGCCGGCTCTGCCTCGACCAGATGCTCTCCGTCGCGGACGAGCGCCGGTGGTGGATCCAAGTCGATGCGCCCCGCCACCTGCCGTATCAGCGCGCCGACCTCGACCGGTTCGGTGGCGGCCGGTTCCGTGCGTCCCTTCAGGCGCTGCACTGCCAGGGCGTCGGTCACCAGGTCGTCGGCGCGGGCGAGGTTGTTCGCGGCGCGCTGCAGCAGCTCGTCGCGTTGGGGCGGGGGGAGCTCGGGCGTGCTGTCGAGCAGCGAGCTCACCAGCCAGCGGGCGGCGGCCAGGGGTGACCGCAGATCGTGCATCAGCACCGACAGGAAGGATGGGTTCACGGCCGGCTCGCTCCGTCGCCCGGCGTCGCGCGAACCGGGTTCGCTCGCGACCTCCTCGGGGACGGGCGGCGCCTGCCCCTCGGTCGCGAGCAGGACACCGTGCGCCACCCGCTGACCCTCCTGCCATCCCCACTCCGCCTCGTCCCGGACGAGCAGCACCTCGCCGCTGCGATGGCGCAGACGGTAGGTGGCACCGAACGGGCTGCCCGTCCGCCAGCTCTCGGTCCGGGCCGCAACCACCCGCTGGCGGTCGGCCGGAAGGATCCGCGTCAGCCAGAGATCGGGTTCGGCCAGCCACTGCTGCGGACCGTAGCCGCAGAGGTCCTCGATCCGGTTGTTCACGAACGCCGGTGCCCACTGCTCGTCGGTCACGGTGTAGAGGACGGCCGGGACGCCTCGGACCAGCGCCGCCAACCTGCCGGAACCGGCGGGGGGTGCGGCGGTGCCCCCCGATCGTCCGCGGCGGTCCTGGCCCACCTGGTCCCCCTCGGCGGTGACGGCCCTGCGGCGGTCGCGACGCTGATCGCGACACGTCATGCTAGGCGGCCGAGGTGTTGGCGGAGGAGCGACGGCGATCAGGCGGTCCACGGCGCGAGACCGGCGTGACCGGGCCGGTGACGTGGCTGCTGGGACCCGCGTTGCCTCCTGGGCCCTGTGGATCCGACCGTGGCCCGATCGGCGACGGTCAGGACGCCCGGACCTCTCCCTCGAACCACAGCCCGGGGGTCGCTGTCATGCAGGTCGCGACCCGCGCCACGTAGGCGGCGGCCTGCGTGCGGTTCTTGACCCCGAGCTTCGCGAGGACGTTGGAGACGTAGTTCCGTACCGTCTTCTCGGCGAGGGACAGCTCGTCGGCGATCTCGCGGTTGGTCAGGCCGCGTGCCACCAGCTCGACGATGCGCCGTTCCTGTGGCGTGAGGCTGTCGAGCAGTCCGTCGTCGTCAGCGGAGGGCGCATCCTGCATCCTCCATCTCGCCTCCGCCTCCAGCAGGGACCGACCGGCGGCCACGGCCCGGGCGGCCGCCTGCAGTTCCTCGGCCGAGAGGTCCTTGAGCACGTAGCCGGACGCTCCCGCCATGGCGGCGTGCAGGAAGGCCGTCTCGTCGGCGTACGAGGTCAGCACGAGGCAGTGGACGCTGGGGGCGCGGGACCGCACCTCACGGATCACCTCGATGCCGTCGCCACCCGGCAGGCGGATGTCGACCAGGGCGACGTCGGGACGGGTCCCGAGGATGCCGCGGATGCCCGCAGGTGCCGTGCCGGCCTCGCCGACGATGCGGAAGTCCCCGGCCTCCTCCAGCACCGACCGCACGCCGACCCGCACGATGGCGTGGTCGTCGAGGATGAACGCGCGCACAGTGCGCGCGTGCCCGTTGGGCGCATCCGCCCGGGTTGCCCCGGGCACCAAGCCTCCCCGGTGCTTCATGTGGATCGTCGCGTTCACCTGCGGCCGTCCATCCGATGGGCGGTGAGCGTGAGGGCGGCATCCCGGCGGCGGGACGCTCGACCCGGGGCGAGCGTCACCGACGCGGCCCGTCCGCGCTCGTCACGCTCGCGGGAGGTCGCGATCGACAAGGCACGGCTCACGGCGGGTCTCCTGTCCCTCCTCGACATCAGGGCGAGACGTCCAGCGTCAACGAGGGGATCCGGCCGGCGGCGGCGCGCTGCGCCAGGCACACCGCCACCTGCGTGCGGTTCTTCATCCCCAGCCGACCGAGCAGGTTGGACACGTAGTTGCGGATGGTCTTCTCGGCAAGGCCGAGCTCTTCGGCGATCTCGAGGTTGGTCAGTCCCTGGGTGATGAAGTCGAGGATGCGCCGCTCCTGCGGTGTCAGGCCATCGAGCACGTCGTCGCCGGATCCCTGTGACATGTCGACCTGCAGCCGCGCGAGCTCCTCGTCGAGCAGGGAGCGTCCCGCGGCCACCGCACGCACCGCCGCGACCACCTCCTCCGGAGTGGCGGTCTTGGAGAGGTACCCGGCCGCGCCCGCCACGACGGCCTGTGCGAGCGTCTCGTTGCTCGGGAACGACGTCAGGATCAGGCAGCGTGTGTGGAGGTCGCGCGAGCGGATCTCGCGGATCATCTCCAAGCCGTCGCCGTCGGGCAGCCGCAGGTCGCACAGCACGACGTCGGGGCGGGTGGCCGCGATGCCGCGAAGTGCGTCGGCGACCGTGCCGGCCTGGCCGGCCGTCTCGAAGCCACCGGCACGGTCGAGCAGGGCCGTCACCCCGTGACGCACGAGCTCGTGGTCGTCGACGAGGTAGACCCGGACCAGATCGACCCCGGGGCGCGCGCGGTCGCCGACACGACGCAAGGGACCGGCGATGCCCGCGCCGGCCGGCGGCGAGACGGGGGTCGCGACCCGTACCACACGGCGTCCTTCTGAGCGGTGGCAGGAGGGCTGGGTAGGACTGATGGTTATCCTGACGCTACGGACAGTGTCCGTGTCGCACGGTGGGTGGCCATCACGCGATTGACGTAACCGCCATCCCCTCGACGCCGTACCCGGTCCCAGGCCGTGCCGGTTCCCTAGCTGTCGGTCACCGACGTGTGTCGAGCGTGGCCTCGCCGAGGATCTCCTCGGTGGTCTGTGTCCACGCGAACGGCGTGGCCGGGCGGGTTCGGCCCCACGCCACGGTCGCTGCCAGCCCGTCCTCGAACGCAACCGGTTCGACGTCCGGGAAGAGCGCCCTCAGGTTCGTCTGGTCGGCCTGTGAGTGGCGCACGTCGCCGGGGCGCGGCGGACCGAACGCGAGCTCCAAGGGGTGGCCCACCTCGCGTTGCAGCGCGTCGACCACGTCGCGCAGGCTCCGCCTGGTACCGAAGGCGAGGTTGACCGGGGTCGGGCTGCTGACGCGCCGCCGCAGCGCGTCGGCGATCAGGGCGGTGACGCTGCCCACGTAGGTGAAGTCGCGGGTCTGCAGACCGTCTCCGTGGATCGGCAGGGGACGGTCCTCCAGCGCGGCGGACACGAACGCCGGGATCACCGCGGCGTAGCTGTGGTCGGCGGGCTGGAGGGGACCGAACACGTTGAAGAACCGCAACGCCAGCACCGGCAGGTCGAAGCAGCCCGCGTAGGCCAGGGCGTACGCCTCGGTGGCGAGCTTGCTGGCCGCGTACGGGCTCATCGGCTGCGGCGGCAGCCCCTCGTGCTTGGGCAAGGTGGGGTTGGCCCCGTAGACGGACGAGGAGGAGGCCACGATCGTGTACGGCCGGCCGGCGCGACGGGCCGCCTCGAGCACGTGCAGCGTGCCGGTCGCGTTCACCGTGTGGCTGGCCAGCGGATCCTCCAGCGAGCGTGGGACCGACGGCCGCGCCGCCATGTGCACGATGGCGTCGGCTCCGGGCAGGACCCTGTCGAGGAGCGCCGCGTCGAGGATGGAGCCGATCTCGACGTGGACGTCGAGATCCTGGAGGTTGGCGAGCCGGCCCGTGGAGAGGTCGTCGATCACGGTCACCGCGGTGGCACCGCCGACCAGCAGCTCCCCCACCAGGTTGGCGCCGATGAAGCCGGCGCCTCCCGTGACCACCACCCTCACCGGGTCATCCCTCGGCGGTCGCAGCGCAGCCGGGCCAGCGGCTGCCCGGGGAGCACCCGCAGACCGTCCCAGGCCAGCCACGACAGGAACGTGCCGTGGACGCCGGCCACGAGCGGCAGCGTGGCCCCGCTCTGCTGCAGCCAGCCCACCTGGGTTCCCGGACGCACCACCTCACCGCCGGAGAAGGATCCGTGCCGGACGCGTCCACCGCCCGGCGACACGACGATCCGCTCGGGGATGGTGACGATCTCTCCGTCCGGTGGGTCGTTGCTGCGACTCTGCCCCGCTGTGGGACGTGGCGGGCGCTCGACCAGCGCGTGCACCGCCTCCACGGCCGGCTGCAACGCCCCCGTCTCGAGCCGGTAGCAGCGTGCCCCGGCCAGCGCGCGAACGAGCGGGTCGCCGTCGGGGTCGGCGGGCGTTGGCCGGTTGAGAACGTGTCCGGCGAGCAGCGCCACCGCGTCGCCACGGTCGAGCGGGACCGTCCGGGTCGCCGCGCCGGGGCGGTACACAGGGATCACCACCCAGCGGAGCGGTGTGGGGCGGCCCACCGCGTCGGCCCGGATGTCCTCCGGTCGCAGCGGCCACCGGCCGTCGATGAAGCGTCGCAGCTCGTGGGACAGCTGCGGTCGCAGCCCGGCCAACCCATCGTCGAGGGCGTCGCCGTGCACCGTCAGGGCGGTGGGCAGCGGCTGCACGGCGGTGGTCTGCGGGTCGACGGCGGCGACCTCGTCGGCCAGATAGGCGAACCCGGCCCGGACCAGGGCTGCGGCCAGCACGGTCTTGCCCGCCGACGAACCGCCGGGGAGCAGCACCGCCCCGTCGGCCCACCGCACCGCTGCCGCGTGGAGGAGCACCCGATCGCGCTCGCGTGTCGTGGCCGACAGGACGTGCCACAACATCCGGCGGAACGCCTCGGGGGCGTTCAAGCTCGGGATCGGTCGGCCGTCCACCCTGAGCCCGACCCGGCCGCTGCTCCCTCCACGGTCCGACAGGGAGTAGGTGGGTCCCACCGCCGAGTCAGCGCGCAGGTGGCCGAGCAACCGCTCCACCATCTCGCCGGCCTGGACGGTGGAGGCGCGCACACGGAAGGGGTAGGAGAGGGCCTGGAAGCCGGCCTCGTACGGCCACTCGCACCACTTGTCCGGCCACGAGGTCGGCTGCCGCCGAGGTGGCGGCCGCTGGGCTGAGGGGGACGCGCGCACCGCTCTCCTCGTGGGCGCCTCGGCGCGCGACGCTAGGGGCGGCTGGTCAGGCGAACATCGCCGGTCGTGGTGAGGCCAGGTACGCCCGATGGCGCAGACGACGAACTGACGTCCCTCCCGCCGGCCGTTGGACCGTGCGCCGCCCCGCCGGCCGTTGGACCGTGCGTCGCCCCGTGGACTGTGTGACCGTGCGCCCCCCCGCTCGCCCGGCGGTTCGTGCGTGGGCGTGGTCACCGGTGACCTCAGGGGCGCACGATCCGTTGGCTCACGGGATCGTGCGTGCGCGCGGTCACCGGTGACCTCCGTGGCGCACGATCGCCGGATGATCGCGGGGGAGGGCGGCTGGGGCGACCCGAACGACAGACGGGTCCGACCCCCCGCGAAAGGGCCAGCCCGATGCCACCGCCCTCACCCCCCGACCTCGCCGCGGTTACGAGGTGGGCGCGGGGGACGGCTGCGGCGACGGCGGCGGCTCCGATGACTGCGTCGGGGCACCCGAGGCCTCCGTCGGTGCCGTCTCGGGTGCGGGGCCGGGCTCGCCGGTGCCGCGCACCTCGATGCGCGGCTCCGCCAGGTAGCGAGTGAAGAACCGCTGTCGCTCGCTGCGCCCCCCGTGGTCGATGACCCGGAACACCTCCACGTCGAAGCCGGTCCCGCCGGACTGGACGACCCGAGTGAACCCACTGGGACGGCTGGGATCGTCTCGGTAACGCGTCTCCGGACCACGGCGGTTGAACGGCTCGCCCATCTCCGCGGTGACCTGGCGGCCGCCGTTGTCGCCGAACAAGGACACGGTGATCGACGTGTCCGTGTAGCTGGTATGCACGTAGATCCCGTTGGACGTGTCGTTGCGGATCACCAGATCCACCGACGGCCACGACACGGTCCCTTCCCGTCCGCGGGGGTAGCGCGAGATGTAGTAGCTGTGCGCCTTGTGCTCCTCGATCGGCAGCCCGGCGAAGAACGCCGCGTTGAAGGTCGTCGTGGCGAACTGCGACACCCCGCCGCCCACTTCGTCGCGGTACTCGCCGTTGAAGATGGCGCCGGCGGGCACGAACCCCTTGGCGCGCGTCCGCTCGCCGACGTGCTGGTTGAGCGAGAACCTCTCGCCGGGGCGGATCACCTTGCCCCGTACGAGGTCCGCGATCCGGTGGATGTTGTCGACCCGGCTCTGGCAGCACTTGTGGTAGGTGGTGAACGTCCCGATCAGGTTGGTGATCCCGAGCGCCTGCGCTTGCTCGGTGGTCAGTTGCGGATGCTCGACGACCATGTCCAGCGCGGCCTGACGCTGGCCCGGGGCCAGAAGTCCCGTCAGCTGCGTGGCGACCCGCTCAGGGTCGAAACGGAAGCCGTCGGCGCTCTCGACGATCCGCAACTGCGCCGGCTGGGGTCGCCAGGTCGCGTTGCCCTGCTCGTCGAACGTGGTCAGGCCGGATACCAGTTCGAAGGTCGCCGACCGTGGCTCGACCTCGAGGGCGTCGAGGTGCGGCGCGAAGACCTCACCGACCGCCTCGGCCGGGACGGCGAGCACCACCTCGTCGTCGCGGACGTCCGAGCTGATCAGCCGGGCCAGGTCGGGCGGGCGCAGGACGACCGTCTCGCCGTGCGCTGTGAGCGTCAGCGGTGCCTCCAGGGCCCGCAGCGCCTGAGCGCCGACGGCCTCCACCTGGGCCGCTGTGGTCCTGGTGGGGATCACGTCGACGGGCAGCGTGATCTGCTGGGGTCCGGGCTCGCGCACCGCTGCCAACAGCAGCTCCAGCGTCTCGTCCTGGCGCACCACCTGACCGTCCACGGGCGGCTCGGCCCGAACCTCGAGGGTGGCCGGGTCGGCGGACACCGCACCGGGGAAGGGCTCCCGGTCCACCTGCGTGGCCAGCTCGCTCAGGAAGGTGCGTGCGATGGTCCGGTCCTGCGCGTCCACCAGGCTGACATCGATGCGCCGGTGCCACAGCGCGGCGATGTGCGCCCACGTATCGGCCAGCAGGTCGCGGTCGCGCCCCGGCGCCATCGCCGCCGCCACGGCGGAGTCGACATCGGCGCTGTAGCCCTGCGTGCCGGGGATGTACGTGAACCGCTGGTCGCCATGGGTCAGGACGACCGGGTCCTCCTGGCGGGCGGCGACAAGCTCGCCGAGGGTGGCGCGGACTTGGTCGTGGCCCAGCCCACCGACCTCCACGCCCTCGACTGCGACACCCGGCAGCGCCTCGCCGCGGTGGACGGCGTGGAGACCCGCCAGCAGCCCGACCACCGCGACCGTCGACGTGAGCGTCAGCCGCACCCACCGGGGTGGTAGCCGACGCCGGCGCCGCGCCACACGCGGCCGCGGGCCGCTCTCGGGTGGGGCGGACGGATCGGTGCGGGTGATCTGCATGCGGGGAGCCCCGGGACGCGGTGGCGGCAGGGGGTGGCGGGTGACGGTCGTGGCTCTGTGTGAACCACCCGATTGGCGGAGCTTGTTCCGGGCGCGGCCGGTCGGTCGCCTGCGGCGGGAGACTACCCGGACGGACAGTGGCCGCCCAGTCACGGCGGGGTGGGTTCCCGCCCCGCTCGGCCGCGACCCCCCGGCCCGCCGTCGGGTTCCTCCGGTGGCACGCGTCGCCTGGGCGTCGAGCGGTCCCCCTGCCTCCTGCGTCGTTCGCCAGATGCCGAGCGAGTGGATGCCCGCGCGATCGTCCCACCGGCGCTGCACCCTCCCTGGCGATCGGTGGCATCGCGCGTGGCTGCCGTCACCGGCGCCCACGAGCACGCACGATCCGGAACCGACGCCGGTGGCGGCGAGCCGCTCAGACGGTGAAGACGGCCTGGACGGTGAGCAGCGCCCCGGCGGGCAGCAGCGGCTCGAAGACCGCCGCGTCCAGCCGTCGGAGCGTGGTCCAGACCAGCCCGGCGCGCCGCCGGGCGGCGGCCGACGTCTGCAGGCTGGGGAGCTCGCCCACCAGCACGTGGTAGGCCGCCGCCCACGCGATCGACGCCAGCCCCACCCCCCGCACCCGCACCCGGCGGAACCCGCTGTCGCGTCCGAGAGCGGCCAGCTGCGCCGGTGTGAACGTGTGCAGGTTGGCCGCCATGGCCACCAGGTCCCAGTAGCCGTGCGTCCGGGCGGTCTCCGCGTCGTGCGCCGACAGCGGCCGTCCGACTGCGTCGGCGGCGCGTCGGACCGCCCGCAGGCCAGCCAGCGTCGCGCGTGCGACCCTGCCTCCCACCGCGTCGGCGAGCGGGGTCGGCTCGCTGAGGACCACCACCGGCCCGCCCCGTCGGGTGACGCGCCGCCACTCGCGCAGGGCCGCCACGGGATCGTGTAGATGGTGGAGGACACCGCGGCAGACCACCGCGTCGAACGCTCCGTCCCGGTAGGGGAGCTGAGCGCCGGTCGCCCGCACCAGGTGCGTGCGCAACCCGAGCGTGTCCGCGTTGGCGGCGGCACGCTGCAGCATCCCCGGGGCGATGTCGGTGGCGTGCAGTTCACCGACCTGTTGGCTGGCGGCGAGGCCGAGCCCGACGTAGCCGGTCCCGCAGCCCACGTCCAGCACCCGGCCGAACGGCCGTCCGCCGAGCAGGCGGCGCGCCTCGCGCGCGGCGTCGTGCAGTGTGCGCCGGTCGTAGGCGATGCCGAAGCGCGCGTCGTAGGTGTGGCACTCGACGTCGTGGAAGGCGATCTGCAACTGGTCCGGCGTGAGGTCCGTCACGGGGGGCGGACACTACCCGGCCCCGGCAGCACGGATCGTGCGTGATCGAGGGCATATCGGCCCGCCCGGATGCACGATCCGGTGGGAGTCGAACCGGGGCCCGGGTCACGACCAGGGCGGTGGGCGCCCGGGGCGCCGTCACATCGCCGCTGCTCGCATCGCGCCCGACGGGACTGCTAGCGTCCCGCGCCGGCACGGGCGTACCACCCCCCTCCTCTGCGGTGCGCCGCGCCGCGCCGCTGCCCCCGACCGGGAGTGCCGCTTGCAACGGATGCGCCCGGCACGTGGTCTCGCCGTGCTCTGCACCGCGCTCGCCCTGGGCTCGATCGGCCCAGCCCCTGCCACCGCCCACGGGGGCGACCAGGCGGCGCTCGTCGAGGCCCGCCGCAAGATCGCTGCGGTCGAGGCGCAGCTGTCGTCGGCCCGTGCGGAGCAGACCCAGGCCGAGGCGGCGGTGCGCGAGGCCGACGCCCAGCTGGCGGTGCTGGAGGCCGCCGTGAACCAGGTGGCCGCCGCCCTCGACCGTCAGGAGCTCGCCGTCGAGGAGGCGCAGGACCGCGTGGCCGGGCTGGAAGCGGTCGCCGCCGCCCAGATGGCCGCGTTCGCCGAGCGCGCCGCGGCCATGTACAAGCGCGGTGTGGGCATCCCGTTCGAGGCGGTCATGGCCGCCGGCTCGATGGGGGAAGCGCTGGAGCGGGGCGCCTACGTCCAGGCGCTGTCAGCCTCCGACCGTGCCGCGCTCGAGCAGGTGATCGCGACCCGCACCGCCGTGGATGCCGAACGGCAGCGGCTCGCCGAGGAGCGCGACCGGCTCGCGCACATGAAGGCGGAGCAGGAGGCCGTCTACGCCAAGGTGGAGGAGCTGCGCCGTCACCGTGCGCTGCAGGCGGCTGCGGCCGGGGCCGACGTGGTCTCGCTCGAGAGCCAGAAGGAGGGTCTGGAGGCCGAGTCACGCCGCGTGGAGCGGCTGATCCGCGAGCGGCAGCGTGCCGCGGCGCTCGCCGCCGAGCGCGCGGCGGCGCGGGCCGCGGCACAGGCGTCCAGCAGGTCGGCGGGCGCGGCTGTCGGCAGGGCGGTGAGCGCGTCCGGCTACGCCTGGCCCCGCTGCGGGCCGGTGACGTCCGAGTTCGGACGGCGGTGGGGGCGCATGCACACCGGCATCGACATCGACGGCGACACCGGGGACCCGATCTACGCGTCCAAGGGCGGCGTGGTGATCTTCACCGGCTGGCAGGGTGGTTACGGGCGGCTGACCTTGGTGGACCACGGCGACGGCGTGGTGACCGCGTACGCACACCAGAGCGCCTTCGCGGTGGGGCAGGGCAGCCGTGTGGCCCAGGGCCAGCGCATCGGCAGCGTGGGCAACACCGGCAACTCGACGGGCCCGCACCTGCACTTCGAGACGCGCGTCAACGGAACACCCGTCAACCCCCGTCGGTTGCTCTCCTCAGGATGCTGACCCCACCCAACGTGCCGCTCGCCGAGCTCGCGTGGCCCATCCTGGAGCGCATCCCGCTGTTCGGCGACGCCGCCATCTCCCCGCACGGCATCGCGACCGCCGCCGGTTTCCTCGTGGGCGCGGTGCTGTTGCTGCGCCGAGCGGAACAGCGCGGGCTCGCCCACCACCACGTGCCCGACGTCCGGACAGCGGTCCAGGACCTGCTGTTCCGTGCGGCGATCGGCGCCGTGGTCGGGGCGCGGCTGTTCTACGTGCTCACCCATCTCGACGTGTACGCCCGCGACCCCGTCCGAGTGCTGTTCGTGTGGGAGGGTGGCCTCACGTTCCTCGGCGGGGTCGCCGGCGCCATCCTCGCGGCGCTTCCGGAGATGCGTCGCCGCAGCTACCGGGCCCTGCAGGTGCTCGACTCGGCGGCGCCGGGGCTGGCGGCCGGCATCTTCATCGGCCGCATCGGCGACCTCGCGATCGGCGACCACCTCGGCGACCCCGCCCCCGGCTGGCCGCTCGCGTGGCGCTGCACCGGCAACTACTGGGACGCGGCCGACAACTCGCTCCGGCTGGCGGATCCCATCGCGCCGACTGCGGGGCCGTCCCTGGCCGGCCGCACGCAGGGCTGCTTCGACGTGGCCGTGCACCAGACCGCGCTGTACGACTTCCTGCAGGCCGGGCTGCTGCTCGCCGTCATCCTGCTGCTGGAGCGACGTCCCCGCTGGGACGGCTTCTTCGTGGCGGTGTACGTCTACTGGTACGGGGCGGCGCGCTTCGCGCTCGACTTCCTCCGGGAGGACCGCCGACTCCTCGGTCTGACGGGTTCGCAGTACGCGGTGCTGGCGGCCATCGTCGCGCTCAGCGTGTTCCTGCGGTTCACCCGGCCCTGGGACCGGCGACCGTGGGCGTGGGACCCGCCCGACTTCGACCTGCCGTGGCGCCGGCCCCGCACCGAGGCCGCCGCCCCCGAGGATGCGGAGGGCGCGCGTGAGGGTGAGCCGGAGGTGACCCGGTCACCGCCGTCCACCGATCTCGGCAGGACACCGGGGTGAGGGACGGAGTTATCCTCCGGGCATGGGCAGTTCGCACGAGCGGTACGAGGAACTGGCCCTGGGGCACGTCTTGGGAGGACTGCGCTCGGACGACGCAGCCGAGTTCCGGGCCCACCTCGTGGAGTGCCGCGAGTGCCGCATGCGCGTGGCGGAACTGCGTGACATCGCTGCGGATCTGGCAGCCACCGAACGGGAGGAACGCCGCCGCGCCGCCATCGCGACAGAGGTCGCGCAGAGCGAGGACGGTGAGGGGGAGACCTCCGGTCGCTGGGCGCGCCTGACGTCCCGCCTGCCGCACATCGGGGTGGCGCTCGCCACCCTGGCGGTGCTCGGGGTGATGTTCTGGAACTACCACCTGCGGCAGGTCTCCGGTGAGCAGGATCAGCTCCTGGTCCGCTGGTCGCAGGCCCTGGCAGTGCTCGCCCAGGGCGAGGCGCTGCCCGTCCAGACACGCGGCGAGGTCACCGCAGTGGCCGCGGTGGAGGGCGACGAGGTGGCGCTGGTCCTCACGGGGATCCCAGCGTTCGGCCGCGACCAGCTCCTGTACGTCTGGAAGGAGGAGGACCGTGCGGACCACGCCGTGGCGGTCGAGTGGGCGCGTGGACCCGTGGAGGGGCCGCTGTCGCTGGTCGAGGAGCTGGCCGACGCGGACACGTTGATCGTCACGCTCGAACGCGCCGGCGTGCAGGCGCCGGAGGAGCCGAGCGACCGGGAGCTGGCCAGGGTGGAGCTCGGACCGTGAGCCCCTCCTGCGATGGATCGGGGCGGGGGACCTTCCGGTAGCCTGCTGGGGCTCGGGCGCGTAGCTCAGTGGGAGAGCGCTCGCCTCACACGCGAGAGGTCGCTGGTTCGAAACCAGCCGCGCCCACCACGGCGGCGGTGATGCCGCCCCCACGCGACCGCCACCGCCCCCTCGGCCGTGAGGCGCATACGGGTGCTCGTAGGCTCCGGGCCCGTGCGTCGCCTGCCGCTGCTGCTCGTCGCCGCCCTCGTCCTGTCGGGCTGCGCTGCTGAGGTCGTGGCGGGTCCGGCCGAGGACGCGACCCTGGCGGTGGCCGCCCCGCCCGCCCCACCGTCACCGTCACCGACCAGCGACCTCGACCGTCGCGGCATCCAGGACACGCTTGACGCGGTGGCCGCCGCGTTCCGCGCCCGCGACGGCGAGGCGCTGCGCCCGTGGCTGCACGATCCGTCGTCGCCGTTCGGGCGACGGTGGGAGCAGCGGGCGTCGAACCTGCGCGCAGTACCGCTGGCCCGCTACGAGTTGGAGCTCGACGCGTCCCTACCGGATCTGGCCACCGACCGAGTGCGTGAGCGCTACCAGACGCCGGTCGCGGTCGTGTACGTGGTGGAGCGTCACGCCCTCGAGGGCCACGACGACGAGGGCCCGGCCGTGGACGACCTGTTCCTCACGGTCGTGCGCGACGATGACGGGCGGTGGAAGGTGGCCGACGACGCGGACGCGGACCCGCTCGGGCTGGTCTCCGCCGACCACGTGTGGGACCGCGGCCCGGTCCAGGTGACCTCGGCGCCCCCGTTCCTCGCCCTGTACCACCCCGAGACGGCTGCCAGCATCCCGGTGCTGCTCGAAGACGCCCGGGCGGGCCTGGAGCAGATGCGCGCCCACTGGTCGCTCCCGTGGAGCGGGGAGGTCCCACTGATCGTCCCGCGCGACCAGGAGGAACTCGCCGCGCTCCTGCACGTGACGTTCGAGCTGGACGACTTCATCGCGTTCGCGTCCGCGACAGCCGACGTGGAGCTGGGCACCTATCGGCTGACCGGCACGCGCCTGCTGGTCAACACCGAGCGCTTCCTGGAGCGTCCCAGCGATCTGCGGCGCAGCGTCTTCGCTCACGAGCTGCTGCACGTGGCCAGCCGCCCTCACAGCGGACCGCTGGTCCCGTCGTGGGTCGAGGAGGGGCTGGCGCAGCGTCTGGGGGAACGGCGCTCGACGACCGGCACGCACCTGCTCTCCGACGTGGTCGGGCGCGGGTTCGACGGGGCCCCCCCGGAGGACGCGGCCTTCGTGACCGGCGGTCGCGACAGCATCTTCCTCAGCTATCAGCTGGCGTGGAGCTTCGCGGACTTCCTGGCAGGCCGCTTCGGCGAGGAGGCGCTGGCGCGCTTCTACCGCTCGCTGGGGCGGGGCGCGGTCGGGGAGCCGGGCCGCGAGGCGTACCACCTCGACCGGGCGGCCCGGGACGCGTTCGGGACGGGACTGAAGGAACTGCAGGCGGCGTGGGCGGCGGCGCTGCGCAGCAAGTGACGCCGGCGGGCAGCAGCCCGGCGGCCGTGGCGCGACCCGGCGGGGCGGAGGCGGCGCGCGCCGCCGTTATCCTCGGGCCGGACCAGAGGAGGTGCACCGTGAGCGTCGACGCGCAGCGGGCACGGACCGCGCGCGAGGTCCTGCAGGAGCAGGGTCGCTTCCGTGGTCAGGTCGTCGCCGCGCTGGTGGACGGCCAGGAGTGGGACCTCGACCGCCCCGTTCCCGAGGGTGCCGACGTCCAGCCGGTCCCGGCCGACAGCGACCGTGGCCGGGCCATCCTGCGCCACTCCGTGGCGCACCTCATGGCTCAGGCCGTCACCGACCTGTACCCGGACGTCAAGTACGCGATCGGACCCCCCGTCGAGGACGGCTTCTACTACGACTTCGACGTCGAGCAGCCATTCCGCGAGGAGGACCTCGAACGCATCGAGGCCCGCATGCACGAGCTCGTGCGCGAGCGGCAGCGGTTCCGGCGCGAGGAGATGTCGCGCGAGCAGGCGCTGGAGCTGTTCGCAGACCAGCCGTACAAGCGCGAGATCATCGAGCGGGTCGACCCCTCCGAGGTGGCGCCCACCGATGGTGGCCCCGACAGCGCGGTCACGGTGTACCGCAACGTCGTGGAGGTGGACGGGGCGGTGGTCGAGCGCTGGGTCGACCTGTGCCGCGGCCCGCACATCCCCCACAGCGGGTGGGTGCCGGCGTTCAAGCTGCTGCGGACGGCCGGGGCGTACTGGCGGGGTGACGAGTCGCGCCCGATGCTCCAGCGGATCTACGGGACAGCCTGGGAGTCGCGCAAGGCGCTCGAGCAACACCTGAAGATGCTGGAGGAAGCCCGCAAGCGCGACCACCGCCGGCTGGGCCCGCAGCTGGAGCTGGTGCACTTCGCCGACGAGCTCGGCCCCGGCATGACCATCTTCCTGCCCAAGGGCGCGATCGTCCGCAAGCAGATGGAGGACTGGGCGCGCGAGCAGCACCTCGCCCGTGGCTACCAGCCGGTGTACACGCCACACGTGGGGCGGTCGATCCTGTGGGAGACCTCGGGCCACCTCGACCACTACCGGGAGCTGATGTTCCCCGCGATGGAGGTGGAGAACGCCGAGTACTTCGTCAAGCCGATGAACTGCCCCTTCCACATCCTGGCGTACCGCTCGCGGACCCGCTCGTACCGGGAGCTGCCGCTGCGGCTGTCCGAGCTGGGCACGGTCTACCGGTACGAGCGGTCGGGTGTGGTCACGCAGATGCTCCGGGCCCGCGGGTTCACCCAGGACGACTCGCACATCTTCTGCCGCCCCGACCAGGCGGTGGACGAGTTGGTGGGCGTGATCGATTTCACCCTCGATCTCTACCGCGACTTCGGCTTCGGCAGACCGTCCCGTGTGGCGATCTCGACCAAGCCGCAGCGGTCCATCGGTCGTGACGAGGCCTGGGAGCGGGCCGAGAAGGCGCTCGCGGACGCGGTGCAGCGCTCGGGGCTCAGCTACCACATCGACGAGGGGGAGGGCGCCTTCTACGGGCCGAAGATCGACATGCACGCGCGTGACGCGATCGGGCGGGAGTGGCAGCTGACCACCATCCAGATGGATCACAACCTCCCCGAGCGGTTCGACCTGACCTACGTGGGCTCGGACGGCGCCGCGCACCGCCCGATCATGATCCACCGTGCGCTGTTCGGCTCGATCGAGCGCTTCTTCGCCGTGATGCTCGAGTCGTTCAACGGGGCCTTCCCGCTATGGCTGGCGCCCGTGCAGGCAGTGGTGCTGCCCGTGGCCGCTGATTTCGTGCCCTACGCCCAGGACGTGGCCACGGAGCTTCACGCGGCCGGGCTGCGGGTCGAGGTCGACGACTCGGACGACACCCTGGGCAACAAGGTGCGTAAGGGCCAGACGTCCAAGGTGCCGTACCTCGCTGTGGTGGGCGGGCGCGAGGCCGGGGCGCGGTCGGTGGCGGTGCGTCCCTACCGGGGTGAGGAGCGCCGGGGGGTTCCGCTGGCCGACTGGGTGGCTGAACTGGTGGAAGAGGTGCGGGCCCGACGCGCGGCCAAAGGAGACGCGCCGTGACGTCGGATGCGGTGCAGGGGGACGCGGCGGCGGAGCCGGCCCGCGGCACCGTCGTGCGGACCCCGGCCGCCGACCAGCCGGAGCCGCCGGACGGTCTGCAGCGGCTGTGGGCACCGTGGCGTCACGGGTACGTCGCGGGCGGCGAGCCGGTGGAGGGTTGCCCGTTCTGTGTGCTGCCGGGGCGCGGTCCCGACCGCGACCACGACAGCCTGATCCTGCACCGCGGCGACCGCTGCTACGTGATCTTCAACGCCTACCCGTACAACCCCGGCCACCTGATGGTGGTGCCGTTCGCGCACCTCGCGCAGCTCGAGGACCTCGACGAGCCGGCCGCGGCGGAGCTGTGGCGCCTGGGGCGACGCGCTGTGGCGGTGCTGCGCGACCGCCTCCGAGCGGAGGGCGTCAACCTGGGGATGAACCTGGGGAGGGCATCCGGTGCGGGCATCGCCGAGCACCTGCACCTCCACGTGGTCCCACGCTGGGTGGGGGACACCAACTTCGTGTCGGTGGTCGGGGCGACGCGGATCCTGCCCCGAGCGCTGGAGGAGATGTACGACGAGCTGGCGGGCGGCTTCACGGGCCGGGTCGCTCCCGCCGACGCCACCTGAACGGCCCCGCCGGCGCCTGGCCGGCGGGCCTGCGGTCGACGCGGGCAGGGTCGGGGACGGGAAGGCACGTGCCGGGCACCGGGCGCCGCCTCGTACCGACGCGCGCGTTCGCTACGCGCCCCCGTCCCTGCTCGGGACCCGCCTGGGGATCAGTCGGCGGAACGAGCCTCGGCGACGATCCGCTGGCTGACGTGCTCGGGCACGTCCTCGTGGTGGTGGTAGCGCATCGCGACGGTGCCGCGCCCGCTGGTCAGCGCGCGCAGCTCCGCGACGTAGGTCAACATCTCGGTTTCGGGCACCTGCGCGTGGATCATCGCTCGGCCGGGACCGGCCGGGTCCGTTCCGAGGATGCGGCCGCGTCGCGACGAGAGGTCGCCCATCACGTCCCCCGTCAGCTCGTCGGGCACCGACACGTCGACCTCGAGGATCGGCTCGAGCAGCTTGACCCCGGCCTCCTCGGCCGCGTCCTTGAACGCGAGGATGCCGGCCATCTGGAAGGCCATGTCGGACGAGTCGACCGAGTGGTGCTTGCCGTCGAACAGCCGGCACTTGACGTCGACCATCGGGTAGCCCGCCAGGACGCCGCGCTGGATCGCCTCCAGCACCCCCTTCTCGACGGACGGGATGAACTGGTTGGGGATCACACCGCCGACGATGGCGTCCTCGAACACGAACCCCTCGCCACGCGGCAACGGCTCCACCTCGATGTGGGCGATGCCGTACTGGCCGTGCCCACCGGTCTGCTTGACGTGACGCCCCAGCCCTTGCGCCCTGCCCCTGAGCGTCTCGCGGTAGGCGATCTTCGGTGGTGCGTGGGTCACCCCCACGCCGAACTTGCGTTGCAGCCGCTTGATCGTGACGTCCACGTGCGTGGGCCCGTAGGCGCGCAGCAGGAGCTGGTGGGTCACGGGGTCTCGTTCGATCCTGACCGAGCGGTCCTCCTCGGCGATGCGTGCCAGGCCGGTCGACAGCTTCTCCTCGTCCCCGGCGCTGGCCGGCTGCACCGCCACACGGAAGTACGGCTCCGGCGGCTCGACCGTGTCCAGCATTCCAGGCTCCGAGCCCCTGGTGTGCAGCACGTCGCCGGTGTCCACGTCGTCGAGCTTGGCGACCGCCGCGACGTCGCCCGCCGCCGCGGTCGACACCGGCAGCTGGTCTTTGCCCTGCAGCGTGAACAGCTGGTGCAGGCGCAGCTCCTTGCCCGTGCGTGCGTTCACCAGGTTGTCGTCGGCCTTGAGGGTCCCGCGGACGACACGCAGCACGTTGATGCGGCCGACGTAGGGGTCCGAGAACGTCTTGGCGATCGTCACGGCCGTGGGCCCGTCCAGGGAGGTGCCACGCGCCGCGGCGATGTCCGCCGGTGACGGGCACTCCTCGATCAGGAAGTCGGCGAGCATCTGCACGCCGATCCCCTGTCCGGCCGCGCCGCAGAGGACCGGGAAGAAGTTGGCGCGGGCGATGCCCCGGGCGAACACACCCGCGAGCTCCTTCGCGTCGGGCACGTCGCCCTCCAGGTAGCGCTCGAGCAGGTCGTCGTCGTTCTCGACGATGGCCTCGACGAGGAACTCGCGGTTGCGCTCCGCCTGTGCGCGACGCTCCGCGGGCACCTCCTCCTCGACCCGCTTGCCGTCCTTCAGCTCCACGGCGGTGAAGTGCAGAAGGTCGATCACCCCGGTGAAGTCGCGCTCCACGCCGATCGGCATCTCGAAGGGAGCCAGCGCCTTGCCGTAAAGCCCGCGGAGCTCGTCGATGTTGCGCTGGTAGACGGCGTTCTCCTTGTCCAGCTTGTTGAGGAACACCACGCGGGGCAGCGACAGCCGCGCGCAGGCCGCCCACAGCTCCTCGTGCTGGGGCTGCACACCGGTCGCGGCGTCCACGACGAAAACGGCCACGTCGGCTGCGATCAGCGCCGGGTAAGCGTCGCCGACCGCCTCCGCGCCGCCGGGCGCGTCGAGCAGGTTGATCTTGTGACCCTTCCACGGGATCGCCGCCATCGCCAAGCTCAGCGAGTGGTGGCGATCCTGCTCCTCCGGCTCGAAGTCGAGCGCCGCCGTGCCCGCGTCCGTACTCCCACGCCGGTTGATCACCCCGGCCGCCGCGAGCAGCGACTCCGCCAGCGTGGTCTTCCCCGTCCCCGTGTGCCCGAGCAGCAGCACGTTGCGGAGCTTGTCGGTGGGGACGCTGAGATCCTTCGACACGGTACGAACCTCCCGGCGGCCGCTCACCGCGACGAGCGGCCGCGAACGTCTGACCTGTGCCTTCGCCGCGGCGGGGTCGCCCATGCTAGGGCGGCGCCCGGCTCGGTGGGGGCGCGCGCGGCTGTTGGTCGACGGACGCGCTCGCGAGCGGACGGTGGGACTCCTTGCACGGCTCTCGGACGGCTCCGTACCGTCGGGGCACCGGGACCGGCCGTGATCGGGGGAGGTGGGCGCGCGCATGACGCTGGACTCGCGGGGACGCAGCGTCGTGGCGCGCATCGTGGACCCCATCGGTGCCGTCCTGGCGCGGCTGGGGATCACCGCCAACGGGCTGACCACGATGGGGTTGCTGCTCACCGCCGTGGCCGCCGCCCTGGTGGCGTCGGGCCGGCTGACGGCCGGGGGCTGGGTGCTGCTCGCGGGAGGACTGGGCGACACGCTCGACGGACCAGTCGCCCGCGCCCGCGGCGAGGTGAGCGTGGCCGGTGGCTTCTACGACTCGGTCGCCGACCGCATCTCCGACGGGATGATCGTGGCGGCGGTGGCGTGGGCGGTCCGCGATGATCCGCTCACGTTCGCGGCGGCCGCCACCGTCCTGATCGCCGCCCAGGTCACCAGCTACGTGCGGGCGAAGGCCGAGTCGCTGGGGACGTCCTGCGCGGTCGGTGTGTTCGAGCGCGCCGAGCGCGCGATCGCGCTCACGGTGGCGCTGGTGTTCCACCGCTGGCTGCTCGTCCCCGTCCTGTGGGTGCTCGCGCTGGGCACGGCGGCCACGGTGGTCCAGCGGATCGTGCACGTCCTGCGCAAGCTCGACCGGCGCCCCGTGGGAGCTGCCGAGTGAGCGAGCTCAGCGACCTGCCTGCGGCGCCGCGCTTGACCGGACGTCGGTGGGTCACCTACCTGGGGTACCTCACCCTGTGGGAGGCCGCCGCCCGCATGCCTGGGCCGGTCGCCTGGCGTCTGCCGGCATCGGTGGGGGACCTGTGGCACCGCTTCGCACCCGACGAGCAGCGCCGCCAGGTGCGCGCCAACCTCGCCCGCGCCGCAGGTCACCCCCCCGACGGTGACCTGGACCGGCTGGTACGGGACGCCTACCGGTCGTACGCGCGTTACTGGTTGGACTCCTTCCGCGTGCACACCCTCGACCCCGACGACGTCCGTGCCCGCACCGAGGACGTCGGCACCGGCGTGGTCGACGAGGTGCGAGCGGACGGGCGCGGCGCCATCCTCGTCACCGGCCACCTCGGGTCGTGGGAGGTTGGGGCCTTCTTCTCGACCGAGCGTGGTTGGCGACTGACCGTGGTCGCCGAGGTGGTCGAACCGCGCCCGCTGTTCGAGCGGTTCGTGCGGCTGCGACGCGGACTCGGCCTTGGGGTCGTCCCGCTGGTGCGGGGCGGCGACATGCTGTCGCGGCTCGAGGCGGTCGTGCGCGACGGAGGGACCGCCACGCTGCTCGGCGACCGCGACCTCACCGGGAAGGGACCGGTCGTGAGCTTCTTCGGCGAGCCCTGCCGGCTGCCGCCGGGGCCGGCCGCGCTAGCTCGGCGGACGGGCCGGCCCGTGGTGCCCGGCGCCTTCTTCACCACGCCCCGCGGCTGGCGCGCACGCGCGCACGAGCCGGTCGACATCGC
The DNA here is from genome assembly GCA_036260415.1 of Nitriliruptorales bacterium. Taxonomy (GTDB): domain Bacteria; phylum Actinomycetota; class Nitriliruptoria; order Nitriliruptorales; family JAHWKO01; genus DASZZX01. Next base: position 21,042 of record DASZZX010000025.1, read on the forward strand.
ACGCCTCGACGTGGAGCAGGGCACCCAGCGGGTGGCGCACGCTCTGGAGCAGCTGATCGGGGAGGCGCCGGAGCAGTGGCACGTCTTCGTCCCCAACTGGCTGGCGGACCGCGAGCCGGACCACCCCGCGGTCGCTGACGCACGGGGCGGCTGAGCGATGCGAGTGGCGTTGGTCTGTCCCTACGACCTGGCCGAGCCGGGGGGTGTGCAGGCGCACGTGCAGCACCTGGCGGACCGGCTGCGATCCTTCGGCGACGAGGTCGTCGTGGTCGCTCCCACGACCGACTCGTCCGCCGGTGTGCTTCCGGCCGGCGGTTCGTGGCGCATCCCGTTCAACGGGTCGCTCGCGCCGGTGGCGTACTCCCCGCGGCAGGTGCAGCGTGCGCTCGGCGCGCTGCGGCGGTTCCGACCCGACGTGGTGCACGTCCACGAACCCGGGGCGCCGCTGCTCTCCCTGCTCGCGTCGTTGAAGGGCCCCCGCCCCATGGTCGGCACCTTCCACGCCTGGTCGGACCGGGACCTCGCCTACCGGATCGCTCGTCCGGTGGTGCGGCGGGCGGCCGTCCGGCTGGACGCCCGCATCGCGGTGAGCGCGGCTGCGCTGCGGTACCACGCCGATGCGCTCGACCTGCCGGCTGGTTCCTTCCGGGAGATCCCCAACGGCGTGGACGTGCACCGGTTCGCCGAGGCCGCCCCCCTCACGGAACTCACGGCCGACGGCCCCCCGACGCTGCTGTTCGTCGGCCGGCTCGAGCGGCGCAAGGGCCTGGAGGAGTTGGTGCGGGCCTTCGTGCAGCTGAAGGCGCACCGCCCGAGCCTGCGGTTGCTCGTGGTTGGCGAGGGCCCCGAACGTGACCGCTGTCAGGCGCTGCTCCCCGCCCGGCTGCGCGAGTCGGTGGCCTTCCTGGGTCGCGTCCACCAGGCCGACCTGCCACGCTTGTACGCCTCCGCCGACGTGTTCGTGGCGCCGTCGTTGGGCGGCGAGTCGTTCGGTGTGGTGCTGCTGGAGGCGATGGCAGCCGGCACACCGGTCGTGGCCAGCTCCATCCCCGGTTACCGCAGCGTGCTGCGCGACGGGATCGACGGCCGGCTGGTGCCTCCCGGCGACGCGCGGGGGTTGGCCGCCGCGGTCGCGGCGCTGCTCGACAACCCCGCACTGCGCGGGGCGATGAGCACCTCGGCGCGCGAGGCCGTGCGAGCCTACGACTGGGAGGTCGTGACCCGACGGCTGCGTCAGGTGTACCGGGAGGTCAGCGGCGAGGCCGGCGGCGATCCCGCGCCCGCATGGCCCGCAAACGACCTTTGATCGTGGTCGGCGCACGTCCACTCAGGGCCGTGGTCCGCACCGGCCGATCACGCGGACGACCACGGGGCACCGCGCCGCAGCCGGCGCGACGACGGCCGCCCGCCGCCGGCCCGGTAGCGTGTGCGCCCGCCTGCGGTCCTCCGGCTGCAGGCCGCTCTCTCCCACCAGATCGATGCCAGGGGTCTGCAGTGCCGCGACGCGTCCTTCTCGTCCTCGGCCTGCTGGCGGCGGCCGCTCTGCTCGTCTCCGCCTGCGGTGGAGCCCCCTCCACGGAGGACGCGGACGCCCGTCCCAGCGCGGCCCCGACGCCGACCCCCGACGTGGTGGTCGCTCCGCTGACCGGCGAGCGCGTCGAGGACGTGGCCGTGGCCTCCCGTCCAGTGGTGGCGGCGAAGATCGAGAACGCCCCCGCTGCTCGCCCCCAGGCGGGTCTCGATGACGCCGACGTGGTGTTCGAGGAACTGACCGAAGGCGGCATCACGCGCTTCGTCGCGCTGTTCCAGAGCCGCGTCCCGCCCCTGGTCGGACCCGTCCGCTCGGGGCGCCCGGAGGACGCCGCGCTGCTGGCCGCCTACCGGCCGTTGCTGTTCATGTCGGGTGCGCGACCTGACGTGCTCGACCGCCTGGGTGCCGCGGGGGTCGCGTTCCACGAGGAGGACGGAGAGGTGCTGTACCGCGACCGCAGCCGCAGGTCGCCCCACAACGTGTTCGCGGTCGGCGAGGACCTGTTCCGCACCGCCGTCGAACGGGTCGGCGGAGCGTCCACGGTCGGCTGGCGGTTCGACCCCGCGCAGCCCGACGGGGCGGTCGTCTGTGGGGACCCGTGCGAGCAGGATCCGGGCGCGGCGATCACCGTCGCGATGTCGCACGTCTCGGAGACCACCTTCACGTACGACCCTGCGGCAGGCGTCTACCGCCGTCTGCAGGACGGACAACCACAGGTCCTGACGGGCGCGGGCGCGGTCGGAGCCGCCAACGTGGTGGTCCTGGCGACCGAGGTCACCGATGGCGGCTGCTGCGACGTCGCCGGCAACCGCCTCTCGGAGACCCGCACGGTCGGCACCGGTCGTGCCGTCGTCCTGCGCGACGGACAGCGCTACGAGGCGACGTGGACGAAGACGGGCCCGTCGGACCACCTCGCGATCACCGGCGCGGACGGCCAGTCGTTCGCCTTCAAGCCCGGCCCGACCTGGATCGTGCTCGCACCGCACGCCGCGGTCCCCGCAACCGCCCCGGGGTAGGCTGGGACGGCTCGCCGCCAGGACGGGACGGCCATGAGTACCCCCTCCCCACAGACCCCCGAGCGGACCCCCGGACACCTCACCGGCACATCGAAGGTCAAGCGCGGTTTGGCCGACATGCTCAAGGGCGGCGTCATCATGGACGTCGTGAACGCGGACCAGGCCAGGATCGCGGAGGGGTCGGGCGCGGTCGCGGTGATGGCGCTCGAGCGTGTCCCCGCCGACATCCGCACACAAGGCGGCGTCGCACGGATGTCGGACCCGGAGATGATCGCGGCCATCCAGCATGCCGTCTCGATCCCGGTCATGGCCAAGGTGCGGATCGGGCACTTCGCCGAGGCGCAGGTCCTGCAGGCCATCGGCGTCGACTACGTCGACGAGTCCGAGGTGCTGACCCCGGCCGACGAGGAGCACCACGTCGACAAGTGGGCGTTCGACGTGCCGTTCGTGTGCGGCGCCACCGACCTGGGTGAGGCGCTGCGGCGCATCGCCGAGGGCGCGGCCATGATCCGCTCGAAGGGGGAGGCGGGGACCGGCAACATCGTCGAGGCGGTGCGCCACATCCGGCGCATCACCGGCGAGATCCGCCGGCTCAGCGGGTTGCGCGGGGAGGAGCTGTACGCGTCCGCCAAGCAGCTGGGCGCCCCCGAGCCGCTCGTCCGCGAGGTTGCCGAGACGGGGCGCCTGCCGGTGGTGCTGTTCACGGCCGGAGGGGTCGCGACCCCGGCTGACGCCGCCCTGGTGATGCAGCTGGGCTCCGACGGGGTGTTCGTCGGTTCGGGCATCTTCAAGGCCGCCGATCCCGAGCGTCGGGCGCGGGCCATTGTGGAGGCCACCACCAACTTCGATGACCCCGAGGTCGTCGCCAAGGTGTCGCGCGGGCTGGGGGAGGCCATGCGCGGGCAGGACGTGGCCAGCCTCACGTCAGCCGAACGGCTGGCTCAGCGGGGCTGGTAGGTGTGACGTCCCGCGCTTCCCCCGAGTGGGTTCCGGGGGAGCGGCTGACCCGTCAGCGCCCGCCCGAGCCCGAGCCGCCCGAGGACGCTCCCACCATCGGCGTGCTGGCCCTCCAAGGCAACGTGCTCGAGCACCTGAGGGCGCTGCGGGAAGCAGGGGCCCGCGCCGTCCGCGTGCGCCGGCCGGCCGACGTCGAAGGCCTCGATGGCCTGGTGATCCCCGGTGGGGAGTCCACCACGATCGGCCGGCTGCTCGACCTCGCCGGCCTGTCGGAGCCGCTGCAGGGCCTGGTCGCCGCGGGCTTGCCGGCCTTCGGGACCTGCGCCGGGATGATCCTGCTGTCGGACTCGCTCGATCAGGAGCGCCCGCAGCCTCTGCTGGGCGGCCTGCACGTCGTCACCCGCCGCAATGCGTTCGGGCGCCAGCTCGAGTCCTTCGAGACCGACCTGGACGTGACCGGGCTGGATGGCGGACCGCTGCACGCCGTGTTCATCCGCGCCCCGTGGGTGCAGCGTGCCGGCGACGATGTCGAGGTGCTCGCCGAGGTGGACGGGCATCCGGTGCTGGTGCGCCAGGGCTACCTGCTGGCCGCTGCCTTCCACCCGGAGCTGACCGACGACCGGCGGCTGCACCGCGCGTTCGTGACGCTCGTCCGGCAGGCCCGCGACGCGCGCCGGGTGGCCGCGGACGCGGCCGGGGAAAGGCCGGGCTGACAGGGAGGCTCGGGGCGGCCGGCCTCTCGGATCTTGCGTGCTCGCGGTCGCCGGTGACCGCAGCCACGCACGATCGAGGAGGGGACCTGACAGTACCCTGACCGCTGGGGAGGCGGCTCGGGAGGTCACCATGTCCGGCCACAGCAAGTGGGCCACCATCCGGCGCAAGAAGGGCGCCGCCGACGCGCGGCGCGGCAAGCTGTTCGGCCGGCTGGTGCGGGCCGTCGAGGTGGCGGCGAGGGAGGGTGGCGGCGATCCCGTGGCGAACGCCACCCTGGCGGACGCGGTCCAGCGGGCACGCGACAACTCGGTCCCCAAGGACACGATCGAGCGGGCGATCAAGCGGGGCGCCGGCGGCCTCGAGGGGATCGCCTACGAGCAGGTCCAGTACGAGGGCTACGCGCCCGGCGGCGTGGCGGTGCTGGTGGACTGCCTCACCGACAACCGCAACCGGACCGCGGCGGACGTCCGAACGATCTTCACCCGCAACGGCGGCAGCCTCGCCGAACCGGGTTCGGTCGCGTACCTGTTCAGCCGCCGCGGCCAGGTGGTGCTGACGTCTGACGGCGTGACGGAGGACGACGTCCTGGTCGCCGGTCTGGACGCGGGGCTCGAGGACATCGAGGACCAGGGCGACCAGTTCGTCGCCTGGTGCGAGCCCAGCGCCGTGCGCGACCTGCGGCGCGCGTTCGAGGACAAGGGCCTCACCGTCAGGGACGCCCAGACGACGATGGTCCCGTCGAGCACGGTCCCCGTGACGGAGCCCGACACCGCGAGGAAGGTGCTGCGCCTGCTCGACGCGATCGACGACCACGACGACGTGCAGGACTTCCACGCCAACGACGACATCCCCGACGACCTCGTCGCACGGTTGTCGGAGGAGTGACGCGCTCGGCGGGCTGAGGTGCGGTTGCTGGGTCGTGTCGCCCCCGGCTGCTACCGTCGCTGAACATCTGTTCGCCCGCGTCGGTGGGGAGAGGCAGGGTGGGCCACGACCTGCGCGTGCTCGGCGTCGATCCCGGCCTCACGCGCTGCGGCCTCGGCGTCGTGCAGGGGCCAGCGTCGCGGCCCGCGCCGATCGCGGCCGAGGTTGTCCGCACCGCGCGTGATCTCGCGGTCGAACGGCGCCTGATGGAGCTGCACGACGCCGTGGCCGACGCGATCGCCACGCACCGCCCGGACGTGGTGGCCTGCGAGCGGGTGCTGTTCTCGAGCAACGCCCGGACCGCCATGGGGGTGGGCCAGGCCGCCGGCGTGGCACTGCTCGCTGCGGCACGTGCAGGTGTCACGGTGGCCAGCTACAGCCCCACCGACGTCAAGCTGACGGTCGCGGGCCACGGTGCCGCCGGCAAGGAGGCGGTGGGACGGATGGTGGCGGCCCAACTCCGCCTCGACGTGATCGGGTCGCCCGCCGACCTCACCGACGCGCTCGCCGTCGCGCTCTGCCATCTCGTTCGGGCCGGCGGGTCCGTCCCGTCCACCGGTCGTCACCGCGGGTGGGAAGCGGTCCTCCAGCGTCCGCACCTCCGGGTCGCGGGTGGCACCGGTCCGTCAGGGATGGCCACGTGATCGCCCGGTTGCGCGGCCGGGTCGTGTCCCGCCGGACCAGCGGCAACCGCGACACGGCGGCCGTGGTGGTGGACGTGGGCGGGGTCGGCTACCTCGTCCTGGTCCCGGCCGGCCTGACCGGGCGGCTGACGGCAGGGGCCGACGAGGTGGAGCTCCACACGTCGCTGCAGGTCCGTGAGGACTCCATGGCCCTGTACGGCTTCCCCACCGCAGACGGGCGCGACCTGTTCGAGACGTTGCTGCGCGCCTCCGGCGTCGGCCCCAAGCTGGCGCTCGCCGCCCTGTCGACGCTGTCGGCGGACGCGCTGCGCCGGGCGTTGGCCGACGGCGACGTGGACGCCCTGACCGCCGTACCCGGGATCGGAAGGAAGAGCGCCCAGCGGCTGGTGCTCGAGCTCAAGGACCAGCTCGGGCCCCCGGCCGGCGACGAGGTGGCCACCACGGCGAGCGTCGTCGCCGGCGGTTCGCCGGTCGCCGAGGTCCGCCTCGCCCTGCTCGAGCTCGGCTACTCGCCGGGCGAGGCGCAGCGTGCCGTCGACCCGCTCGACCCCGACGGTGACGTCGGGCAGCTGCTGCGTTCCGCCCTGCGCGCCCTGGCAGCATCGTGACCGGTGCGAGAGCGCCGGGAGACGGCGCGCGCCACGCGCGTGTGCTGGAGGACGAGGAGCACTTCGAGGCCTCACTGCGACCACGCCGGCTGGCGGAGTTCGTCGGTCAGGAACGCATCAAGCGTCAGCTCACGCTGGTGATCCACGGGGCGCTCGGGCGTGGACAGGCCGCCGACCACGTGCTCCTCTCGGGCCCCCCGGGGCTGGGCAAGACCTCGCTGGCGGGCATCATCGCGACCGAGCTCTCGGCGCAGCTGCGCGCCACCTCGGGGCCTGCGCTGGAACGAGCGGGCGACCTCGCTGCGATCCTCACCAGCCTCGAGCCGGGCGATGTGCTGTTCGTCGACGAGATCCACCGCCTGCCGCGACCGGTCGAGGAGGTCCTCTACCCGGCGATGGAGGACTTCCAGATCGACATCGTGATCGGCAAAGGGCCGGGGGCGCGCTCCATCCGTCTGGACCTGCCACGCTTCACCTTGGTCGGCGCCACCACCCGCACCGGGCTGATGACCTCGCCACTGCGGGACCGCTTCGGGTTCGCCGCACACCTCGAGTTCTACGCCGGCGAGGACCTCCAACGGATCGTCCACCGCTCCGCCCGTCTCCTCGGCCTGCCGATCGACGCAGTCGGCGCGGGCGAGATCGCCGGTCGCTCCCGAGGTACCCCGCGGATCGCCAACCGGCTGCTGCGCCGAGTACGTGACTACGCGCAGGTCGAGGCTGACGGCCGGATCGACGCGCACGTCACGCGCGCCGCGCTGGAGGTGTTCGAGGTCGACGAGCGGGGGCTCGACCGCCTGGACCTGCGGGTGCTGGATGCCATCGTGCGACGCTTCGGAGGGGGTCCGGTCGGTCTTGCCACGCTGGCGACGTCCGTCGGGGAGGAACCGGACACGATCGAGGACGTCGTGGAACCGTTCCTCATCCAGCTGGGCTTCGTCCAGCGCACCCCCCGGGGGCGTCTGGCCACGGCCGCGGCGCACCACCACCTCGGCGCTGCCGCACCCGCCGCGCGCATGAGCGACCCCCTGCTGTGCGACGCCTGAGCCCGGCCGGCGGTGGCGCCGCCGCCGTGCGGACGCCGCCGCTGGTACAGTGGTGCGACGCCCGCCGCTCGGCGGGCGTCGTCGTGACGGCGAGGTGAGGTCACATGGAGCAACTGAGCGGCCTGCTGCTGCCCGTGCTGTTCCTCGCCGTGCTGTACTTCCTCATGATCCGCCCCCAGCAGAAGCGGCAGCGCGAGCACCGCGAGCTGCTCGCGTCGCTCCGGCGCGGCGACGACGTCATCACCATCGGTGGCCTCCACGGCCGTGTCCACACCGTCGCCGACGAGTTCGTCGACCTCGAGGTGACCGACGACCTGGTGCTGCGTTTCCAACGACAGGCGGTGGTCCGCAAGGTGCAGCACGGGGAAGGCGCCCAGCAGAAGACGGGCACGTGAGCGGGCCGAGCAGCGCGAGCGATCGCCGCCGGGACGTGGGCAGCGGGCTGGATCGCGGCCGGGCTCCGACGGGGGCTCGCGATCGTCGCGACGACGTCGGCACAGGTGGTGATCGCCGCCCCCCAGAGAGGTTGGACGACCCCAGTGGTGGCCGCCTGGTCGACGGAGCGGCCGGCGTGCCCGACACGTCGGTCGAGCCGAGGGCCCGCATGCCGGCCGACGCCACCCCCCCACCACCGGATCCGGCCACGGTCATCCGCGAGTCGCCCGAGCTGGCCCTGCTGCGGGGCGTGGACGCAGGAGAGGCGGTGCGCGAGGCCGAGGAGGTGGGGGAGGAGGCCGAGCGCCGGACCGGCGCCCACGTCGCCCTGCTCGATCGGGTGCAGCGCGACCCCACCGTCACGGCCTTCATCAAGCTGGCCGACCAGTTCATGGCGGTGCAGGGCTTCACCGAGCACGGCTTCCGTCACGCGAGTCTGGTGGGCCGTATCGCGTACAACGTGCTGGGACGTCTCGGCGCGGACGTGACGCTCTGCGAGCTCGCTGCGCTGGCCGGCTACCTGCACGACGTGGGTAACGTCGCCAGCCGCCTCAACCACGGCCTGACCTCCGCCTGGATCGCCCACGACGCGCTCAGCCGGCTGGACGTCGACCCGTACCGCATCGGGGTGGTGATGGCCGCGGTCGGCAACCACGAGGAGCAGTACGGCACCAGCGTCGGGCCAGTGGCGGCGGCCGTGATCCTGGCCGACAAGTCCGACGTGCACCGCAGCCGCGTCCGCGAGAAGGCAGACACGGCGGGGGACATCCACGACCGGGTGAACTTCGCGGTCACCCGCTCGTTCCTGCGGGTCGACGCGGCCGCCGCCACGATCACGCTCGAACTGGATCTCGACGAGTCGATCAGTGGCCTGCTGGAGTACTTCGAGATCTTCCTCGACCGCATGATCATGTGCCGGCGCGCCGCCCGCACGCTCGGCTGCGACTTCCGCATCCTGGCCAACGACATCCCGCTGGTCTGACGACGGAGACCTCCGCGTGAAGAAGGGACGGCTGCTCGGCTCTCTCGCCGCCGTGCTCGTCCTGGTCACGGCCGTCCTGGTCTGGATGGGGGGGCTGGGTGCACGCCCGCGGCTGGGACTCGACCTGCGCGGGGGGATCTCGGTCATCCTCAGCCCCGTCGCGGTCGAGGGCACCGAGGTGCCCGACGACGTGCTGGACCAGACCATCGAGATCATCCGCAACCGCGTGGACAGCCTCGGCGTCGCCGAACCGGAGATCGCCCGCCAGGGCGACGACATCCTGGTGCAGCTGCCCGGCATCGAGGACCGGGAACGGGCGCTGGAGATCATCGGCAAGACCGCACGGCTCGACTTCCGGCCGGTCCAGCAGCTGCTCCCGCCCGGCGACCCGCAGTACGACCAGGGACCCGACTGCACGCTCGACAGCGACGAGCCGACCATCCCGGAGCCGGACGCCACTGCGACGACAGCGCCGGACGCCACCGCCACGACCGCCCCTGATACCACCGCCACCACGACGCCTGACACCACACCCACCGCCGAGAGATCCCCGCAGGCGGCCGCAGCGGGACGGACAGCCGCGGCGGCCGCGGCGGTTCGGACGGTCGCCGCGGCCTCGGCACAGCCATCCCCCGCTCCGAGCCCGACCGGCGCTGCTGGGACCCCCAGCCCGTCACCGTCGCCCACCGGCGACACCGCGCAACCCGGCCAGGGCCAGCAGGGTGGGGAGAAGATCGTCTGCGGCGAGCCTGTGGACGACGACCCCGACACCGACGAGGACGAGTCCGCGCTGCCACCGCTGAAGTACCGCACCGGCCCCCCCGCACTCGGCGGGGAGGACGTGGCCGATGCTCTGGCCACCGTCGAGCAGACCCAGACCGGTGGCTTCACCAACAACTGGATCGTGCAGCTCGACCTCACCGACGAGGGCGCGCAGAAGTTCGCCCAGATCACCGGTGAGCTCGCCTGCCGACGCGATCAAGGCGATCCCGGCGGTGGTCAGCTGGCGATCGTGCTCGACGACGTCGTGGAGAGCGCACCCTCGATGAACCCCGACGTCCAGTGCAACGTGGGGATCGCCGGGGGGGAGGCGGTGATCACCGTCGGCGGCTCCGAGCAGGAGGCCCGCGACCTCGCCCTCGTCCTGCGCACCGGCGCCCTGCCGATCACCCTGGAGCCGTCGACGGCCTTCAACGTGTCCCCGACGCTGGGGGCCCGGTCCCTGCGGGCAGGGATCGTCGCCGGGCTGATCGGCCTGGCGTTGGTCGCCGCGTACATGACCGCCTTCTACCGGTGGCTGGGGGCGCTGGCGTTCGGCGGGCTGATGGTCTTCGGCACCCTGATCGTCGGGCTGATCACCCTCCTCGGCGAGGCCGGCTTCACCCTCACCCTGGCAGGCATCGCGGGCGTGATCGTGTCGGTGGGCATCGCGGCGGACTCGTCGATCCTGTACTTCGAGCGCATCCGCGACGAGCTGGACACCGGCAAGACCGTGCGCACCTCGGTGCACCGCGCCTTCCGTCCGGCGTTCCGCACCAACCTCACCGGCAACACCGTCACCATCGCCGCCGCCATCATCCTGTACTTCCTCGCGGTCGGACCGGTGCGTGGCTTCGCGTTCACGCTGGGACTGTCCACCGCGCTCGATCTGCTGATCCTGTACTTCTTCACGCGGCCGGCGGTGCAGCTGATGGGGCGCACACGGCTGCTGGGTCGCCGCACCGTGCACGCCGCCACCGAACCGCAGATCGTGGGGGGAGCCCGATGAGCGTCACCGGGGTGAGCAACCGTCGCCCCCACTTCGACTTCGTGGGGCGTCTGCGGCTGTGGTACGCGATCTCCGGGGTGATCGTGGCGGCCTGCATCGTCGCCCTGGGAGTGCGCAACCTCAACCTGTCGATCGAGTTCGTGGGTGGCTCGGCGTTCACGGTCAGCGGCGTGTCCGCCGACGTCACCGCCGCCGGGCTGGAGGACGCTGCAACCGCCGCGGGTGCCGACGATGCCCAGGCCCAGCTGGTCCGTGACGCCGGGAGGGCGACCGGCGCGATCGTCCGCACCCGCCCGATCGAGCCGGGGACCGACGAGGAGAGCGTCGTCGCCGGCGCGTTGCAGGAGGCCGCGGACGCCGACGAGGTGCAGGTCGACTTCGTCGGTCCGACGTGGGGCGAGCGCATCTCGCGCAAGATGATCGAGGCGCTGGTCGTCTTCCTGGTGGTCGTCGTGACCTACATCTCGCTGCGGCTGGAGTTCAAGATGTCCGTGGCGGCGCTGCTGGCGTTGTTCCACGACGTCGTGCTGACCGCCGGGGTGTACGCGCTGTTCCAGTTCAACGTGAGCTCTGCGACCGTGATCGCGCTGCTGACGATCCTGGGCTACTCGCTGTACGACACCGCGATCGTGTTCGACCGGGTGAAGGAGACCTCCGGCATGCTCGGCCGCCCGGGGCGGCGGACCTACTCCGAGGCGGTCAACACCTCGATGAACGAGGTGCTGCAACGTTCGGTCAACACCACCGTCAGCTCCATCCTGCCCGTCGGGGCGCTGCTGTTCATCGGGGCGCAGGCGCTGGGCGCCACCACGCTGCAGGACCTGGCCGTCGCCTTGTTCGTCGGGATGGCGACGGGCGCGTACTCGTCGTTGTTCATCGCGGGACCGTTCCTGGCCTGGTGGAAGGAGCGCGAGCCGAAGATGCAGCAGCTGGCCGTGCGCGCCGAACGCCGCGAGCCCAGGGAGCAGCCGACGCCGCAGCAGCCGGCGCGTGAGGGACCGGAACAGCCGGTGGTGGTCCCGGTCGGCGAGGACGACGAAGCGTCCCGGCGACCGACGCGGCCGGCCACCGGTGACCGCCCGCAACGCCGCGGCCCGTCCCAGCACGTGCGGGGGCCGGGCCGGCGCCCCCGCCGCAAGCGCTGAGGCGGCGCTGCCGTGGCAGGCATCACGATCGACGTCGAGGCGCTGCGCTCGCACATCCGCGAGATCCCCGACTTCCCGCAGCCCGGCGTGAGCTTCAAGGACGTCACGCCGCTGCTGCTGGACCACGTCGCCTTCTCGACCGTGGTGGACGCCATCGTGGTCAGCTTCGGACGGGGGACCATCGACAAGGTGGTGGGCATCGAGGCGCGTGGCTTCATCCTCGCCGCGCCCGTGGCCTACCACTTCGGGGCGGGCTTCGTCCCGCTGCGCAAGCGCGGCAAGCTGCCCGGCGCCACGTGGGCCGTGGACTACGAGCTGGAGTACGGCGTCGAGACCCTCGAGGTGCACGAGGACGCCATCCGTGCGGGCGACCGCGTGCTGATCGTGGACGACGTGCTGGCCACCGGCGGCACGGCACGGGCCGCCATCGAGCTGGTGGAGCGGGCCGGCGGCACGGTCTCCGGTCTGGCCTTCCTGATCGAGCTGGCGTTCCTGGACGGGGCGCAGAGGCTCGCCGGTCACGAGTGGATCAGCCTGCTGCGCTACTAGGCGCCCACCGGCTCGGTCCCGGCCTCTGACCCGGCCACGGCCGCCTCCGCGGGCGTGACGGAGCGTCGGCACGGACCCGTGCGGGATCCGTGGCGACCGTTACCCTGTGTTCCGACGGGCCGGCGGTCGTGCGCAGACGTCAGCCGGCGGAGGAGCACAGGTGCCGCGCACCGAACCGGACGGCAGCCGCCCGACCAGCGTCGCTCTCGGCCCAGGCGACGCCACCGTCCCCGTACAGCCCGGCCGCACCCGCCCCGGGGGCATGAAGGGTGTCCTGGCCCGGCTCCCGTTGCCCTCCAGGGAGCTCGTCCCCACCGGCATCAGCGGGCTGGTCGCGGCGATCCGTGAGTCGAGCCCGAAGGTGGACGTGCGCGAGGTCGTGCGCGCGTACCACTACGCCCACGCCGCCCACGAAGGGCAGACCCGACACTCGGGCGAGCCGTACATCACCCACCCGGTGGCGGTGGCCGAGAAGCTCGCCGAGCTGGGCCTCGACACCGAGACGCTCGTGGCGGCCCTGCTGCACGACGTGGTCGAGGACACACCCGCGTCCCTCGGCCAGGTGGCCGAGCTGTTCGGCGAGGAGGTCGGCCAGCTCGTGGACGGGGTGACCAAGCTGGACCGGCTCAAGGTCGACTCCAAGGAGCAGCAACAGGCCGAGACGCTCCGCAAGATGATCCTGGCGATGGCCAGCGACATCCGGGTGCTGCTGATCAAGCTCTCCGACCGGCTGCACAACATGGAGACCATCGACGCGCTGCCCCGCGAGAAGCAGAAGCGGATCGCCCACGAGACGCTCGACATCTACGCGCCCCTCGCCCACCGCCTGGGCATGCAGCAGTTCAAGCTCACCCTGGAGGACCTGTCCTTCCACACCTTGCACCCCAAGCGCTACGACGAGATCGTCGCCATGGTCAGGGAGCGCGCCCCGGAACGGGAGGCGTACCTGGAGGAGGTCATCAGCGAGGTCAAGGACAAGCTGCGTGAGCTGAAGATCAAGGGCGAGGTCACCGGGCGCCCCAAGCACTACTACTCGATCTACGAGAAGATGGTGCTGCGTGGCGTGGAGTTCGACGAGATCTACGACCTGGTCGGGATCCGCGTCATCGTCAACAGCGTGCGCGACTGCTACGCGGTGCTCGGGCAGATCCATGCCACCTGGCGGCCGATCCCGGGCCGCTTCAAGGACTACGTGGCGATGCCCAAGTTCAACCTGTACCAGTCGCTGCACACCACCGTGGTGGGCCACAAGGGCCACGCGATCGAACTGCAGATCCGCACCAAGGCGATGCACCGCACAGCCGAGTACGGGGTGGCCGCCCACTGGAAGTACAAGGAAGCGGTGCGCACCAGCCAGAGCGAGCTGCAGTGGCTGCAGACGATGCTGGAGTGGCAGCAGGAGGTGCGCGAGCCGCGCGACTACCTCGACGCGCTGAAGATCGACCTCTACGCCGACGAGGTGTTCGTGTTCACCCCGGCCGGGGACGTCAAGGCCCTGCCGACGGGCTCCACCCCGATCGACTTCGCGTACGCCGTGCACACCGAGGTGGGCCACCGCTGCGTGGGGGCACGGGTCAACGGCCGGCTGGTGGCGCTCGACTACCGCCTGCACAACGGCGACTCGGTCGAGATCCTGACCTCCAAGGCCGAGGACGCCGGCCCGTCACGCGACTGGTTCAAGATCGCGGTCTCCCCACGCGCCAAGAGCAAGATCCGCGCCCACTTCAACCGTGAACGGCGGGAGGACGCGATCGAGCGCGGCCGCGAGGCGCTCCTGCGGGCCTTGCGCAAGAAGGCGCTGTCGTACGCACGCCTGGCCGCGTCCGGGGAACTCGAGGGGGTCGCCAGGGACCTGTCCTACAAGGACGTGGAGGCGCTGTTCCGCGCGGTCGGGGAGAACCACGTCTCCGTCGGCACCGTGATCCAGCACCTGACCGGCCGGACGCTCGGTGAGGAGCGCGCCGACGAGGACGACCGGGCCGCCGTCGAACCGCGGGCAGCAGCCACGGACACGCACAGCGAAGGTGTCACCGTCCACGGCGCCAGCGGTGTGCTCACCAAGCTGGCCCGCTGCTGCACGCCGGTGCCAGGCGACGACATCCGCGGGTTCATCACCCGCGGCCGGGGCGTGACCGTCCATCGAGCCGACTGCCCCAACGTCGTCGACCTCCAGGAGCGCCAACAGGAGCGGCTGGTGGAGGTGTCGTGGAACGCCAGCGCCGCGGCCAGCTTCCTGGTGGCCATCCAGGTCGAAGCGATCGACCGCAAGCACCTGCTGCGTGACATCACCGCGGTGCTCGGCGACCTCCACATCAACATCCTGTCCGCGCAGGTCACCACCCGCCGCGACCGGGTGGCGGTGCTGCGGTTCTCGTTCGAGCTGGCCGACGCCACCCACCTGGAGTACGTGCTCCGCTCGGTCAAGCGGGTCGAGGGCGTCTACGACGCCTACCGGCTGGTGCCGCAGCGACGCGACATGGCGGGTGACGCCCGCGCCAGCTGATCCGCTCACGCACCACACGGCACGGGCCACTGCACTTCTCCTGCCCGAGAGCCGTCCCACGCCCGCAGCGATCGCCACGCCGGCTCACTCGCAGGCGCTCACGTCAGGTGGTTCTGTGAACGCTATGAGCACGTATCTGTCCACACGGCTTTCGTCACTTTCAGTGGTGCGTCGGCCGCCATACGTACCCGAAACCGGGTGAACGAACAGCATGGAACTTTGCGATGCGTCCAGCAGCGGCGGACCCTTGCAATCGCCTTCGTCTTCCTCAGATACTGCCACGTCTCATGAGGAGGACACAGGTGCCCCATCGTCTCTTCATCGCTCTCACCGCCGCGCTGGTGGCGTTCCTCAGCTTGCCGACCAGCGCTGCCACGGGGGCCACGGTCCTGTCGGCCCTCGTCCACTTCGAGGGCTTGTCCGGCTTCGTGTCCGAGGTCTCGAGCGGGAGCGGGGTGGGCGGCGATCCCATCGCGGGATCCATCAAGGTCGATGGCGTGAACCCGTCGCATCCTGGCGTGAACGCCGCCATGATCTTCGACGCCACCTGCGGCGGTGGTGGTCCCGGTGACTGCACGGGTGGCGACAGCGACCTGTTCAAGCCGCAGTTGGGCAATGTCCTGATCGTCTCGGAGGACCTCGACCCGAGCGATCCCGACGACGCCGACCTCGAGGGGTCCGCGCTGCACTTCGACTTCTCCGGGTTCGGTCCCGGCCTGGTCAACGTCGTCAGCTTGGACCTGCTCGACGTCGAGGCGGACGAGCCGAACGCCGTCATCGAGACCTCTCGCGAGGGCGCCACGCAGACGTCGCAGGAGGCCGGGCCCACCGGTGACAACCAGTTGGTGACGGTGCCCGTCAACGCCACCGACGTCGACACGCTCCACGTCGTGCTCAACGGATCCGGCGCGATCGCCAACATCCGCCTGCAGGTGGTCCAGCAGGAGCCGGAGGTGGAGGTGGTCAAGTCCTCCGATCCGGCGCCGGGCACCACCCTGGAGCCGGATGATGAGCTGACCTACACGGTGTCGGTGACCGAGACGACCGGGCTGGCGGACGCCGCGGACGTGGCCGTCAGCGACACGCTGGACGCCGGCGTCTCGCTGGTGTCGGTGGACGGGTGCGACAGCGTGGAGGCGGTGGGCGGTGCCCCTGGTCCGACCACGTTGACGTGTCACCTGGACACCGTGGCGGCCGGCAGCACCCGGACCTTCACGATCACCGTAACGGTGGGCGACGGGGCGGACGCGTGCGACGGGCTGACCAACGTGGCCAGCACCGACTTCGAGGACGAGGACGCGGACAACAACACCAGCGAGCCGGTGACCAACCCGGTGACCTGTGGGCCGCCGGAGCCGGGCGAGCCG
>DASZZX010000026.1:0-6705 GCA_036260415.1 Nitriliruptorales bacterium
GGAGGGCCCGCCGCTCGCGCACGCGGCCAGGAGCGCCGCGGCCGCGACGGCGGCGCCGGTCGCGCGGATCACGGCGGCCGGTCCCCGCTCGCGGGGTCGGCGCGGCCGACCTCCGCGCCGTCGGTCCGGGCGGCGGGCAGCACCTCCTCGTGGAGGAGCGGCACGCTGCCGTCCTGCTGGTGGAGGCCTGCGTGCACGGCCAGCAGCTGGTCCCATCCCGGCGGTCCAGCCGGGTCGAGCAAGTCGATGCCGACCAGGTGGCGGGTGTGCGGCCCACCGGCCCGGTCGAAGCCACGTGCCCGGCGCAACACTGCCGCCGCTTCCGCGTCGAGCCGCGCGTGCTGGCGCAGGTGCTCCTCCCAGTCGGGCACCTCGAACACCTCGGTCATCCTCCGTGGGTGCTCGGCGTTGCGGAACAGCACCCAGCGGACCGCGCCGGTGCGGTAGCGGTGGCGGCGGACCTGCCGCATCTCCGAGAAGAAGCCGTCGAGGTCAGCGGGGTCGATCTCCCACTCGGTCACCACCACCACCGGCGCCCCGTGGACCCGCACGGCCTCGTGGGGTTGCGCCGACCAGTCGTCGGGCATGGACGGCTCCACCAGGTCCTCCAGCGCGGGTAGCGCCAGACGCCGCGCGAACAGGCCGATCGCGGCGGTGGCGGCGCAGAACAGCGCAACCGTGGGCGCCGCCCCGATCACCTCGGCCACCGCCCCGGCGGACAGCGCTCCGATCGGGTACAAGCCCGTGAAGGCCAGCAGGTAGATGCCCATGGCGCGGCCGCGGACCCACCCCGGCGAGGACAGCTGCACGGTGGCGTTGAGCGTGGCCAGCGTCCACACCCAGAAGGCTCCGACGAACGCCAGCAGCGCACCGCTCAGGACCGGCTGTCGGGACAGGCCGAACAGCACGCCGGCCGCCCCAAAGCCGACGATCGCGACGGGGACCATCCGCCGGGGCAAGCGGGCGCTTGCGCGCTCGCGTAGCACCGCCCCGACCAGCGCGCCTCCGCCGAAGCAGGCGAACAGGATCCCGTAGCCGCGCGCGCCAAGGTGCAGGGCGTCGCGGGCGATGTTGGGCAGCATGGGCTGCACGGAGCCGGACGCGACCGCGAACAGGCCGGTGACCAGGATGATGCGCACCAGCAGGGGGGTGTGGCGGACGTAACGCAGCCCGGTGGCGAGCGCCCGGACGAGCGGTTCAGGGTCGTCGCGGCGGAAGCCGTCGCCGCGGAGGGTGACGACGGCCAAGGCGATCGCGAGGTAGCTGACCCCGTTGAGCGCGAACGCGAGGTCCGCCAAGTCGGCGGCGGTCAGCAGCCCGCCGACCGCCGGCCCCACCGCGCGGGCCACGTTGAACCCACCCGACTGCAGCGAGGCGGCGGCCGACACCAGTCGGCGCGCCAGCAGGTCGGGGATGATCGCGTGGTAGGCGGGCAGGCTGAGGCTACCGCCGAAGCCGAGCCCGAAGCTGATCGTGATCAGCAGCCCGGCGGTGAGCGCCCCGCGGAACTGCAGCCAGGCGAGCAGCAGCGCCAGCGCCGCGTTGACCACGTTCGACCACAGGAGGATGGTGCGGCGGTCGACGATGTCCGCCAGAGCGCCGGCGGGGATCCCGGCCACCAGGCGCGGGAGGAACGACGCCGCGGTCACCATGCTGACAAGGAACGGCGAGCCCGTCAGCTCGAGCATGACCCACGACGCTGCCACCACGTGCAGGAACAACCCCAGAGCGGAGACCAGGGTGCCGGCCAGTAGCCGGCGGTACGCCGGCACGCGCAGCGGCTCCAGGCCGGAGACCTGCGCGACCGCACGGGGAGGCGCAACGTCGCGGGTCACGGATGCGATCCTCCCAGGTCCGGCCGCCTCCCGGGAACATGGTCATCCCTCCCCGTCCCCTGCACCTCACCTGCGGCGCGAGCACGGTGGCGGTCGCCGCGACCCCCGGAGGTCCGGGCCGCTCGGCGAGCACGCGGGGGTGTCCTGGCTGGCAACCCGCGCGGGCGCACGCCACCGACCACCGCGTCGGCGAACCTGAGCGGGCGTGGAGGGCCTCGGCACCAGTCGTCGCCGCGGACCAGGTGGTCGACGGAGCTCACACGATCGGGCGCCGCTGGTGCGCGCGACGTGGCGGCGCCCGCGCACCGCACCCCGGAGGACCCCGCCGGCGGGGCTGTGCCTGCCGATCGTACGCGTACCCTGCCGCTCCGACGGGACGGAGGCGCGCGTCCGGCCGAGGACGTCCACGAGCTCGTGCGCGAGGGCACCGTCGCCGACCTTGTTTCCGTGACAGCGCGAGCATCCGGTCCGGACTGCCCGGTTCGGGCAGCATGTGGGCGTCCCGAGCGGCGCGAGGTGGTCCGTGCAGGTCCTGCAGTCCCGTGTGCTCCTACGACCGTCGGACTTCGACCGGTCGGTCGCCTTCTACGAGCAGCAGTTGGGCTTGGTCCGCTACCGCGACTGGGGGGAGCCACCCCACCGGGGCGTCGTCTACTTCCTCGGGGGCGGCTACCTCGAGCTCAGCGAGAGCGCCGGTCAGCCTCCCGGAGGCTGCGTGCGGCTGTGGTTGCAGGTGGCCGACGCTGCCGCCGCCTGCCAGGAGCTGGCGGGGAGGGGGGTGGCGATCGCCGAGTCGCCCGAGCACAAGCCGTGGGGGCTGATCGAGGCGCTGGTGCACGACCCCGACGGCCTGCCGCTCGTGATCGTCGAGACCCCCGTCACCCACCCGCTGCGTCGCCGCCGTTGACGGTGACCTACAGCAGGTCCAGCAGCTGGGCCCACCCTCCTTCGTGGGGCGGGGGCACGACGTGGTGGGCGAGAGCGAGGACCGCGTCGCAGCCGTCGCTGACCGCGCACGCCACCCGCGCGCGGGACAGCAGCTCCACGTCGTTGTGCCCGTCCCCGACTGCTAGGACGCGATCGGGATCGAGGCCTTCCGCGGCGCAGTAGGCCGAGACACCGTCCCACTTGCTCACCCCGCGGGGGGCGACCATCAAGGTCGCCGCGCCGTACACCACGTCGCGGGTCAGGACCGGTCGAGCGCAGCCGACCGCAGCGATGGCGTCGGCGACGGGGGCGAGCTCCTCGGGGACGCCGGCCACGATGCCGAACGACACCACGACCTGCGACGTGACGGCACGGCGCAGATCGGCCCGCCGAACCGCCCGTCCGAGCGCCTCGAGGTGACGGGGATGCGTGGCGGGTTCGGCGCCCACCAGGCAGTCGACCTCGGCCTGGTCCACGTAGACGCACGGCTGGAGTCCGTGGTCGAGGAACACATCGAGGGTGCGTCGCGCGTCGTCCGGCCGGTAGGCCACCCGGTGGAACGCCACGCCGCTCGCGAGGTGGTAGCCCAAGGCTCCGTCCAAGAGGACCGCGGGCGGCTGCAGGCCGACGCCTCCCAGCGCCCGGGCAGCGCTACGACGACGGCGACCGGTCGCGACCAGCAGAGGGATCCGGCGGTGTTCCAGCTCGGCGAGCGCCGCGACCGTGCGCGCGTGCACCGCCTCGCCGCCGTCCCATAGGGTGCCGTCGAGGTCGGTCACGACCAGTTCGATGTGGGCCATCTGCCCGACGTTACCGGCGGTGGACGGCACCCGAGGGGGTCATCTGCCCCCTGCTACGCGCGACCGGCGCGCGGGACGGTGACTGCCGGCTGGAGCAGAAGTAGCGTTGCCGACCGCTCCAGTGCACCGACGGCGGAGAGGGATGTGCCGCAGCACCGGTCTCGCATCATCGCTGTGGTGGGGGCGACCGGGCTGCAAGGCGGCGCGGTCACCCGACGACTCCTGGAGGACGGCTGGGCGGTCCGGGCGCTGACGCGGAACCCACAGAAGACCAGGGCGCGGGCGCTCGCGGGCCTCGGTGCCGACGTCATGCGGGTGGACACGTCCGACCCCGCCTCCCTGGAGCCGGCCTTGCGGGACGCGCACGGTGTCTACAGCGTGCAGAACCACCACCTCAGCGGCTACGACGGTGAGGTGACGCAATCCAAGAACGTCGCCGACGTGGCCGAGCGGGTCGGGGTCCAGCACCTTGTCTACTGCGGTGCCGGCGTCGGCGTCAGCGGAACCGGCATCGGCTCGTGGGAGACGAAGATCGCGGTGGCGTCCCACCTGCGCTCTCTCGACCTGCCGGTCACCATCCTCCGGCCCATGGCGTTCATGGAGCTGATGACCGACGGGAAGTTCTTCCCGCCCGCCTCCACCTGGCACGTCATGCCCAAGCTCATGGGCTCCGGCCGACCGGTCGGATGGCTGGCGGTCGAGGACCTGGCCGCGATCGCCGCCAAGGCGTTCGCGGAGCCGGAGCGGTTCGTCGGGCGAGAGTTGCCGCTGGTCGGCGACGTCCTGTCGATCGACGAGTGCCGGGACGTCTGGCGGGAGGTCACCGGGAGGTCGCCGCGGCGGTTTCCGATGCCCGTCTGGATGTTCGAGCGCTTCGTCGGCACCGACGAGACGACCATGTGGCGCTGGCTGCGCAGCAACGAGTTCGATCTGGACCCGGGACCGACGCTCGCCATCCGACCGGAGGCGTTGACGGTCAGGGCATGGCTCACCCGGACGATGGCCCCGGCTGCAGCTGTCAGGGGGCAGCACGGCCAGAACACCGTCTCCTGAAGGAGGGAGCCGACATGGCTCACCCGAACGTCGAGCTGCTGCAGAGGTTCCTCGACGCGTACGCCGACGGCGACCGCGAGGCGCTCGAGGGCCTGCTGTCGCCCGACGCGGTGTGGCACGTGGGAGGGACGAACCGCCTCAGCGGAGATTACCGCGGCCGAGACGCCATCCTGGAGTACTTCGACACGGTCCAGCGGGAGACGGACGGCACGCTGACGCTCCATCCGGTGGAGGTGCTGGCCAACGACCGGCGGGGCGCGGTCTTCCTCCGGGTGACGGCGGAGCGGGAAGGGCGCATGCTGGACGTGGCGATGGCGGAGGCCTTCCTGTTCGCCGGCGATGGCAGCGTCCAGGAGTTCTGGGCGCATGCCGCCGACCAGGCAGCCGTCGACGGGTTCTGGGATGACGGAGAACAGTATGGGTGACAAGACGCGGCGGCTGGTCGAGGCGATGGCCGCCTACAGCCGCGACGACGTGGAGCGGTTCGGCGAGCTCCTGCTCGCCGACGATGTCGTGTGGCACTGGAGCGGTCGAAGCTCGATGAGCGGCGAGTACCGCGGTGCCGAGGCTGCCCTCGAACTGGTCCGTGGGTTCCGCGAGCTGACCGGCAACCAGCTGCTGATCGAGCCGATCGACGTGCTCGAGGGCGACGACCACCTCATGTCGTTCACGCACGTCACGGCGGACAAGCCGGGCGAGCACCTCGACGTCATCATGACCGACGCCATGCGTTTCGGCCCGGACGGCAAGGTCGAGGAGTTCTGGACCCTCTCGAACGATCAAGCGGCGGTGGATGCCTTCATCGGTTGAGAGCGGACGGTCCACCGCCGCCTGACCCCGCCGGGGTCAACCCCGTTCGATCGGTACGTCCACCAGCGATCCGTACTCGGTCCACGACCCGTCGTAGTTGCGCACGTTGTCGTAGCCGAGCAGTTCGTGCAGGACGAACCAGGTGTGGGCGCTGCGCTCGCCGATGCGGCAGTACGCCACGACCTCCTTGTCCGGCGTGATCCCCTGGCCGCCGTACAGCTCGCGCAGCTGTTCCTCGGACAGGAACTCTCCGGTGTCCTGGTTGACCGCCTTGCTCCATGGGATGTTGGTCGCGCCGGGGATGTGGCCGGGTCGCTGCGCCGCCTCGCCCGGCAGGTGATCGGGGGCGAGCTTCTCGCCCCGGAACTCCTCCGGCGAGCGGACGTCGACCAGTCCCGTGCCAGCAGACGCACCCACGAACTGGTCGAGGATCTGGTCTCGCCGGGCGCGGATCGACTCGTCCGGGTCCTTCGCGCGGTACTGCGTGGACTCGCGACGCACCTCATCCTGCAAGAACTCGCGCTGCTCGAGCTCCCACTTCTTGCGGCCCCCGTCGATCAGGCTGACCCGTTCGTGACCGTAGACCTTGAAGTACCAGTAGGCGTACGCGGCGAACCAGTTGTTGTTCCCGCCGTACAGGACCACGTGGTCGTCATTGCTGATGCCCTTGTCCGACAGCAGCCGCTCGAAGCCCTCCCGATCGAGGAACGTGCGACGGACCGGGTGCTGGAAGTCCTCCTGCCAGTGGAAGCCGACGGCGCCTGGGATGTGACCCTTGTCGTACAGCGTGGTGTCCTCATCGACCTCGGCGAACACGACGTCCGGGTCGGAGCGGTGCTCGGAGGCCCACTGGGTTGCGACGAGTGCGTCAGGGTTGGACGGCACGGCGATCTCCTTGTCACGGCGACCGCAGCGTTCCGACGGCTGCGTTCCGTCGTCCAACCCCGCGCTTGCTAAGGGTGTGAACAGGGAGAACGGTGCGAACGCTCAGCCGTCGGCGCAGGCGACGGCCAGCGCGTGGTAGGGATTCGCCGCGATATCGCCGACGAACCGGCTGAGGTGCAGGTGCGGAGGGGTGCCCCGAGCGTTGCCGCTGTCGCCGACGTATCCCAGCGGCTGACCGGCCGTCACCTCAAGCCCCTCCTCGATCCCGGACGCGACCCGGTCGAGGTGGGCGAAGTACCAGCGCTCGTCCGCGCTCGTGCGCAGCGACACGGTGATGCCACCCAGGTCACCGCTTGCCGCCTCGCCGCCCCACGTGTCGGTGACATCGACGTTGG
>DASZZX010000027.1:0-9336 GCA_036260415.1 Nitriliruptorales bacterium
GGCGCCCCCGCGCTGGTGTTCGCCTTCGCCGTGCTGCCGGTCTTCCTGCTGGCCCCTCTCGCGGGCGTGGTCGCGGACCGCTTCGACCGCCGCCGCATCATGATCGCGGCGGACCTCCTGCGGGTCGCACCCGCGCTGGGGCTGGTGGCGGCGGCCGTGCTGCGCGAGGCCTGGCTGGCCTACCTCTGCGTCGCGTTGCTCTCGGCGCTGGCGGCCTTCTTCCAGCCGGTCACCGCTGCGGTCGTGCCGAACCTGGTCCCCCCACACGAGGTCTCGCTGGCGCAGGCGGCGATCAGCAGCGTGTGGGGCACCATGCTCTTCGTCGGCGCGGCAGTCGGCGGGCTGGTCACGGGGGCCCTGGGCATCGAGACGAGCTTCGTCGTGAACGCCGCCACCTTCCTGATGTCGGCGCTGCTGGTGGCGCGCATACGGCGGCCCCTGCGCACAGGCCCGGTGATCGCACCGGCCGGGGTCCTGGCCCATCTCGACGAGGTGTGGCGCTTCGCGCGGCAGCGCAAGATCATACGAGCGCTCATGACGACCAAGGCCGGGGTTGGGGTCGGCAACGGGATCGTCGGGCTGCTACCCGTGTACGCGCTGGAGCGTTTCGACGCCGGACCCGCAGGGATCGGCGTGCTGCTCGCGGCGCGCGGCCTGGGAGCGCTCGTCGGGCCCTACCTCGGGCGTGCGCTGGCGCGTGACCAGGGCCGCCGTCAGCTGGTGGTCATCGGACTGTCGATCGTCGCGTACGCGCTGGCCTACGCGGCGCTGCCGTGGGCGGGCGGGATGGCTGTCGCCAGTCTGTGCGTCGCGACCGCACATCTCGGCGGAGGGGCTCAGTGGGTGCTGTCCACCCACGGGCTGCAGGTGACGACCCCCGATGCCGTCCGCGGCAGGGTCATGAGCCTGGACTTCGGCCTGGCGACGCTGGCGATCGGCGTCTCGTCGCTGGGCGCGGGCGCCGCCGCCGAGGCGGTGGGGCTCGTCGCGGCGTCGTACCTCATGGCGGCGGCTGCGCTCGTCTACGGTGCCGCCTGGTTGGTGTGGACCCGCGACCTGTGGGCCGGCGAGCGCGACCCGTTCGCCCCTCCCGTGGCAGCGGGCACGCCCGCCGAGGCGCCGGGGTGAGCCGCGCTCCCAAGCAGCGACGCGAGGGCAGCTGTCAGGGTCACCTGAGACAGCGACGGTGATGGTCCCGTGAGCGCCAGCGAGCCTCCTGGCGGCGACGGTCGCGACCAGCAGCGCAAGGTCGGAGTCCGCGTGCCCGCGAGCACCGCCAACCTCGGCCCCGGCTTCGACGCCTTCGGCGCTGCGCTCAGCCGCCACCTGGACGCATGGGTGCTGCCGGCGGAGCCGGGACGGCCCAAGGTCACCTCGGAGGGTGAGGGGGCGGGCGAGCTGCCGGACGACGACGAGAACCTGCTGTGGCGAGCCTTCCTGGCTCTGTGCACCCGCGCCGGCGTGCCGGTGCCCGACGTGCGCGTGCGCGTGCTCAACCGCATCCCGCTCGAGCGGGGTCTGGGATCGTCGTCTGCAGCGATCGTCGCTGGTCTCGGGCTGGCCCGAGCGGCGTGTGCCCTCCCGGTCGGCGACCACGACCTGGTGCGGCTCGCGACCACCATCGAGGGACACCCGGACAACGTGGCTCCGGCCGTCCTCGGCGGGCTGGTGTGCGCGGCGCGGACCGACGAGGGCGACCTGGTGGTCCGCCGCGGGCAGCCCCACCCGCGGCTACGTCCGGTGGCGCTGGTCCCCTCCACCCGGCAGCGCACCACCGCAGCACGTGCGGTCCTCCCCGACGCCGTGGACCGGGATGCGGTGGTGGACCAGGCCGCGCGCGCCGGGCACCTGCTGGCAGCACTGCTGGGGGCGTGGCCCGCCGCGGCCGCGCTGGCTGGTGACCGTCTGCACGAACCGTCCCGTCTCGACACGATGACCGCGACGGGCAGCGTGATCGACGACCTGCGCTCCGCCGGCATCCACGCCTGGTTGTCGGGTGCCGGTCCGTCGGTGTGCGCGGCGGTGGCGGCGAGGGACGAGGTGGCGCTGCGACGTTGTGCCGCCGTGGGCGGGCGGCACGACTTCGAGGTGTGGGCACTCCGCTGGGACCTCGCCGGGCTGGTCGCCCTCCCGTCCTGAGCGACGTACCCTTGCGCGGACGGGTCTCCCGTCCGTACGCTCCCGCCGACCCGCGTCGCCGACCCGCGGTCGCCCTCCGAGTCCCGGCCGCCGCGCGACGGATCTGGGTCGTCCCAAGCGTCCGGCTCCCAGGCCTGGAGAGGAGCGCTGGTCCCTTCGCCGGCCCCCGCGCCACGCCTGCCCCTGTTCGTGCTCATCGGCGGCGCGACCGGGGTGGGTAAATCCACGGTCGCGGAGGGACTCGCGCGGCGGCTGGGTGCCGTGCGGGTCGTCACCACCGACGCCGTCCGTGAGATCCTGCGCGGTGCCATTCCCCCCGAGGAGTTCCCGGCGCTGCACGTCTCGTCGTTCGAGGCGGACGATCCGGACGCCGCCACGGTGGCGGGCTTCCTCGAGCAGGTCCACATCGTGGGCAGCGGCATCCGATCGCTGTTGGCGCGTGCAGACGTCGAGCAGGTTGATATCATCGTAGAGGGCGTCCACCTGGTCCCGGGTGCGATCCAGTTCCCGGACCGGCTCGGGGCTCTCGTCGTTCCGCTCATCATCGCCGTGGACGACGTCGGAGTGCATCGGTCCTACCTCGTGGCCCGATCGCATGACTCGAGGCGGCCGCCCGACCGCTACCTGGACGGCTTCGAGCAGATCCGGCGCATCCAGCGGGAGGTAGTGCGCCGAGCACGCGAGCACGGGGTCGCCACGCTGCGGCCGAGCGATCCCCACGCGGCGGTCGACGAGGCGGTTCGTCTCGTCGAACGGAGCCTCGCCCATCGCGGGGACGCCGCCGGGCGGCTCGCGACACGACCCGGCCAGTAGCGGCCGGAAGGAAGGCCACGATGGAACTGTTCCTGGACACCGCGAACGTCGACCAGATCGCCGAGATCAACCGTTGGGGCGTCCTGGGCGGCGTCACCACCAACCCCACGCTCGCGGGCCGTGAGGGTGCCGGGCGTGGGGCGGCGGGTGGCACCCGGGAGTTCGTGGGCCTGCTCAAGGAGATCTGCGCCGAGGTCGACGGTCCCGTCTCGGCCGAGGTCGTCGCCACGGACACCGAGGGGATGCTCCGAGAGGCGCGCGAGTTGTCGGCGATCGCCGACAACATCGTGGTGAAGGTGCCGCTCATCGCCGACGGCTTGGCCGCAACGCGGCAGCTGGCGCGGGAACAGATCAGCACCAACGTGACGTTGTGCTTCTCGCCGGCCCAGGCCATCCTCGCGGCGGAGGCCGGCGCCACCTACGTGTCACCGTTCCTCGGCCGCCTGGACGACATCGGCCGCGACGGGATCGGCCTGCTGGCGGACATCTGCGAGATCTTCCGTGTGCAGGGGTACGCCACGAACGTGCTGGCCGCCTCTCTGCGCTCGCCACAGCACGTGGTTCAGGCAGCGATGGCCGGTGCCGATGCAGCCACCATGACCTACGCGGTGTTCCGCAAGCTGGTCACCCATCCCCTTACCGATAAGGGGCTCGAACGCTTCCTCGCCGACTGGTCGGCGTACCAGGAAGCGCTGCAGCGGACCTGACCCCCGACCCACGACAGAGAGCAGGAACCATCCTGATGGATCGCACCCTCCTCGAGCGCAAGGCGCTCTCCGAGCTCAAGGAGATCGCCTCCACCCTGGAGCTGCGCGGCTACCAGCGGCTCAAGAAGTCGGAGTTGATCGACCTGATCATGTCCTCGGGCAACGGCGGCAACGGCTCGGGCGGCGGTCGCAGCGATCTCCATGGCGTGGACACACGTCAGCGCGAACTCCAAGGGCCCCCGCTGGGCGACGGAGAACCCGCCGGCGGTGCCGACCGCGACGAACTGCACGACCACGCGCCGTCCGGCGACGGCGGCATCCGCGACGACCGCGGTGAGCGCGAGCCAGCTGCCGAGCATGGCGACCAGGCGTCTGACCGCGACGAGCGGCGCGATCACGACGACAACGAGGACGGGGAGGACGCCCCGGAGCGCGAACGCACCCGTGAGCGTTCCAGGGTCGGCGGCGACCAGGCTCAAGGGGGCCGCGACGCCCAGGGTGGACGGCGCAACAAGCGGCGCAACCGCCGTGGCCGTGGCGAGGCCGGAGGCCAGCAGGCCGACGACACCTCCGACCTGGAGGTGCGTGAGGGCGTCCTGGACCTGCTGCCCGAGGGGTACGGGTTCCTGCGGACCACCGGCTACCTGGCTGGCCCCAAGGACGTCTACGTCAGCCAGTCGCTCGTCCGCCGCCACAACCTGCGGCGCGGCGACCTCGTCGCCGGACCGATCCGACACAACAAGGGCAGCGACAAGTTCCCCGCCCTCGTCAAGGTCGAGGCGCTCGAGGGCGAGCCGGTGGACGGCGGCGAGGCGCCCTCCCGGCGTCGCGACTTCAAGGAGCTCACGCCGTACTTCCCGCGCGAGCGCTTCCACCTCGAGAAGGACACCGGGTCACCCGTGGCGATGAGGATCGTCGACATGATCGCGCCGATCGGCAAAGGCCAGCGCGGTCTGATCGTCTCACCACCCAAGGCGGGCAAGACCACCATCCTCAAGCAGCTGGCGCAGGCCATCGAGACCAACAGCCCTGAGACGCACCTCATGGTCCTGCTGGTCGACGAGCGCCCCGAAGAGGTGACCGACTTCGAGCGCTCCACCACCGGGGAGGTGGTGTCGTCCACGTTCGACCGGCCCGCCGACGACCACACGCAGGTCGCGGAGCTCACCATCGAGCGCGCGAAGCGGCTGGTCGAGCGCGGTCGCGACGTGGTGATCCTGCTGGACTCCATCACGCGGCTAGCTCGCGCCTACAACCTCGCCGCTCCGGCGTCGGGGCGCATCCTGTCCGGCGGTGTGGACTCCGCCGCGCTGTACCCGCCCAAGCGCTTCTTCGGTGCCGCCCGCAACATCGAGGAGGGTGGCTCGTTGACGATCATCGCGACGGCGCTCGTGGAGACCGGCTCCAAGATGGACGAGGTGATCTTCGAGGAGTTCAAGGGCACCGGCAACATGGAGCTACGGCTGTCGCGCAGCCTCGAGCAGAAGCGCATCTTCCCGGCGGTGGACATCGAAGCGTCGGGGACGCGCAAGGAGGAGCTGCTGCTGGCCCCCGACGAGCTCGACGCCGTGTGGAAGCTGCGCCGCGTCCTGGCCAGCATGGACGGCGGGGCATCCCTCGAGCTGCTCATCGACAAGTTGCGGGCCACCCGCAGCAACGCCCAGTTCCTGCAGCTGATCCAGAAGTCGAACCTCGGTTAGCCCGGCGGACCGCGACGGCCGACGGCTGCGCTCGACGGGCACCGTACGGTGTGACCTCGCAGGCGGCGAGGAGGAGGACCACATGAAGGCCGACATCCACCCCGAGTACCGGCTCGCCCGGGTGACCTGCTCCTGCGGCAACTCGTTCACCACGCGGGCGACCAAAGAGGAGATCCGCGTCGAGCTGTGCTCGGAGTGCCACCCCTTCTACACCGGCAAGCAGAAGCTCGTCGACACAGGCGGCCGGGTCGACCGTTTCCAGCGGCGCCTGCAGAAGACCCAGCAGAAGCAGACCACCACCGGCCGGAAGGCCAGGCCGACCTCGAAGTAGGCCGGCCAGACTACCGACCGGAGACTCCCGCTGTCCCGCCCCGCGTCATCGCCCGACGCCGCCCCCCACTACTACGGGGGGCAGGCCGTCATCGAGGGCGTGATGATGCGGGGCGCGGACACCTGGGCGGTGGCGGCCCGGCGCCCGTCCGGCGAGATCTACCTCGAGCGCCATCCCGTGTCGGATTTCCCCGAGCGCTACCCGGCCTTCCGCAAGCCGATGCTGCGTGGGGTGTACGTCCTGTTCGACGCGATGGCGATCGGAGTCAAGGCGCTCGGCATCGCCGCGCGACAGGCCGTGCCCGACGACGAGCAGCCGCTGGACGGTCGGGCGCTGGGTGGCAGCCTCGTCCTGGCGGCGGTCTTCTTCGTCGCGATCTTCATCGTGCTGCCGAACGCCGCGCTGGCCCTGGTGCGCGGCTGGCTGGGCGACGGGGTGCTCTACCACGTCGCTGAGGGTCTGTTGCGGATCGCGATCTTCCTCGGCTACCTGTCCCTCATCTCGCTGATGGGTGACATCCGGCGGGTCTTCATGTACCACGGAGCCGAGCACAAGACCATCGCAGCGTGGGAACACGGCGAACCCCTCGAACCCTCGGTCGTCGACCGCTACCCGACCCTGCACGTCCGCTGCGGCACCAACTTCCTGGTCATGGTGATGGTGCTCGCCCTGTTCGTGTACTCGGTGGCGGGCGCGGTGGTGCCGGCCCCGGACGGTGGCTGGCTCGCCGCCGTCGCCTACCACGTCCTGCTTCGCCTCCTGCTGTTGCCGGTGGTCGCCGGCCTCGCCTACGAGGGGATCCGGCTGGGCGCCTCCCGGGAAGACAACCGCCTGGTCCGGGCGTTGATGCTGCCGGGCCTGTGGCTGCAGACGGTCACGACCCGCCAGCCGACGGAGGACCAGATTGAGGTCGCCATCCGGGCCTTCCAGGCGGTGGTGCCCAGCGACCAGCTCGACGGTCGTGCCCGCGACCTGCCCAGTACCGTGATCGTCGGTGTGGACGCGGCCCAGCCGCGGCGCGGCCCCCTGTCGGACGACGTCGGGGAGGGCGCGAACGCCGGCGCATCGCGACCGCCTGCGGACGGTCACTAGCGGGACGAGGCCGCGACCGTGGTGACGTCCGGCGCCCATCCGACCTTGCAGGACGCGCGCATGTTCCAACGCCTCGACGAGATCGAGTCCACCTACCGGGAGCTGGAGAGCCAGCTCGGGGACGCCGACGTGCTGGCCGACGGTCAGCGCTACACGGCCGTCGCGAAGCGGCACGCCGAGCTGGGCGAGGTGGTCGACGCCTACCGCGCCTACCGACGGGTCTGCGGCGACCTTGAGGCGGCGCAGGAGATGGTCCGGGAGGCGACCGGACAGGACCGGGAGCTGATGCGGGCCGAGGCCGCCGAGCTGGAGGGCCGTCGGGACGCGCTCGCGGGGCGTCTCAGGACCCTGCTGCTGCCGCGGGACCCCAACGACGACAGGGACGTCATCGTGGAGATCCGCGCGGGCGCCGGCGGTGACGAGGCCGGGCTGTTCGCCGGCGAGCTGTGGCAGATGTACACGAGCTACGCGGAACGGCAGGGCTGGCGCACCGACGTGATGGCGCTGTCCGAGCAGGGCATCGGCGGGGTCAAGGAGGTCATCTTCGAGGTCCGTGGCGAGGGCGCCTACTCGCATCTCAAGCACGAGTCGGGTGTCCACCGCGTGCAGCGTGTGCCCCGCACCGAATCGCAGGGCCGGATCCACACGTCCACCGCCACGGTGGCGGTTCTGCCCGCGGCGGAGGAGGTGGACGTCGAGATCGATCCCGCCGAACTGCGCATCGACGTCTTCCGCTCCAGCGGGCCGGGTGGCCAGAGCGTGAACACCACCGACTCCGCCGTGCGGCTGACCCACCTCCCGACCGGCCTGGTCGTGTCGTGCCAGGACGAGAAGTCGCAGCACCAGAATCGGGAGAAGGCGATGAGGATCCTGCGGGCGCGGCTGCTGCAGGCCGAGCAGGAGCGCGTCGCGCGCCAGCGCGCAGACGCCCGCAAGGGCCAGATCGGCTCGGGTGACCGCAGCGAGAAGATCCGCACGTACAACTTCCCGCAGAGTCGCGTCACCGATCACCGCATCGGGATGTCCGTGCACAACCTGCAGGCCGTCCTGTCCGGAGAGCTCGACGAGCTCGTCGAGGCGCTGACCCAGGCGGAGCGCGCCGCCTTGCTCGCTGGGCAGGAGCCCGGCGCGTGATCGCTTCGGTGGGCGCGTCCCTGCGGAAGGTGGTGGCCGGCCACGCGGCGACGCTCGCCGACGCGGGCGTCGACAGCCCGCTCGCCGACGCGTCGGCGCTGGCACGGCATGTCCTCGACGTGGACACTGCCACCCTGCGGACGGCCACCGCGGGGACGATCGACAGCGCTCGCCTGCGGCGGCTGGAGCAGGTCGTGGCCCGGCGCGCCGCCCGCACACCCCTCCAGCACCTCACCGGCGAGGTCGGCTTCCGCCAGCTGGCGCTGACGTGTCGTCCCGGCGTGTTCGTGCCCCGGCCCGAGACCGAGCTGCTGGCCGGTGCCGCGGTCGCTGCGGCACGCGCCGCCTTGGTGCACAGCGGCACGGCCCGCGTGGTCGAACCGTGCACTGGGACGGGGGCGGTCGCGCTGTCGGTCGCCACCGAGGTCGACGGGGTCGAGGTGGTGGCCACCGACCGCTCCCCCGACGCCTGTCGGCTGGCGCGCGAGAACCTGCAGCGGCTGACGGCCGAGGGGCGGCTCGGCAACTCCGTGTGCCGCGTGCTGGTCGGCGACCTGCTGCAGCCGGTCCCCTCCTGGCTGCTCGGGCGGGTGGACGTGGTGGTGGCCAACCCGCCGTACCTGACCCCCGACGAGGTCGCCGCCAGCCCGCCCGAGGTCCGCATCTACGAGCCGCTCGACGCGCTCCTTGGGGGTCCTGACGGCAACGCGGTGGTGGAGCGTCTGCTGCGTGACGGTCTCCGCTGGCTTCGCCCGGGCGGCCACCTGCTGCTGGAGGTCGGCGAGTCCCGCGCCGCCCACCTCGCGACGCGGGCGTGCGCGCTCGGCTACGTGGAGGTGGGGATGGAGAACGACCTTGCCGGCCGGTCACGCATCCTGGTGGCGCGTCTCCGCGCGGAGGGGGGCCGTGAGCGGCGCTCCGTAGGGGCGCACGGAGGTGGACCATGAGCACGGTCGTGGACGCCCGCGGTGACAGCCGGGCCGAGGCGGTGCTCCGGGCGGCCGAGTCGCTGCGCCGCGGAGAGCTGGTGGTGCTGCCGACCGACACGGTCTACGGGGTCGCCGCCGACGCCTTCACACCGGCCGCGACCGCCCGCATCTTCGAGGCGAAGGGGCGCTCGCGGCGCTTCCCCCTCCCGGTCCTCGTGCACGGACGTGAGCAGCTGCCGGGTCTGGTCGCCCACGTGCCCGAGGCGGCGGAACGGCTGGTCGCGCGGTACTGGCCCGGGCCTCTCACCCTGGTGCTGGCGGCCAACCTCCACCTCGACTGGGACATCGGCCACAACCAGGGCACGGTGGCGGTCCGCATGCCGCTCGACGACCTGACCCTCGAGGTGATCCGGGCGGTGGGGCCGCTGGCGGTGACCAGCGCGAACCGGTCGGGTCAGCCGGCCGCTACCGACGCGCACAGCGCACGGATG
>DASZZX010000028.1:0-7515 GCA_036260415.1 Nitriliruptorales bacterium
GTCGCGACCCACGTCACCCGGCGAACCGGCGGGACGCCGCCACGCGGCAGGGTCAGGTACGCGTCCGACTGTCAGGCCCCGAGATTCGCGATCCGTGGGCGTGCGCGGCGGCGGTCCGGTACCGTCACGCCTTCGCGCCGAGCGACCCGGAGAGCTGTTGGTGTCCCCCGCGCGCCCACTGCCGACAGCGCTGGCCGCGGCGCTGCTCGCCGCCGCGGTCCTGGTGCTGCCGTCGCCACGGTCGGCGTCCGCGGAACACCTACTGGGGGCGCACGTGTCCATCCTGGACGCTGCCGGCCCCGAGGGCGACAGCGGCGACGACGCCACGCTGGCGTTCACCGTCGAGGCTGGCGCGCCCCTGCACACGGGGTTCACCGTGCAGTACTCCACCGTCGACGGCACGGCCACGGCCGCCGACGACTACGTCGCGGTCGCCGACGGCGAGCTGACCTTCAGCCCCGCGCAGTCGTCAGCCACCCTCGAGATCAGCCTGGTGGGCGACGCGGACGTGGAGGACTTCGAGACCTTCCAGGTGCGGCTGACGAGCAGCAGCTCGAACGTTCAGATGACCCGGGACACCGCGACCGGCACCATCCGCAACGACGACCCGCCCGACCTGGCCATCAGTGACGGCTCCGCGGTCGAGGGTGATGCCAGCGTCGTGTTGTTCGCCACGCTCACCGAGCCCATGGCCACACCGGTGACGGTCGACTACGAGACCGTCGACGGCACCGCCCGGGCCGGCAGCGACTACACCGCCGCGAACGGGACCCTCGAGATCCCCGTCGGCGGCCGCTCGGGTGAGATCCGCGTCGACGTGCTCGACGACGACATGCCCGAGGGCAACGAGATGTTCCGGGTCGTGCTCAGCAACGTGCAGAACGCCGTTCTGGTCGACGCCCAGGCGGAGGTGCTCTTCGTCGACGACGACATGCGCGCCAACGCCGGCCCCGACGAGACCGCTGACACGGAGGAGCTGGTCGCCTTCACCGGGGCCGCGACCGGAGGACAGGGCACCCACAGGTACACGTGGGACTTCGGCGACGGCTCCGCCGACGCGACCGGCAAGGAAGTGCTGCACGGCTACGCGCGGGCGGGCCGGTACACGGTCACGCTCACCGTCACGGACGGCGCCGGTCACCGCGCCACCGACACCGCCTCGGTCACGGTCACCGACACGTCGGCCGTGCGGCGGTCGTCGGGCCCCACCCGAATCGAGACGGCGCTGGACGTCTCGCGCGACCACTGGACCAGCTCCCTCGACGTGGTGCTCGCGTACGCCCACAACTTCCCGGACGCGCTCGCCGCCGGCGGCTTCGCCGCGGGCCTCGACGCGCCGCTGCTGCTCTCGGAGCGGGAGCACCTCCGTGACGACGTCCGCGCCGAGCTGCAGCGGCTCGGCGCAGAGAAGGTGTGGATCCTCGGCGGCGGTGCGGTGATCTCCGGCGACGTCGAGCAGCAGCTGCGCGTGCTCGGTTACCGGGTCGAGCGCATCGCCGGGGACGACCGGTTCGCGACGGCAGGGCAGATCGCGTTGCGTGCCGGCGCCGTGCGGACCCGCGAGGTCGTCGTCGCTCTCGGCGCTCACGACGACGAGAACCGCGCCTGGCCCGACGCCCTGTCGGCCGGGTCCTTCGCCGCGCTCGCCGAGCCTCCCCCCACCCTGCTGACGCTGCCGACCGTGCTGCCCGTCCCGACCGAGCAGGCGCTCGCCGAGCTCGGTACCTCCAAGGTCTGGCTGCTCGGTGGCACCGCCGCCGTCGCGCCGTCCGTGGAGGAGCGGCTGCGCGCACTCGGCTATCAGGTCGAGCGCATCGCCGGACAGCACCGCTTCGACACGTCCGCCAAGGTGGCCGCCGCGGTCCTGGCCCGGCGACCCGCCGGCCAGGCGCACCCGGTGTTCGCCACCGGCGAGCAGTACCCGGACGGGCTCACCGGAGGCGGTCTGGCGGGTCAGGTCGGCGGCCCCGTCGTGCTGGTGCCCGCGGCGGGTCTCGACCCGGTCCCGTCGGTGAGGGAGCTGGTCACCGCCAACGCCGACCGGTTCGACACCGCGACGGTGGTGGGGGGTACCCAGGCGGTGTCGGAGGCGACGCGCCAGCAGCTCGAGGCCGCGATGAAGGCCTGACCGGCCGCCCGCGGCGGTGGGCGAGGCATCGGTCCGCCGCGGGAGAGGTTGGCCTCGACCCCCACCTATACTCCGCCGCGTGCGCGCCTCCCTCGACGAGAAGCTGCGAGACCTCTGGCGCGCTCGTGAGCTGCTGCGCCAACTCGTCGCCAAGGAGCTCAAGGTCCGTTACAAGCACTCGGCGCTGGGCTTCCTGTGGTCGCTGATCACCCCGATCCTGATGACCGTGGTGTTCACGGTGGTCTTCGGCTTCCTCATCAAGATCCAGGTCGTGGACTTCGCGGCATTCTTCGTGGCGGGCTACCTTGTGTGGTCGTTCTTCCAGAACTCGGTCCAGAGCTCCGTGCAGGCGATCACCGGCAACGGAGCCCTGATCCGCAAGGTGTACTTCCCGCGCGAGGTGCTGCCGCTGTCCAACGTGCTGGCCCAGGCGGTGCACTTCCTGCTGGCGCTGGCGGCGATCAGCCCGTACCTGCTGTGGACGCGTGGCCGGGGCGTGCTGGCCCACCTGCCCGCCGTGGTGCTCGGCATCCTGCTGATCGCGGTGTTCGCGGGCGGCCTCGCGATGATCTTCGCGGCGGCGAACGTGTCCTTCCGGGACCTGCAGGAGCTGGTGGTCGTCATCTTCCTCGTCTGGTTCTACCTCACGCCGATCATCTACCCGCTCCAGCTGGTCACCAACGAGGTGCAGCGCAGTGCAGTGGCCCGGGCCGCCTACCAGGTCATCCGCGCCAACCCGATGACGTGGTTCGTGGAGCTGTTCCGCTACCCGCTGTACGGGATCGTGCAGACCATGGGCGACGAGGCGCGGTCGACACCGCCGGCGTGGCCGGGCCCGGAGCTGCTGGTGGGCGCCACGGCGGTCGCGCTGGTCACGTTCGCGGTCGGGTACCTGGTGTTCCAGCGCAACGCGGTTACGTTCGCCAAGGAGGTCTGAGTCTGCCGGTCGCGCGCGCCAGGGTGCACCGCTGATGGTCCTCGACCAGCTGCGCGGGCTGGTGCGTCCCGCGCGGGAGCGGGGCCCCGCGATCGTCGTCGATCAGCTCACGGAGACCTTCCGCCTCTACCACGAGCGGCCCAGGAGCCTCAAGGAGCGGCTCACCAAACCGCTGCAGCGCGCCCGCTACACCGACTTCAACGCGCTCGAGGACGTGTCGTTCCGGGTCGAGCACGGCGAGAGCGTCGGCGTCATCGGCCACAACGGCTCGGGCAAGTCCACCCTGCTGAAGGTGCTGGCCCGCATCCTCCCGGCGGACGACGGGCGGGTGGACATCAACGGCCGCGTCGCGTCCCTGCTCGAGCTGGGCGCTGGGTTCCACGGCGACCTCACGGGGCGCGAGAACGTTTACCTCAACGGCGCGATCCTGGGACTGACCCGTGAGGAGGTCGACGCCCAGTTCGACGCCATCGTGGACTTCGCGGGAGTTCGCGATTTCATCGACCAGCCGGTGCGCAACTACTCCAGCGGCATGTACGTGCGACTGGGCTTCGCGATCGCGGTGCACGTGGACCCCGACATCCTGCTCGTCGACGAGGTGCTGTCGGTCGGCGACGCATTCTTCCAGGGCAAATCGCTCGAGCGGATGGCCGCGTTCCGGGACCGTGGCAGGACCGTGTTCTTCGTGAGCCACGACCTCGACGCGATCGACCACCTGTGCGACCGCGTCCTGGTCCTCGAGCACGGCAAGCTCGCCTACGACGGCCCCACACGGGAGGGTGTCCAGCTCTACGCGCAGCTGATGGGCACGGTCCGCGACGAGGTGGGACCGGACGTGGCCCGGATCGGCAGCGGCGACGTGCGCATCGTGGAGGCGCACCTGCTCGACCGCGACGGGGCGGTCGTGCGCCGCGTCGCACCGTCGACCACGCTCACCCTGCAGCTGCGCCTCCGTGCGGAGCGCCCGGTCGACGAGTGCAGCGCCGGTGCGACCTTCGAGACGGGCGACGGGCGACGCCTGTACGAGGTGCACACGACCTGGCAGGGACTGGGGATCGGACCGCTCGAGCCGGGCGGGGCAGCCACGGTCGAGATCCGCTTCACCGCCCACCTCCTGGCCGGCCACTACCGCATCGGTCCCAGCGTCACCGACCCCAGCGGGCGCATCGTCCACGACGTGCTGCCCGAGACGATCGCCTTCGAGGTCGCCCCCGCCCCAGGTGGTTCCGGTCTGGTGGATCTGGTCGCCGCCACCGCGGTGGTCGAGGGCCCTTCCGCCCGCCGCGGCTAGCACCGTGCGCGTCGTCGCCGTGGTGGTCAACTGGAACGGCGCCGACCAGCTTGCCGGCTGCCTCGACGCCCTGCTGGAGCAGGACCACCGCCCGTTGGAGGTCCTCGTGGTGGACAACGCCAGCAGCGACGCGTCACGGCAGGTGCTGCAGGACTACCTGGCGCGCCAGCACCGCAGCGACCCGCCGCTGCGGGTGCGGTGGAACCGCCGCAACCGGGGCTTCGCCGGGGCGGTGAACGACGCGCTGGCCATGACCGACGCGGACGCGGTGCTCACCGCTAACTTCGACGTGACGCCCCGCCGCGACTTCGTATCGTGTGCGGTCGCGGCCCTCGCGGCCGACCCCCGGCGCGGCGCCGTGCAGGGCAAGCTGCTGCGCACCCACCGGACGGCCAGCGGCGAGGCGGTCATCGACACCACCGGCCACGCCGCGTTCCGCACCCGGCTGTTCCGCAACCGGGGGGAGGGCGAGCTCGACCGCGGGCAGTGGGACCAGCCCGGCGAGGTGTTCGGCGTGTCCGGCGCCCTCGCCCTGTACCGGCGGGCGATGCTCGACGACGTGGCGGTCGACCTGGGTGATCGGCGCGAGGTGCTGGACGAGGACCTGTTCGCCTTCTTCGAGGACATCGACCTCGACTGGCGCGCCGCGATGCGCGGCTGGACGGTCTGGTACGAGCCACGGGCCGTCGCCGAGCACGAGCGGGGGGGCGCCGGACCGAGGAGGACCCGACGGGTCGAGCAGCTCAACTTCCAGAACCGGCTGCTGACCGTCCTCAAGTGCGACAGCCCCATGCGGCTCGCCCGCGACCTACCCGGGTTCTTGCTGACCACCGTGCTCAAGGCCGCGGAGCTGCTGCTCACCGTGCCGGCCGCGTTCGTCGCCTCGATGACGGCGGTGCGGCTGGTGCCCCGCATCCTGGCCAAGCGCCGACGGGTGCACGCCCGCGCGACCGTCCCGAGCCAGGCGGTGATCGACCGCTGGTTCCGACCGTTCGGCTACGCGGATTGGGTGCGGACGTGGTGGCGGCGGGTGCGGAGGGTGCCGGTCGGCGATCCGCCGCGCGCGCAGCGCTGACCCCGCTCCACGGCCGACCGTCGTCTGCGGTGGCACCGGACGGCGGTCCTGGTCCGCCCCGACCGGCGGGCGACGCCGGGACGTGCGCTAGCCCCCTGTCGGCGAGGCCGTCACCTCGGGGCCGGTGCCGACGTCCTCGGGACTGGGAGTAGGCGATCCGGTCGGGCCCGGCGTGGGTGCCTCCTCCCCTCCGAACGACAGCACGTCCTCCGGGTAGCCGGCGATGGAGCTCTCCGGAGCCCGCCCGTGGGTCCCGAAGTGGGCGATCAGGAACGCGTCGGCCACGGTGCGCTCCCACCCGTCGCAGTCCAGCGCCTGTCCCCAGGCGCGCAGCGCCAGCGGCTTGTCGGACGTGCCGAAGGCCCCCTCCCATGGGGACACGAGGATGCCGGCGCCGCTGCGCCCGCGGAAACCGGCACGGTTGCGCGCCTCCGCCCAGTCCTCGACCTGACCCCGGACATCCTCCTCCAACCGTTGCGGGTCGTACCACACGACGACGGAGCTGTGCTCGAGGTTGTGGGTGCTGAACCGCTCATCGAGCGGCTCGCCGGACACACCGACCGGTGCGGTCACCCCGAAGTGGCGGCCGCTGTGCACCGGCCGCTGGGGGTACAGCTGCTCAGGCGGGGGCGCCGGTTCGCTCAGGTGCGCGATGTCCTCCGGGATGGGCATCTGGATCGGCTCGCATCCCGCCGTCACGAGCGCCTGCTCGGCGGCGGCGGAGGAGACCTCGATGCCCGTCTCGGCGGCCGGTGCGCGGGTGAACCACAGCATGGCGCCGATCCCGGCGACGACCGCCACCGTGAGCGCGGCACTGACCGCACGCTTGCGACGGGCCTGACGGGCCGCGGCGGCCTCCTTCTCCCTGCGCTCACGGCGCGCCTGCTCGCGCCGTTCACGCTTCGGGAGCCGCTCCTGGTCGGCCACGTTCGCTCCTCGCCGCTGGATGCGCACGCAGAGTAGCGACCAGGTCGCACCGCTCCGGTGACCCGGCTTGCGGCCCGGATGCGCG
This sequence comes from Nitriliruptorales bacterium, assembly GCA_036260415.1. Classification (GTDB taxonomy): domain Bacteria; phylum Actinomycetota; class Nitriliruptoria; order Nitriliruptorales; family JAHWKO01; genus DASZZX01. The sequence continues at coordinate 6,444 of DASZZX010000028.1, forward strand.
ATGCCCTGGTACAAGCCAGACGATTGCGACGGAGGAAGAGCCGCGCGTGTCCGCCCTGGACACCTACTTCCGCGTCGAGCAGCGTGGCCCGACGCTGCGGACCGAGGTCATGGCGGGCGGCACGACCTTCCTGACGATGCCTACATCCTGTTGGTCAACCCCAGCTCCTCGGGGTGGGAGGCGCTGGACTGCCCTTCGACCAGGTGCTGACCGTCACCGTGCTGGTCGCTGGTGTCATGACCATCCTCATGGGGCTGGTCGCCAACTTCCCGTTCGCGATCGCCAGCGGCGGGACGAGCTGGGTCCCGGGGTCGAACGGGCATCAGGCGACGTCGTGGTGCTGCCCGACTTCTCGCTGGTCGGAGCCTTCTCGTTCGGGTTCATGGGGGAACTGGGCATCCTGACGACGGTCCTGGCCGTGTTCACCCTGATGCTGGCCGACTTCTTCGACACCATGGGCACAGCCATCGCGCTTGGCAACGGTGGCTTCCTGGATGCCCGCGAGCGGCTGGCGGGCATGAACCGGGTGCTGCTAGTCGACTCGCTGGCGGCCGCAGCCGGCGGGGCGCCGTCCGCATCGAGCGCGACCACCTACATCGAGTCGGCCAGCGGCATCGAGGGGGGCCCCCACCGGGCTCACCAGTGTGGTGGTCGGTCTGTTGTTCCTCCTGGCGCTGTTCTTCAGCCCGCTCGCCGCCGTCATCCCCCGGAGGCAACCGCACCCGCCCTATGCTCGTCGGGTTCTTCATGATCTCGGTGGCTCGCGAGCTGCCCTGGGACGACTACAGCATCGGGATCCCCGCGTTCCTCACCATGGTGGTGATGCCGTTCAACTACTCGATCACCGACGGGATCGGCGTGGGGTTCGTCGTCAACACCCTGATCAAGCTCCTACCGGCCGCGCACGCGAACTCCACTGGATGATGATCGGCGCGAGCGTCGCGTTCGGCATCCACTTCGCGATCGACCCGATCGAGCGGCTGCTGACGGCCTCCTGGTCGCCAGGTCGGTGCGCGGACCTGCTGCAGTGCCCCTACCGCGGTGGCCCGCCCCGACGGAAGAGATCCTCGTC
>DASZZX010000029.1:0-15057 GCA_036260415.1 Nitriliruptorales bacterium
CGTGTGGTCCGTCTCCGACTCCGACGGGCCGAGATCGCGGGAACGGGACGGTGACAGGATCGCGCCTGCGACGCTTGCTCGGCAGCCTGGTCGACCAGGTGTCAGCCGCCGGCGGCGTTCCGGTGCGGGTGGTCGGTGAGATGGTCAGGGATCACCGCGGTGTGCGGTCGGCGTCCAGCCGTGTGACGGGGCTCGGCGGTCCGACCACGCTCTGGCCTACGCCGTCGGCGGGCTGCTGACGGTGCTGCGCCGGCGCGACGTGCACCTGTCCCACCGGACGCTGGCAGCCCTGACGGCCGCGGGGGCGACCATCGTGGCCGTCGCCGGCCACGCTGCGGGGCCGCGCGGTGTGCTCGCCATCGGCATGTTCTACATGTTCTCGGCGGCTACGCCTGCTTCGCCCTGCCCGGCGGTGCGCGGTCGCGGAGGTCATCCACGCCGCGGCCGGCCTGGGCGTGGTGCTGTGGCTGCTCGACCCGCTGCGGCTGCCGCCCAGTGGGTGCTGGTCACCGGAGCCTCGGCCGTGTCCGGAACGGTCATCGGGGGACTCGGCCAGCAGGCCCCGCCACCGCTTCGAGAACGAACGCCGTGCCGCCGCTGAGCTGCGCAAAAGGCGGAAGCCGGCCGGGTCGAGCTCCCGCGGGCCGTTCGGCACGACATCACCGCGCCGCTGACCGCCATCACCGGGCTGGTCGGCACCGTGCGTCGCCGTCTGGGGACCTGTCCGCTGACACCCAACGTGAACTGCTGGACAGGGCGTTCGCGAACGCCCAGCGGCAAAGCGCATCCTCGATGACGTCGCTGACCACACCACCGCCAGCGCTGGTCATCTCATCGAGCGACGGGAACCCACCGACCTTGGCCGCGCTCGCACGCCGGGTGGTGGCGGACCTGACCACCGAGGACCGTCGGTCCGAGTGCACGCCGATGCGGTGATCGTGGAAACGATCTTCGAACCTTTCGTGCGCGAATCCACCCACGGCAGCGTTCCCGGGACGGGGCTGGGGCTGGCCGCTGTGCACGAGTTCACGCGCGTCCACGGCGGCAGCGTGTCCGTGGAGGACCGACCCGACGGAGGTACCCGCTTGCGCGTCCACGTGCCCGCCGCCCCGACCCCGAGAGCTGATCGGTGACTCCCCGGAGAGGCGGCCGCGACGACATCGACAGCGCGGCGTCGCGAGCGATCGGCCGAAAGGCGACCGCAGCCGAGGCCCTGCGCCGAGCGTCCACCCTGCACGGTGCCGGGGTGTTAGGCGACCTGGGCGGTCACCATGGATGCAGGCACGGGTGCGATCCATCGTCCCGGGTCGGCGACTCCGACGGCGCTGTCACGCGGCGGCCCGGGCAGTTGCTCGACCATCCTTGCGGGTCGGGCGTGCGGTTCCGGAAGGGTGACCGTGAACACGGTGACACCATCGTGGCTGTCGACCTCGACCCGGCCGTGGTTCGCGGGGACGACGCGGAGGACGATGTGCAGGCCCAGAGCGACGCCGTCGGCTGCACGCGTGCTCGACGAGTCCCCCTGCACGAAGGGCTGGAAGATCCGTTCCCGTAGCTCGGCGGAGACAGCCGGCCCGTGGTTGGCCACCTCGATCGTCGCCTCCCCACCCGGCGATTGGTACGCGCGCACCGTGAGGGGCGTTCCCGGCGTGGAGAACTTGATCGCGTTGTCGAGCAGGTTGGTCAGCACCAGCTCGGTCGCCGCAGCGCGCAGGGGGACCTGCACTCCCGGGACGATGTCGAGCAGGACCGTGCGGTCGGGGACCCGGTCGACCGCCGCCGCGGTCGCCAGGCTGGACCGGATGACAGCTTCGGCATCACACGCCCCGCCGGTCTCGTCGAGTGGCTTCTCGGCCTCCAGAAGGTTCTGGACCAGCTGGTGCAGCCGGTGGCCCTGCCGCAGCACACGCGCAGCGAAATCAGCCACCTGCTCCGAGGGGACTTGCGGGTTGCGCTGCAGGGTCTGTGCGAACCCCAGGATGGCCGTCAGGGGCGTGCGGAACTCGTGGGACACGGCAGCGACCAACTCCCCCTTGACCCGGTCGGTCTCCTGCAGGCGCTGGACCAGCGCGTGCTCGCCCTCGTACAGCTTCTGGAAGTAGTGCTCGGCGCGATGGCGCGCCAGCTCGTTCAGCTTCCAGTTGGCCATCCCCACGGCGCTGGCCATCGCGATGAACGCCGCATGGATGCCGGCCCACCGCCACGGATGCGACAACGCGGACGGGTGGTTGAACACCGAGGTCGGATCGATCACCCCGGCGATCCCGTGGTGCAGGGCCACGAACCCGATCGCCAGCAGGAACGGGTTCCACTGCTGGTACAGCGTCACCAGCGCCACGACCACGAAGAAGTGGAAGTGGAGTTCGATGTACCCGCCGGACAGGTGCACGAGCACCGCCGAGGACGAGACCAGCGACAGCGTGGTCGACATCTCCCGGACCATGCGCGTGCGACCGGATCGCCTGCCCACGACAGCCAACGCTGCCACCGGGAGCGTCTCCACCAGCGCGTGGGTCAGCCTTCCCCGACGAGCAGTGCGTACACGAGGACCACGGGGACATGCATCAGCGCCAGCGCACCGATCACGCCATCCCGCTTGGACCAGTCCTCGTCTGACAACGGCGTGCCCTGCGGCATCAGATCCCACAGGTGTCGCGCGCGTCGCTGTGCGGTCTCGTACGTCACGAACATCCCCTTACCCTCCGGCAGGTATCGGACGCAGGCGCTGACGACTTGACGTCGCCGTGATCGTGTCGACGGGTTGAGCTCGAGCCCGACCGCCGCCGGGTGCGCGCACCCATCGGGCGGCGCGTCCCTGCGGACAGGGAGTGCCGTTGGCTGCGCACGCGGCGCTGCGATCGTGTCGGGAGCCGACGCGGACGTTCGTCAGGCCCGCGCTGGGTCAAGCGCGGGCCTGACGATGCTCGACGTGCGCGCATCCGTGGCCGACCTCCGACGAGACGACCGCTCCGCGGGAGAGCGGGTCGGTCCTGGGCGTCGGGGGACGGTCCGGACCGCGTGGTCCTCGCCCCGTGCACGTCGAGGTCTGGCGGTCGGGGAGCTACACGTCGAAGTACAGCATGAACTCCCACGGATGCGGCCGCACCTGCACCGCGTCGATCTCACGCTCCCGCTTGTAGTCGATCCAGGTGTCGATGAGGTCCTCGGTGAACACGCCGCCCTCGAGCAGGAACTTGCCGTCCTGCTCCAGCGCGCCGAGCGCCTCCTGCAGCGAACCAGGGACGCTGGGCAGGTTGGCCAGCTCCTCCGGCGGCAGGTCGTAGATGTTCTTGTCCACCGGGTCCATCGGCTCGATGCGGTTGCGGATTCCGTCCAGCCCGGCCATGAGCATGGCCGAGAACGCCAGGTACGGGTTGCACGACGGGTCGGGGCAGCGGAACTCGATCCGCTTGGCTCTCGGGCTGCCCCCGGTCACGGGGATCCGGACGGCTGCGGAGCGGTTGCGGTTGGAGTACACCAGGTTCACGGGCGCCTCGTAGCCGGGGACCAGCCGCCGGTACGAGTTGGTGGTGGGCGCGGCGAACGCGAGGATCGCCGCGGTGTGCTCGAGGATCCCGCCGATGTACCAGCGGGCGGTGTCGGAGAGCTGCGCGAACCCGGCTTCGTCGTAGAAGAGGGCCTCGTCGCCCTTCCACAGCGACTGGTGGGTGTGCATGCCCGAACCGTTGTCCATGAAGATCGGCTTGGGCATGAACGTCACCGTCTTGCCGTACTGCCAGGCGGTGTTCTTGACGATGTACTTGTAGATCATGACCTTGTCGGCCATGCGCAGCAGCGTGTCGAAGCGGATGTCGATCTCGGCCTGCCCGGCGGTGCCGACCTCGTGGTGCTGGACCTCGACCTCGACGCCCGCGTTCTGCAGGTTCAGGATCATCTCCGAGCGCAGATCCTGGTAGTGGTCCATCGGAGGGACCGGGAAGTAGCCCTCCTTGTAGCGCGGCTTGTAGCCGCGGTTTCCGCCGTCCTCGTCTCGTCCCGAGTTCCAGGCCCCCTCCTCGGAGTCGATGTAGTAGAACGCCGAGTGCTGGTTCTGGTCGAACCGGACGGAGTCGAAGATGTAGAACTCCGCCTCCGGACCGAAGTAGGCCGTGTTGGCGATCCCGGTCGAGGCGAGGTACGCCTCGGCTTTGCGGGCGACGTTGCGCGGGTCGCGTGTGTACGCCTCGCCGGTCACCGGGTCGTTGACGAAGCAGGTGAGTGCCAGCGTCTTGCGCTGCCGGAAGGTGTCCTCGATGGCGGTGCTGGGGTCCGGGAGCAGGAGCATGTCGGACTCCTGGATCTCCTGGAACCCGCGGATCGACGATCCGTCGAAGTACAGGCCTTCGGTGAAGACCTCCTCGGTCAGACCCGTGGCCGGCAGCGAGAAGTGCTGCACGGTCCCCGGCAGGTCGACGAAGCGCAGGTCGATGACCTCGAAGCCCTCGTCCCTGACGCGTTGGAGGATGTCGTCCGGTGAGCTCCCCAACTTGTGCTCCTTGTCTGCCGGCGACGCCGGCGATCGTCTCGTGCTGCAAGCGCATGTGGGCGGGACGCCCGCACCGACACGGACCACCGGGACCCGCGGCCTGTCAGGGCGGTACCGCCCTGCGGGCTGCCTGAGCCCGGCGGCCACGCGGTTGGGGCTCGGTGGGGCGCCCCGCCCGGCCGCGGCGAGGTCCGTCCGCCGCAGCCCGGCATGCGGGCGCGGAAGGTAGGGGGGTGCCGTCACCCGACGGTTGCGGTTCTGTTTCGCCCCGGTTACGGGGCGTGGCGTTCCCGGACGCCGACCTTCACGAGGTGCTCCGGCGGCTGCGCGGGGTGGGGGCGGCGGGGCGCGAGCGACTGCCGTCCTCGATGATCAGCTTGCGGTGCGGGAACGGGATCTCGATGCCGAGCTCGTCGAAGGCCTGCTTGACCTCTTGGCGGAACCGCCGGCTCACCGCCCACTGCTCCAGCGGGAGCGTCTTGATGAACGTGCGGATCGTGATGCCGGACTCGCCGAGCCGCTCCACGCCGAGGATCTCGACGTCCTCGAGGATCTTGGGTCCGATCTCGTCGTCGCGCCGCAGGTGGGCGGCCACCTCACGGATCACGGCCATCACGTCGGTGGGGTTCTCGCCGTACGCCACGTCGAAGTCCACCAATGCACGCGCCCACTCCTTCGACCGGTTGCCGAGGTAGCGGATCTCGCCGTTGGGGACGAACCACACCGTGCCGTCCAGCGACCGCAGCCGGGTCATGCGCAGGCTGATGTCCTCCACGATCCCGCCGACCTGACCCTGTTCGTCGACGGTGATCACGTCGCCGACGCCGTACTGGTCCTCGAGCAAGATGAAGAAGCCGGAGAAGAAGTCCTTGACGAGGTTCTGCGCCCCGAAGCCGATCGCGATGCCCGCGATCCCCGCCCCGGCCAGGAGCGCCCGCAGGTCCACACCGATCTGTCCGAGCGCGGTCACGACGGCGAGGAACCAGATGACGACCGACACCGCATCGGCCATCACGTCGCCCAGGGTCGTGGCCCTCAACTCGGCCCGGGCGGCGCGCGCGTCACCCGTCTTGCCCAGGCCCCTGGCGGTGGCGCCGCTGACCCAGCGCCGCACCCCGCGCCGTGCGACCCGGCTCGCTAGGAACGCCACGACGATGACGAGGAGGGCCGTGATCAGCCGGGTGGCCACCGCGATCCAGTTAATGGAGCGCACCCACTCGGTCAGCGACGTGATCCGCTGGACCGCCTCCTCGGCGGGTTGCGTGGTCTGCAGCACCAGCAGCACGCGTGTCAGCACCGGGGGAGCTCCTCGTGGCCGACCGTTCGAGCGTCGTCAGGCACAGGGGCGGCGGAGCGGCGGTTGGTTGGACGCGGGTGCCCAGGCGCCCGCGTCGACCGCCTGCGTGCCCGCGTGGTAGCTGGAGCGCACCATCGGCCCGGACTCGACGTGCGCGAAGCCGAGGTTCTCCTCGCCGATACGCCGGAACTCTGCGAACCGGTCGGGGGTGACGTAGCGGTCCAGGTGCAGGTGCTGCGCTGACGGCTGCAGGTACTGGCCGATGGTGAGCAGCGACACGCCGGCGGCGCGGAGGTCGCGCATGACCTCGACCACCTCGTCGTCGGTCTCGCCCATGCCGACGATGATGTTCGACTTCACCGCCGTGGTGGCCGGGAGGCGCCGGCGCGCCTCGGCTAGGAAGCCCAGCGACCCGTCGTAGGTGAAGGCGGGTCGGACGACCGGGAACAACCGCCGGCAGGTCTCGACGTTGAACGCGAACACGTCCGGTCCCGCCTCCACCACCTGGTCGAGCGCCCCCAGCCCGCGCACGGGATCGTGCGCGTAGCCGAAGTCGCTGGGCAGCACCTCGATGCCGCAGCCGGGCACCCGCGCGCGGATGCGACGCACGGTCTCGGCGACCAGCCACGCGCCGCCGTCGGCGAGGTCGTCGCGCGCCACCATCGTGACCACCGCGAAGCGCAGCCGCAGGTGGGCCACCGCCTCGGCGACGCGTCGGGGCTCGTCACGGTCGTAGCCCTTCGGCTTGCCGGTGCGGATCTGGCAGAAGCCGCAGCGCCGCGTGCAGTCCTCCCCGCCGATGAGGAAGGTGGCCTCGCGCAGCTCCCAGCACTCGTAGATGTTGGGGCACCGGGCCTGCTCGCACACGGTGTGCAGCTGCAGGTCGCCGACCAGGCGCTTGAGGTCCCGGAAGTTGTCGCCCTGCCGCAGGGTGGTCTTCAGCCATGGAGGCTTGCGACCCGGATGAAGGCCCGCGTAGGCGGGCCGGGCCACACCGGCGCGCCGGCGGCGGTCCTCGTCCAGCAGCCGTAGGGGCGTGACGTCGGGGGGGACGACCGGCTGCGCGCTCATGACCACCTCCGTCGCTGTCTTAGGTGGCCTAAGACGGCTCCTCTCGCGTCGCTCCTGCGGAGCGCCGCTCACGCAGAGCTCCGTGCGGGCGCAGCGTCGGGCAGCAGGCCAGGCTCGGCGGAGGCGTCGACCACCACGCAGCCGAACACGTCGGCGAGGCGCGCCCGCAACCGCATCACGACGTCGGCCACGTCGGCCGCCACGCCCAGCGACCGCAGCGAGCACACGCCCCGGTCGGCGATCCCGCACGGCACGATGCCACCGAAGTCGGCCAGATCGGTGGTGACGTTGAACGCGAGCCCGTGGCTGGTGACGCCCCGGCTGGACACGCGCACCCCGATGGCGACCAGCTTGTCGTCTCCCACCCACACCCCGGTGGAGCCGGGGACCGGCCTCGCCTGCACCCCGAAGTCGGCGGCGGTCCGCACGCACACCTCCTCGAGTGCGCGGACGTAGGACACCACCGTGCGGATGCCCGCAAGCTGCATCACGGGGTAGGCGACCAACTGGCCCGGTCCGTGGTAGGTGACGTCCCCGCCCCGGTCGACCTCGAACAGCTCGACCCCGCGCGACGCCCGCTCCGCCGCGTCCCACAGCACGTGGGCGGGGTCGGCGCTGCTCCCGGCGGTGAACACCTTCGTATGCTCCAGGGTCAGCAGGACGTCGCCCACGTCGCCGCGAGCACGGCGCGGCACCAGGTCGCGCTGCCACCTCCAGGCGTCCGCGTACGGGACGACGCCGGCGTGCACCGCCAGGACCGGCTCCTCCGGCGCGGCACGCAGCAGCCGGGGGGACGTCATCGGTAGGCGCCCACCTCCGTCGTCCAGTCGTGCGTCTCCACGATCTCCTTGAGGTCGGCGAGGAACCGCGCCGCGTCTGCGCCGTCCACCATGCGGTGGTCGTAGGTGAGGCACAGGTAGGTCATCCAGCGGATCGCGATCGCGTCGGCCCCGTCCTGCGACACCACGACGGGGCGCTTCTCGATGGTGGGCGTGGCGAGGATGCCGGTCTCCGGCGGGTTGAGCACCGGCGTGTCGAACAGTACCCCACGGGAGCCGGTGTTGGTGATGGTGAACGTGCCGCCCTGCACGTCGTCGGGGCTGATGCGCTTGTTGCGCACCCGGTCGGCCAGGTCGGCGATGGAACGCGCCAGCGCCGGGACGGTGAGGTCCTGCGCATCCTTGAGGTTGGGGACGATCAGACCCTGCGGGGCGTCCACCGCGAACCCCAGGTTGATCGTGTCGTAGTACTTGGCGACCCCGCCCTCCACGTCGATCGACGCGTTCAGCGCCTCGTGGCGGGGCAGCACCAGGCAGACGCCACGAGCGATGAACGGCAGCGGGGACAGCGGCACACCCTCCCGCTGCCGGAAGGCGTCCTTGACCCCCTCCCGTGCCTGCATGATGCCGGTGACGTCCACCTCCCGCGCGGCGGTGAGCTGGGCGGTGGACTGCAGGCTCCGCCACATGCTGCGAGCGATCGCGGCGCGCACACGCGACAGCTTCTCGGTGTGGCCACGCACGCCCTCATGCGGCTTGCGGGGTTCGACCCCGGCCTGGGCGGCCGCGGGCTTCTCCTCCGGAGCGGCGGCCGCGGGTTCCTCCTCGGCGCGGCGGCGGGCGCCACCCTCCTCGATCGCCCGCTCGACGTCCTCACGGGTGATCCGACCACCCTTGCCCGTGCCCTCGATCCGTGACGGGTCGAGGTCGTGCTCGTTCACGAGGCGACGCACGATGGGAGACAGGAGCTCACCCTTGGCGCGCCCATCACCTTCGGGCTCGGCCCGTTGCTCGGCCGCCGCCCGCCGCGGCGCCTGCTCCTCGTCCTCGGCGGCGGGGGCCTGCTCCTCGGTCTCGGCGGCGGGGGCCTGCTCCTCGGTCTCGGCGGCGGCCTGCTCCTCGGCCTCGGCGGGGGCCGCCTCCGCCGGCTCCTCCTCGGGCTCCTCCTCGGTCTCCGTGGGTGCCTCCTCGGCGGCTTCCTCCGCCGCGGCGCCGTCGGTGTCGATCAGCGCCACCACCGCGCCCACCTCGATGGTGTCGTCAACCTCCGCCCTGATCTGCTTCAGCACACCGCTGGCGGGCGAGGGCACCTCGGTGTCCACCTTCTCGGTGGAGATCTCGAACAGGGGCTGGTCCTCCTCGACGTGCTCACCCTCCTTCACCAGCCACGCGGTGATCGTGCCCTCGGTGACGGATTCTCCGAGTTGGGGGAGCTTGACTTCCTCTGCCAACGGAGGTCCTCCTTGTCAGCCGTGCAGCGCGCGGCCGGCCAGGGCGAGATGCGCCTCGCCGATGGCCTCGTTCAGCGTCGGGTGGGGGTGGACGAAGCGGGCGACGTCCATAGGGAGCGCCTCCCAGTTGTGGATCAGTTCGGCTTCGGCGATGAGATCGGTGGCATGCGGCCCGGTCAGGTGGATGCCGAGGATCCGACCGGCACCGTCGTCCGCGCGGGCCGCGACGATCTTGACCACGCCCTCGGCCTTCATCATCCGGGCGCGGGCCAGGGTCTGGAACTTGTAGCGCTCCACGACCACGTCGTGACCCTGCTCCTTGGCCTGTGGCTCTGTCAGCCCGACCGACGCCACCTCGGGGTGCGAGAAGGTGACCCGAGGGACGCCCGCGTAGTCGATGGGCACCACGTCGAGCCCGCCCAGCTGGTCGGCGACGAGGAACCCCTCGGCGAACGACGCGTGCGCCAGCCCCAGGGTGGGGATGAGATCCCCCAGCGCCCACACCCCCTCGACGCTGGTGCGGCACAGCTCGTCGACCGCGACGGAGCCGCGCTCGAGTTGGAGCCCGACCTCCTCGTAGCCGCAGTCCTCCGTCACGGGCTTGCGGCCGATCGCCACCAGCAGGATGTCGCACTCCAGCTTCTCCTCGCCGTCATTGGTCTCGACCGTGACGACGACACCTCCATCGGACGGGTCGGCCGCGGTCAGCCGGGCGTCGGTCATCAGCTGGATGCCCTTGGAGCGGAACTGGCGGGCGATCTCGCGTGAGGAATCCGGGTCCTCGAGCGGCAGCACGCGCTCCTCGACCTCGACCACCGTGACCTTCTCGGCGCCGAAACCGTGCCAGACGGAGGCGAACTCCATGCCGATGGCGCCGGCGCCGAGGATGACGGGCCGCTCGGGCACGCGGTCGAGCTGCAGTGCGTGGTCGGAGTTGATGATGCGCTCGCCGTCGAACGGGGCCGGCGGGATCGTGCGCGGCACCGACCCCGTGGCGGCCACCAGGGCGTCGGCGCGGTAGCGGTCGCCGTCGACCTCCACGGTGCCGCGGTCGACCAGCCTGCCGTGCCCTTCGAGCGTCGTGATCCCGCGGCCCTTGAGCGCACCCTGCAGGCCCTTCCACATGGCGGTGACCACGTTGTCCTTGTGCTCGTGCACCTGGGCGATCTCCAGCCCCTCGAACGACGCTCGGACACCGAACTCGCCGGCGTCGCGGACGTGGTCGGCGATCTGGGCCGTTTGCAGGAGCGCCTTCGAGGGGATGCAGCCGCGGTGCAGGCAGGTGCCGCCCACCTTGTCCCGCTCCACCAGCCCGACCGACAGCCCGAGCTGTGCGGCACGCAGAGCGCACGAGTAGCCCCCCGTCCCGGCGCCGAGCACGATGACGTCGAAGGTGTCGTCTCCGGCCACGAGGCCCTCCCCGGACGCCGTTGCACGTGGCTTTCCGCACCGTAGTGCAGGCCCGTCACCATCGCACCGGCGCCCCCCTCGGCCGAGCGTTCCCGACGTCGCACGCCTGGCGGTCGGTAGGGTCGTGGCGACGAGGTCGAGCAGGAGCCGGCTCGATGACGACGGCCGCGCAGCACGAGGGCCTCATCAAGGGCGCTCTGTACAGCGTGCACGAGCAGCTGGGGGCGCGGATCGCCCCGTTCGCCGGCTGGGCGATGCCGATCGAGTACGCGGGCACGCTCGCCGAGCACCGGGCGGTGCGCGAGGACGTGGGCGTGTTCGACGTCTCACACCTGGGCAACATCTGGGTCTCCGGGGGCGGCGCCGAGGACACGGTCGCCGCGACCTTCACCAACGACCCGGGCGACCTCGAGGACGGCACGTCGCAGTACACCCTGTGCTGCGACGAGGACGGCGGCGTGATCGACGACCTCATCGTGTACCGTCTCAACGGGGACCGGTTCATGGTCGTGCCCAACGCCGCCAACCGGTCCGCGGTGCTCGAGCTGCTGCAGGCCCCTGCGGAGCAGCACGGCGCGCGCGTCGCCGACGACTCGATGCGTCTGGCCATCCTCGCCGTCCAAGGGCCGCGTTCGCTGGAGCTGGTCCACCAGCTGTTCCCCGACGTGGTCGGTACGGTGCCCTACCACGGCATCGGCTACATCGATCTCGGGCCGTCCGACGACGGGTGGCTGTGCCGCACCGGGTACACGGGGGAGGTGGGCTGCGAGCTCATGCTGCCCGGCCTGGACGCTCCCGGCTACTTCCGCGAGCTGCTGGAGCTCGGAGCGACGCCGGTGGGTCTGGGCGCGCGGGACACGCTCCGCCTGGAGATGGGCTACCCGCTGCACGGCAACGAGCTCAGCCGCGACACCGACCCGTTCGAAGCGCAGCTGGGCTGGGCGGTGAAGTTGGAGGGACGGCGCTTCCGCGGATCCGCCGCCCTCGAGCGCCGGCAGGAGCAGGGTCCTCAGCGTCGGCTGTGGGGCATCCGGGCGACCGATCGCGGCATCCCCCGGGCGGGGATGACCGTCACCAGCGACGGCGACCAGGTCGGGACGGTCACGTCCGGCAGCTTCTCTCCCACGCTGCGGACCGGGATCGGCCTGGCCTACCTGGCCGTCCCGGTCGGACCCGGCGACGAGGTGACCGTGGACCTGCGTGGCAGACCGGCACTGTTCGAGGTGGTGCGCCCCCCGTTCGTCGACCGCGACCCGCGCGACGGCTGACACGCGGGGGAACAGCCTGGACGACACCGGCCGACCGTTCATGCCCGCGGCAGGCGGGTACACGAACGGACGGCCCACGAGCCTGCAGGCCCCACGACTGCCGGCCACGCTCGGTACCCGAGCGACCCGGCAGCGACAGCGGCAGCCGCCGCCGACCGGCGCGCCCGCGGACGCGCCGTCGCACGCACCCATCACGGGGAAGGAGAGCACCATGAGCTTCTTCGGCAAGGTGAAGGGACTGACCCTGCTGAGCATCGGCGCGGCCGCTGGGGCGGCCGCCTCGTACTTCTTCGATCCCGACCGTGGCCGCACGCGCCGCGCACAGGCCACCGACCAGCTCGGCGCGGCCGTGCGTGACCAGGCCGACCAGCTGCGCAAGAAGGTCGACTACAAGGCCGGCGAGCTCAAAGGTGCGTTGGCCGAGCAGCTGCCCACCGAGCAGCTGCGCGACTACGACGTCAGGACGCTGAAGGAGAAGGTCGAGAGCGAGGTGCTCGGCCGGGGCGGGATCGACAAGCGCGCCATCGTGGTCACCACCCGCGACGGCGTGGTGGAGCTGCGTGGCGAGATCCCCACCGTCGAACAGCGGCGCGAGCTGCTGGCGGCCACACGCAACGTCGAGGGCGTGCGCGAGGTCGTCGACCTCACCCACCTCCCGGGCGAGACGCCACCGAACGTCCAGCCGTCGTTGGAGGCGAGCGAGGCGGCCACGAGCGAGGCCGACACGACCGCGCGGACCACCCGCTGACCCTCGCCACGGCCGTGGTCCGGCCGCGAGAGGAACCGGATGGTCACCAAGCGACTGGCGAGGCACAACGTCGTCGCCGTCTTCGCCACGTTCGAACACGCGGTCGCGGCGGTCGACGCTCTGTTCGGCGCGGGGCTGGAGGCTGACGAGCTGTCCCTCCTGGGTCCCGACCACGCCATGCGTCCGGGGACCGGTGCGGTCAAGGAGGAGACAACCCGCGCGACCGGCGGCATCGGGCGAGGGGTCGCGGCCGGCATCCCGACCGGCGCCGTGACCGGCGGGGGCCTGGGGGCACTGATCGGGCTGGGGGTCTCGGCGATCCCCGGCGTGGGCCTGGCGGCGGGGGCGGCCGCCCTGTACGCGGGCGTGGCCGGCGCCGTCATGGGCCACATCCCCGGCGCGCTGCTGGGTGCCGAGGCCGGGGCGCGCAAGGCCATGATGTGGACCCAGACCCTCGAGCCGGCGCTCATGCTCGTGGAGCAGGGCAGGGTCCTGGTCGGCGTGCACTCCAACGACCCCGAACGCGCCGACCTCGGCGAGCAGCAGCTGCGTGCCCACAAGGCAGAGCAGGTGTTGCGGCTCGAGGCGGACGAGGACTTCGAACCTCCCGGGGACACCGCGGCGATCCTCGGGACCAGCGTGCCCTCCGACCACCCCGAGCACCCGGGCGGCGAGCTCGGCCACAAGGAAGCCGACAAGCGCGTCGGCATGACCGAGCGGGGCGAACCGCCCACGCGGGGCGGCTGACACGCGCCCGCCCCCGTGGTCGTCGCCTCCCGCGTCGACCCAGGTCGCTCACGCGCCTCGAGCCGGTCCCCTCGGCAGCGCGGTTACGCTGGCCGGTCCCGGCCACGGAGACCACGTGCAGGTGGTGATCGCGCCCGACTCGTTCGGCGGGACCCTCACCTCTCCCCAAGCGGCCCGGGCGATCGCCGACGGGTGGCTCCGCGCCCGCCCCGATGACCGGGTCACGCTCGTGCCGATGGCCGACGGCGGCGAGGGCACGCTCGCGGTCGTCGCCGCTGCCGACGGGGGGGAAAGGCGGGAGGCCGAGGTCGCCGGACCGCTCGGGCGCCCGACCAGCGCCGCCTGGCTGCTCCGACCCGACGGCACGGCCGTGATCGAGTCGGCGGCCGCCTGTGGGCTGGCGCAGGTGCCCCAGGGTGAACGCGACCCGCTGCGGACGACCACGTACGGGGTCGGCCAGCTGCTGGAGGGGGCGCGGCGTGCCGGTACGCGCCGGGTGTCGGTGGGTCTGGGAGGGTCCGCCAGCGTGGACGGCGGCGCGGGAGCGGCGCTGGCGCTAGGCATCCGGGCCACCCGCGACGACGGCGGAGGGTTGAAGATCGGCGGCGGCGAGCTCGCGACCGTCCGCGCGGTGGAACGCGGGTGGCTGGATTCGTCCTGGGACGGGTTGGAGGTGGTGCTGTGGGCCGACGTCACCACGCGGTTGGCGGACGCGGCGTCCACGTTCGGCCCGCAGAAGGGAGCGACCCCGGAGGTGGTCGAGCGGCTGCGTGACGGCTTGCAGCGGTGGGCGGACGTGGTGGAGCGCGACCTCGGCGGCGCGTGGCGCGACCTGCCCGGGTCCGGCGCGGCGGGGGGGCTCGGCTTCGGGCTGGCCGCGGTGGTCGGTGGTCGCCTCGTTGCCGGCGCGGCGGCGGTCGCGGACCTGCTCGGGCTCCCGGACGTGGTGGCCGGAGCCGACCTGGTCGTCACGGGCGAGGGTCGCCTCGACGCCACTTCGCTGCAGGGCAAGGTCGTCGGGCACGTGGTCGAGTTGGCTCGTGAAGCCGGCGTCGAGGTGCTCGCCGTGGTCGGCGCCCTGCCGGAGCCTGTGGACGCCATCGCCGACGTGGAGTCGGCGCCTCATGGGGCCGGCGGGGATCCGGCCGCCGAGGTCGCCGCTGCCGCGGAGCGCATCGCGCGCCGCCGGGGCCGGGCCGCCTGACACGCTCGCCGCGCGGTTAGCGATCCGCCGGGGGCAGATCCGCACCCGCCGTGCGGACCCGGTCGTCGGTGGAATGCCCGGCGCTACACTCACGTTGCAACCCACGGCGGCGCGCCCGCCGCGACTCCGGCGACCCGAACGAGGCCGAGGCCATGAGCGACACGACCCATACCACCGTCAAGGAGACCCTCGACGGCCCGCCCGTGCGCGAGACCCTCGCTGGGTTCGCGCCCGCCTACTCCGTTACGTTGACGGAGCACGCGGCCGTGAAGGTCAAGGAGTTCCTCGCCCAGCAGGATGCGGAGACCGACCACGTGGCGCTGCGCGTCGCGGTGCAGGCGGGCGGCTGCGCCGGCATGCAGTACGCGCTGTTCTTCGACGACCGCCAGCTGGAGGGCGACGAGGTGTCCGTGCAGCACGGCGTGGCCGTGCGGCTCGACCGCCAGTCCAAGACGCACCTGATCGGGGCGACGATCGACTGGAAGGAGAGCCTCGAGGCCTCCGGGTTCCAGATCGACAACCCCAACGCGCACTCGTCGTGCGCCTGCGGCGAGAGCTTCAGCTGAGCTGACCGCCCGTTCCACCCCTCGACGCGC
>DASZZX010000030.1:0-2782 GCA_036260415.1 Nitriliruptorales bacterium
CCGGAAGGTCGACGACGTACGACTCCGCCCGCGGCAGGCACGTCATCCCAGGCAGCAGCTCGGCGATGGCCGGCGACTCCGTCCTCAGCTGCAACGTCGCAGGAGCGCCGGACCCAGGCGGTTGCGCCGCCGCGACAAGGAGCGCGCGGGTCGTGGGCACGTCCGTCGCCAGCGGTCCACAGATTGGAGTATGCGGCAGGGACGAGTAGCGGCGACCGGTGAGTATCCCCCGCTTCTGGACGAGCGGGAGCACCCCGGTCAGTCGACCGTCGCCGTCTTCGGCCGCCAGTGCGGCGCACGGATAGCCGTACGCCGCGCGCAACACCTCTAGCCAGGATGGGTGGTGATAGATCCGACCGTGCGGATGCTCGGCGACGAACCTCTCCCAGGCCGGATCTGCGGTTGCGATCGACCGGACACCAATCTCGCCCGAAGGGGCGCCTCGGGCGAACGTGACCGCGCGACAGACCTCGCTCAAGCCGTGTGGCCGATCGCGGCCCGCGGAGTCCGGGCCAGGATGCGAAGGTCGGTGAGCAAGGTGGAGCTGCGGACGTAGTGCAGGTCCAGCTCGAGCATCTCGTGGTAGCGGAGTTCACTCCTCCCTGAGACCTGCCACAGCCCAGTCACCCCGGGACGCACCGCGAAGCGCTCGAAGTGCTCCGTGTCGAACAGCTGGACCTCGTAGTCGAGGGCGGGTCGCGGCCCCACGAGCGACATCTCGCCGGCGATGACGTTCAGCAATTGGGGCAGCTCGTCGAGGCTCATCTTCCGCAGAATGCGCCCGACCCGCGTCACCCGCGGGTCATCGGTCAGCTTCGTGAGCGATACCGCCGCCGGGTCGGGATCCGCGAGCTGCGCGATGAAGTCCCGATGCCAAGCCCCGGACGCGCCCTGGCGCATCGTCCGAAACTTGAGCATCGTGAAGCGGCGCATGTCCTTGCCAAGGCGTTCCTGGCGGAACAATACCGGCCCTGGGCTGTCCAGCTTGACCAGGACCGCCACGACCAGCATGAGTGGGGAGAAGACCACCAAAGCGATGGTGGCCACGGTCAGGTCGAGTACGCGCTTGCCAGCCCACCCCGGGTCGCCGCACGCCACGTCGCGATCGTAACATTCGCGCGTTGGCTGTCCCCCCAGTATGGTGAACGTCGCGTCTGAGGTCGGATTCGCGACATGAACCGCTTCGTCAAGACACCGAGCCCTGCGACCGACATCCCCGACGGGCCGGCCAACGACGCCCCCTACCGCCTGATCACCGGCGTGGACTTCGAGCCGCGGGTCGTCGTCTATTCCTTATGCAACCTGTACGGCTGCAGCATCGGTGAGGGGACGCGCATCGGCACGTTCGTCGAGGTTCAGAAGGGCGCCACGATCGGCGCGCGGTGCAAGGTGCAGAGTCACGCCTTCATCTGCGAGGGAGTCACCATCCTGGACGAGGTGTTCGTCGGTCACGGCGTGGTCTTCGTAAACGACAAGTACCCCAGCGCGAACAACGGCGACTGGGAGCTTCGGCCGATCGTCGTCGAGACCGGCGCGTCGATCGGATCGGCCGCCGTGATCCTCGGAGGTGTGCGGGTGGGGGCCGGGGCGATGGTCGGCGCCGGGGCGGTCGTCGCCCATGATGTGCCGCCCGGCGAAACTGTCGCCGGGAACGCGGCCCGGCTGCTCCGCCTCAGCCGCTGACGGCGAGGCCGCAGGTCACCCGCGGCTCGGCTACTCGAACGTCTATAACCGGGTGCTCGGCCGGCGCTACGCCAGGCCGGCATTGCGACCAAGGTGGGGGTGGGCGACGAGGGCAACGACGTGTGGGACCACCAGGGCGTGGCGTTCCACGCGTTCCGGAAGGCGTGCGGGTCGCTGCTGCTCGCCCGGGGCGGCAAGAACCTGAAGCAGGTGCAGGGCTGGCTGCGCCACGCCCGGCTGTCGACCACGCTCGACGTGTACGTGCACGAGGTCGACAGCGGCTTCGGCGGCGCCGGTGCGTGGGACGACATCCTGCCCAGCTGGGGCCAGTCTGGGGCCATCGAACGTCCGGGAAGAGCCGCAAACGGGGGGTCGGCCGGGCCCCGGATTCCGCACTGGAAAGCGGAAACGGCGACCAGCCACAACCGTCCGCAACCCCGGGGGCGGACTCATAATCCGTCGGTCGCTGGTTCGAATCCAGCCCGGCCCATCGGGATCCGGCTCAGAAGGGGGGAAGGGCAGCATGACGGACTGGACCTTCGGCGGGGCGTGGCCCTACGAGCCGCGCTGGTTCGACACCCCGGACGGGCGCATGCACTACGTGGACGAGGGCGCGCCCGGCGGGCGTCCGGTGGTGATGTTGCACGGCAACCCCACCTGGGGCTTCCTCTACCGCAACTTCATCCCGGCGCTCGTCGAGGCCGGCCACCGGGCGATCGTGCCCGACCATCTCGGCTTCGGGCGCTCGGACAAGCCCGACGACCCCGGGATCTACCGCATCCACCGCCACGCCGATCGGCTCGAGGCGCTCTTGGAGTCTCTGGACCTGCGCGACGCCACCGTCGTGCCGCAGGACTGGGGCGGCCCGATCGGCCTTAGCTGGGCGGTGCGCCACCCCGAGCGGGTGAGCGGCCTGTTCATCCTGAACACGTTCGCTCACCGCCCGCGCGAGCGCGTAAAGCTGCCGGTGCCGCTGCGTGTCTTCCGGCTGCCGGTGGCCGGCGAGCTCGCGGTCAAGGGGCTGGACCTGTTCAAGCGCGTCTTTCTCTTCCGCGCCGGCGTCGTGCACCGCGAGCGCCTCGACGCGACGGTGAGGGAG
>DASZZX010000031.1:0-12501 GCA_036260415.1 Nitriliruptorales bacterium
CATCGACGTTGGTCACCGTGCCGTCCGCCACCGCCCGGATCGGGGTTCCACGCCGTGCGAAGACGTCGGTCCCCTCGTGGGTGCGCCCGCCGGGACGCGGGAAGCCCCAGTCGTTGATGAACGTGGCTCCCGCGACGGGACAGCGGTAGCCGAGCACCGGCGGGAACCGCCGCGGACGTGGCCACGACGTCCGGCGCGGCACGCGATCCGGGATGGGCGCGGCCTCCGACGGGGCGACGGGTGTGACCCCGAGCGCGGCCAACTGCTGCTCGAGGGCAGCTCGCTCGGCCTGCAGCGCCGCGACCTTTCCCCGTGCGCTGCTCGCCGCCGCCAGCGCCGCCTGTCGTTGGCCGTTGGCGCCGCGGGCGGTGCTCTCCTGCTCGACCGTCAGCTCGCCCAGCACCTCGCTCGCCCGACGCGCCGCGGCCAGTTCGGTGGCGGCGACCGTCCACGCGCTCTCGGCCTGGCCCTGCAGCTCGTCCACCCGCGCCCGCTTGACCTGCAGCCCCTGGAGGATCGCACGTTCGTGGTCGCCGACGCGCTCGAGCAGCGCCAGGTTCGTCACCAGCTCGCTGGAGGACTGCGACCGCAGCAGCGAGTCGACCACCCCGAGACGCAGGGTCGAGCCGTGCTTGTAGACGAGGACGGCGTGGTCGACGATGAGATCCTCCTGCTGTGACAGCGACAGGTCGGCGAGGTCCAGCTGGCGGACGGTCCAGCTCAGCCGGTGGGCCGCCGCGTCGGCGCGTTCGATCGCGGCGGCGTGGGCGAGACGGGCGTGCTCCTCCTCCACCCGAAGGCCGGCGAGGTCGGCCTGGCTGTCGCCAGCCCGCCGCTCTGCCGAGGTGAGCGCGTCCTCCGCGGCGATGAGCTCGGGCTCGGCCGCCGCGATGTCCGCGAACACCGCCTGCCACCGCCCGGTGAGCTGCGCGACCTGCGCGGCGACGGCGGCCGGGTCCTGCTCGGGCGGGGTCTCGCCTGGCACCTGCGCACCGGCCGTCGCGGGGATCGCCGGCAGCACGGCAGCCAGCGCCAGCGTCGCGGCCCAGCGGCGCGCGCTGGACCGACCGTCGCGTGCCGCCCCGATCGCTCCCCCTCCTGCCGGGGCGCGACGGTACGGTCGGCGGCCGCGTCCGCCCAGGGGCGCAGGTCCCAGTCCCCCCGGGATGGGCGTCCGTCACGGCGGGCGACCGAGCTGCTGCGTCGACCCCCCGGCCGACCGTCATGTCCGGGATGTCGCGGGATGGGCAGTGCTCGCCCGTGGTCGGTGGCGCGGGCGGGGCTCCGGTCGGACGGGGAGACGGACCGTCGGGCGGTGGGTCAGCCGGCGGCGCGGAGGGCGTCGATCAGCTGCTGCTTGTTCATGGTCGATCGGCCCTCGATGTCCAGCTCCTGCGCGCGCTCGTACAGCTCCGCCCGGGTCCACCGCTCGTAGGGTCGGCCGGTCGCGGCTGCCTCACGGGTGCGCTGCGCGCCCCGACGGGCGGAGGTCGCGGCTGTCCCGCCGGCCGTCCTGGAGGTCGAGGCCGCCGACGCCGTCGTCCCCCGCGCCGTGTCGCCGGCGCGCCGCGCGCCGCGTCGGGCGCTGCGGGCGGTCTCGGCGGCTGCGTCCTTGACGGTCCCGACAGTCGACGAGGCGGCCTCCCGCACCGCGGACGCGGAGCGTCCCGCCGCCTGCGCGGCGGCACGTGCCGTGTCCCGCGCCGCCCTTCGCGCCGTGGCCGCGGTCTCACGCACGCGCGGTGGGGGGGTCGAGGGCACCGGCAGGCGCCGCCGGGCACCGGACGTGCTCGTGCCGCGATCGGGCCGTACGGCCGCGACCGCCCGCTTGACCGCCTCCACCAGCCGCTCGGCGGCCGACCTGCTCCTGGCCATGGTGCTCTCCCCGTCGCCCTCTTCTTGTTCGTAGCGGCTGGTCGGCGACCGCGCCACGGCATCCCGTGGCTACCTGGCCAGCGTCGGCAGGCCCTGTTGGAGCTCGGCTGCCGGGGCGAACAGGTCACCCAACCTCGCGGTACGCCGCAGCACCTCGTCGTACTCGAACACCAGCGCGTTGGCGTCCCCGCCGTCGACGACGGCCTCGACTTCCTCCCAGGAGAGCGGCGTGGAGACGGTGGGCCGTCCGCGTGCCCGCAGCGAGTACGCGCCGACCGTGGTCTTGTGGCGGTTGTTCTGGCTCCAGTCGACGAAGACCTTCCCGCCGCGCTGCTGCTTCGACATGTTCGCCGTCACCTGCCGGGGCTGCTCCCGTTCGAGCAGCTGCGCCACGGCCTGGGCAAACGGGGTCGTCCGCGCGTAGGTCGTCGGCGTGTTGAGCGGCAGGTAGACCTGCATGCCCTTCGAACCCGAGGTCTTGACGACCGTGCGCAGATCCAGGCGGTCGAACAGTTCGCGCAACCGCAGCGCCACCCGCCCGCATGCCAGGAGGCCCGCTGGTGCGCCGGGGTCGAGGTCGAACACCACCGTCGTGGGCCGGTCGAGGTCCGCGGCTGTGTGCAGGTACGGGTGGAGCTCCAGCGATGCGAGGTTGGCCACCCACACCAGCGTGGCCAGGTCGTCGATCAGGCAGAAGTCGATGGTGGCGCCGCTGCGCTGCGCCCGGCCCCACCGCCCGCTGCCTTCCGTCGGCACCTCGACGGTGCGGACCCACGTCGGGCGGTGCGTCGGGCAGTTCTTCTCGTAGAAGAACTCCCCGTCAACCCCGTCCGGGTAGCGCTTCAGCGTGATGGGCCGGCCACTGAGGTGGGTGAGCAGGTGAGGTGCGACCTTGACGTGGTAGTCGATGATCTGGGCCTTGGTGGTGCCCGTGTGGGGGTACAGCACCTTGTCGAGGTTGGACAGGGACAGCTCCCGGTCCCCGACCGACACGACGGTGCGATCCGGCACGTGGGACGCTCAGGCGGCGTGCACTCAGATCGCCTGCTGCTGGTCTCGCCGCTTGGCGGCCTGCAGGCTCTCCTCGAGTGCGGACATCAGGTCCACCACCTTGGCCGGCTCCTCGGCGGTGGGCTGGACAACGACCGCTTCGCCGGCAGCCTTCTTCTCGATGAGCTCGACCACGCGCTCGCGGTACTCGTCGTGGTAGCGCTCCGGCTCGAAGCTCGTCGAGAGGGACTCCACGAGCTGTACCGCCATCTGCAGCTCCCGGTCGCGCAGCTCGAGGTCCTCTCCGGGCAGACCCTCGACCGACCCGATCGGGACGATCTCGTCGGAGTAGTTCATGGTGGACAGGAGCAGCGCCCCGTCCTTTGGGCGGAGCGCGGCGAGGTACTGCTTGGTGCGCATCACGAACGTGGCGATCCCGACCTTGCTGGTTTCACGCATCGCCTCGACCAGCAGCCGGTACGGACGCGCCGCCGCCTGATCCGACGGGCCCAGGTAGTACGGGCGGTCGTAGTGGATGGGGTCGATCTCGTGGAGGTCGACGAAGTCCTGGATGTCGATCGTCCGCGACGCCTCCGGATCCAGCGACTCGAGTTCCTCCGGCTCGATCACCACGTAGCGGCCGGGCGCGATCTCGTAGCCCTTGACGATCTCCTCGTAGGGCACCTCCTCGCCCGTAGCGCTCGAGACGCGCTTCTGACGGATGCGAGCGCCGTCCTGCCGGGCGATCTGGTGGAAGCTCACCGACCTGCTCTGGACAGCCGTGTACAGCTTCACCGGCACGTTGACCAGCCCGAAGCTGATCGCCCCGCTCCAGATGGCCCTGGCCATGCGTCCTCCGTCCCTGCGGCGGTGATCTTGTCGCTACTGCGGCGGCAGCGGTCGCGACCTCCCCAGTGTCACCCAGCCAACACCGGGGATCACGACCCTGCCAGTGTCGCTCAGCCAGCGGCAGCGGTCACCCTTTGTCGCCAAGCGGCGGACGCTGGCACGAGGACCGGCCCTCGTCCGGGTACGTGTGTCAGCGTTGAGGCTCACGCACCACCTGGCGATGATCCCCGCCGTCACGGCGGCCGCCGTAGACGGACTGGCGGATCACGCCGGCGGGCGTCCAGTCGCGGTAGCCGACCTCGACCACCAGCCGTGGCTCGACCCAAGTAGCGCCCGGTCGTGGAGTGCCCAGCTCGAACGGGCTCGTCTCCCGCCGCAGTTCCGCCAGGAGCCGTCCCAGCGCGTCAAGCTCCGCGGCGGTGAAACCGCTGCCGACGCTGCCGACGTAGACCAGCCGCTGCGGTCGGCGCCGACGCCGGGCGCTCGCGGGATCGACGTCGTACTGGCCCAGGAGTAGCGCCCCGACCGTGCCCGCGCGACCGCCGCTCGCGGGCAACCAGCCGCCGATCAGGAACCTCTCACGAGTGGGCAGCTTGACCTTCCGCCACGCGTGCGACCGCCGACCAGGTTCGTAGCGGCTGCCCAGCCGCTTGGCGACGACGCCCTCGAGACCGAGCGAGCGGGCCGCCTGCAGCACGGCGTGGCCCTCGCCGTGGTGGCTCGCCGGCACGTGCCACACGCCACCGACCGGGAGCGCCTCCAGAAGCGCGCGGCGCTCCTGCAGTGGCAGTTCCGTCAGGCGGCGGGCGTCGAGGTGCAGGAGGTCGAACGCCAGGTAGACGACCGGGACGGCGTGCGAGCGCAACGCGGCCGCGGTCCGGTCGGCGACACCGAAGCGCTGCTGCAGGCGCGTGAAGCTGGGACGTCCGGATGCGTCCAGCGCCACGATCTCTCCATCGAGAACGGCGTCGCAGCCGCGAAGGTCGATCGTGGCCAGCTCGGGGTAAGTGACCGTCAGGTCGTTGCCGTTGCGGCTGATCAGCGGCGCGGAGCCGTCGCGGCACAGCGCGACGGCTCGGACGCCATCCCACTTGAACTCGTACGCCCAGGAGCGATCGTCGTCGGGTATGTCGCCGGCCACCGCCAGCATCGGCGCCACCCGCTCGGGGAACGACTCGTGGGGCGCTGCCTGCCACGCGCGCACGCTCGTGTCCCCGGGGGCGTGGCGGTCGGTGCCGCTCAGCGGCGCATCCGGGTCGTGTGGCGCTCCTCGTCCTCCGACAGGTCGATCCGGCGCGTCTGGGCCGATGTGGACGCCCGCCGGGGCGCGGTGGAGGGTCGGTCGGTGCTCGCCGCTGCGGGGGCCTGGGGTCGGCGCAGCACCTCGTCGTCGAGGTCCAGGTCGCGCACGTAGGCGTGCGCGCGACGACGCAGCAGCACCGGGGTGAGCATGCCGACGACCGCTGCGGACCCGCCGGTCAGGACGTAGAACCACCCGTGCGCCCGGCCGGCCGCGATCGACGCTCGGAAGGCGCCCGGTTCGATGACCAGCAGGAGACCGAACGCGAGCGCCAGTACGCCCATGAAGACCACGCCCTGTGCCGCCCGGGGGAATGCACCGAGCGCAAGCAGCAGCAGGCCGTAGATGACCTCGACCATGCCCAACAGCGGTGTGTAGGCCAGTCCTGCCACCTGCGTGGTCGGCTCGAACACCGAAGACCCGACGCCGGTGCGCAGCAGTGCCACGCCTCCCAGCACGATGTAGGCGACGCCGAGGACGAGCGCGAGGATCTGGGCAGGTGTCCACGTGACCGCCTCAGCCGAGATGTGGATCACTCGGACGTCACCTGCACGGGCATCGCTGGCCACGTGACGACCTCCTACCCGACCGACCGCCGACGTACGTCGACCAGGGTAATGCTCAGTGCCCAAGGTAGGGCTCCGTCACGTAGCGTAAGCGGCCGTCCGGACGCGCACCACACTGCGTGATTGGTGGCCCACGTCAGCCGGAGCGCGTCGCTGCCGGGCAGGTCCGCCACAGGCCACGTGCCCCCTCCCGCGCTGCGCGCTGTGCGGCTACGAAGGCGTCGACGTGCCGGATGTTGGGCGGGACGGTGGTCACCTGCGCGAAACCGTCGACGAGCATGGCGAGGTTGACGTGCAGACCGTCGGAGCTCCGCCACACGTAGGCGAGCTCGCGCCTGTAGCGGTCGGTCGCCTCGACATCCGGCTCGAGCCGCACGCGCGTGCCCTCGGGGAGCAGCCCGCGGAGGTGCCCCGACGCCTGGTGGCCGAAGCACTCGACGGGACGGGACGGGTGCACAGTCTCCGGAGCGTCGATCCCGATCAATCGCACACGCGTGCCACCGTCGACCACGATGGTGTCGCCGTCGACGACCCGAGTGACCTCGGTGTCCCGACCCTCGGGGAGCGCGCCGCCAGCCGCGACACCGTCCCGCGCGGGATCGGCGGCGATACCGTCCCGCGCACCAGGCGCGACATCGCCCCGCTGGACCCCGGCCGGGTCGTCAGCACGGCCGCCACAGGCCACCACCAGCGACACCACGGCCACCGCGGCGACGACCGGCGGCCCCAACCGACTCCCTCGTGCGGCGAACACGCTGCCCACCGTGCTGCCTCCCGTCGCTCCCTCACCGACCAGCGAACAGCGCGCAGCGTGGCACGCGGGTGCGACGCCGCCCGCCCACGTCGCGCCGGGCTTGCGCGCGCCAGCGAGACGGTCCATGGTGCGCGCGACACCACGGAGGTGGATGTGGAGGACCAACGGGCGGTCGCGGCTCTGAGCCAACTCCTGCGCGCGACGGCGGAGGCCCACCACGAGGCCTACCTCGCGTCGGACGGGGTCGACCCGGAGTGGCCGATCTGGTACGCGGGCTACCTGCAGGCGCACCTCGGCGGGCTGCTCGGTCCGGGAGTGACCCGCAGCGAGCTCGTGGAGCTGCTGCGCCGGGCGGAGCGGGCTCACGCCGAGGCGGCGGACGGCTCCGACTGGCCGCAGTTCTACGCCCGGATCCTGCTCGAACGGTGAACCCACGGGCCGGCGTGCGGCCCGACCGTCCGGCGAGCGGCGGTTGCCCTGTCGGCACCCTCCCGCCACGATCGCAGCCTGGGGTGCCGAGAGCCACCGGGACGACGATCACCGGCGTGCGGGATCTCTTGGCCGACGCAGCGACGAGTGGAGAGCACCGTGACCCAGGAGTACGACGTCGTTGTCCTCGGAGGCGGCACGGCAGGGGAGAACGCGGCCTGGTACGCGATCGACAACGGCATGACCGCCGTCGTGGTGGAGCAGGAGTTGGTGGGCGGGGAGTGCACCTTCTGGGCGTGCATGCCGTCGAAGGCGCTGCTGCGGCCCGGCGAGGTGCTGGCAGCGGTCCGCCGGGTCCCGGGGGCGGAGCCAGCCGTCACCGGGTCCGTCGACGTGGGACGCACGCTGCGCAGCCGCGACTCGTTCGCCGAGGAGTGGGACGACAAGCACCAAGTGGAGTGGTTGGAGGATGTCGGCGGCGAGCTGGTGCGCGGCCGCGGGCGGCTCGCCGGGGAGCGGACGGTCGAGGTCACCCAGGAGGACGGCACCAGCGTGACGCTGCGGGCGCGGAAGGCGGTGATCGTGGCCACCGGCTCCTCCCCCCTGCTGCCACCGATCGACGGCCTGCGCGAGACCCGTGTCTGGGGCAACCGTGCGGTCACCTCCCTGAAGGAGGTCCCACGGAGCCTGCTCGTCCTGGGTGGCGGTGCGGTGGGTGTCGAGATTGCGCAGGCCTGGCGCTGGCTCGGCGTCGAGCAGGTCACCATCGTCGAGCTCTTCGACCGTCTGCTGGCACGGGAGGAGCCCTTCGCCGGACGCCAGCTGCGCCAGCGATTCGAGGCCATCGGGATCGCGGTGCTCACCGGCGCGCGGGTCATCAAGGTGCACCGTGACCGCGACGACACCCCCGTCGTGGCGACGCTCGAGGACGGACGTCAGCTCAGCGCGGACGAGATCCTGGTCGCGGTCGGCCGTGACCCGAACACCCGCGACATCGGCTTGGAGACGGTCGGGCTGCAAGGGGGCGGCCCGCTCGAGACCGACGACCAGCTGCACGCCAAGGGGGTGACCGGCGGCTGGCTGTACGCGGTCGGCGATGTCAACGGCAAGGCGCTGTTCACCCACCAGGGCAAGTACCAGGCACGGCTGGTGGGCGACATCATCGCGGGCCAGCAACGTGAGGACTGGGCCGACGTGCACGCGGTCCCGCGCGTGGTGTTCACCGACCCACAGGTCGCCGCCGTCGGCCTCACCGAGCAGCAGGCACGCGAGGAGGGGCTGGAACCCAGGATCCTCCAGGTCGACCTGACCAGCGCGGCCGGCGGGAAGCTTCTGGGCAAGGACGTCACCGGCACCGCGCAGCTGGTCGTCGACCCGGCGCGGCGGGTGGTCGTCGGCGCCACGTTCACCGGGCCGGGCGTCGGCGAGCTGCTCCACGCGGCCACCATCGCCATCGTGAGCGAGGTCTCGCTCGACCGGTTGTGGCACGCCGTCCCGGCGTTCCCGACCGTGAGCGAGGTGTGGCTGCGCCTGCTGGAGGCCGATCGCAGCGCCGTGTCGCCAAGCTGACGCGCGGTCGTTCGGCTGCGCGACTGCGGGGATCGCCGGGAACGCAGGTCACCCGTCCTCTCAGTGCGGTGACGGAGCCAGCCCATCCACGAAGGCGGCGAGCCGCTCGAGCGCCGCCTCGTCGGGTACGGGCCGCAGCCCGGTCAGCGCCCCCCTCAGCGCGCGGTAGGTCTCCAGCTCCAGCCCGCAGCGCCGGCACGCCTCCAGGTGCCTGGCCACCACGAGCGCAAGGTCCGCCTCGAGCTGGCCGTCGAGGAACGACTGCAGCAGCGAGCGCGCCCGCCGGCAGGCGCCGGCCTGTCGACGGCGCGACCAGCGCGTCACGGCGACCTCCCGGGGGCGTCCTGCGGCACGTCGACGGAACCCTCGACACGGGTGCCCATTCCGCCCGGCCGAGTGGCGAGCGGCAGGTCGGCGAGGAATGCACCTGCGACGAGGCGGGTTGTCGCACACGATGGATCCCGACGTGGCCGAAGCGACCCACCGCAACGAGGCGTTCCGTCAGCACGTGGTGCCAGAGCTCGAGGTGCTGCTCCGCGTCGCCACGCGCCTGACCGGCGACCCCGTCGAAGCGGAGGATCTCGTGCAGGAGACGCTGATCCGTGCCTACCGGGCCGTCGACCGCTTCGACGGCCGCTACCCACGTGCGTGGCTGCTCACGATCCTGCGCAACACGCACAGGAACATGCTGCGCCGCCGCCGGGTTTTGATCGTCGACAGCTCGCACGAGATCCTGGCCCGTGCCCCGGCACGCGGCGCCGACGGTCGCGACGGCGCCGCTGAACACGTCCTGGACGCCACGCTGGACACGGCGGTCGGTGCGGCACTGCGAGCCCTGTCGGACGACTTCCGGCGCGTGGTGGTGCTGGTCGACATCGAGGGACTCACCTACCAGGAGACCGCTGACGTGCTGGACATCCCGGTGGGGACCGTGATGAGCCGGCTGCACCGTGCCCGCAGGCGCATGCGTGACCGCCTCGAGGGTGCGCCGCACCAGTCCGGAGGGCGACGATGAGGAAGCGGCGATGGGGACGGCGGAGCAGCGTCGCGCGGGACTGCCACGAAGTGGCGGAGGTCCTGCAGACCTACGTCGACGGCGAGCTCGACGCCGCCACGGCCATGCTTGTCGCCGACCACCTCGAGGACTGCCGCCGCTGCGGCATGGAGGCGTCGGCCTACAGGGACATGAAGGCGCGGCTCGCCCGGCTGGCTGACGCTGCGGACCCGGCCGCGGTCGACCGGCTGAAGCTGTTCGTGGATGGGTTGACGAAGGACGGCTGACCGGCCTCACCCTCGCGGTGGGGCGCGAGCGGGCAACCCTGGCAGTAACTACCGTGCGTTCCCCATCGCCTCGCCCGCGTGGGGCCGGAGGCGGTGCACTGGACCTGCCCCGACGCGAGACGGCCGGTGACCTTCGCCTTCCCTATGAGCCTCGACGTGGCCGGGCGCCGCTGCGTCGTCGTCGGCGGCGGTCCGCTGGCCGCGGCCAAGGCGCGGGCGTTGGTCGAGGCCGGGGCCGAGGTGGTGGTCCTCGCCGCGGAGCCAACGGCGGCCCTGCCGGAGGGCGTACGCCACGTGCCGCGCGGCTACCGCCCCGGCGACCTCGCCGGCGCGTTCGTGGCGGTGGTCAGCGGGGAGGACGACCCGGACGTCGAGGCCGCGTGGCAGGAGGCCGAGAGAGAGCGGGTCCTCCTCAACGTCGTCGACGACGTCCCTCACTGCCACTTCGCCTTCCCCGCGGTGGTGCGGCGCGGGGACCTGCGGGTGGCCATCTCGACGGGCGGGAAGGCGCCGGCCCTGGCTGCCCGCCTCCGGCGCGCGCTGGAGGCCCAGCTCGGCGACGAGTACGGCCGGCTGGTGGACCTGCTGGGAGAGGTGCGTTCGGCGGCGCTGCCACGGTCCGTGCCGTTCGAGGAGTGGGCCCGTCGCTGGCAGGCGGCGGTGGCCGACCACGAGGCGCTCGCGGCGCTGGTGGCAGCCGGTGACGTCGACACTGCCCGTGACCGCATCCGCGCCAGCGTGACCGGGGAGGCCGCCCGGTGATCGGCGGTTCCCCGGCGGCACACGGCACCGTCCATCTGGTCGGGGCCGGGCCGGGCGACCCCGGCCTGCTCACGCTGCGCGCCGCGACGTTGCTGTCGACCTGCAGCTTCGTCGCCTACGACCGGCTGGTCGAGGCCGCGACGCTGACGCTCATCCCACCCACGGCCGAGCGCACCCAGGTGGGCAAGGACGCCGGCGGCGGCTGGTCACAGCAGGACGTCAACCAGCTGCTCGTCTCCGCCGCTCGCGCGGGCCACGCGGTGGTGCGCCTGAAGGGCGGCGACCCGTACGTGTTCGGCCGCGGCACCGAGGAGGTCGCCGCCTGCGTGGCGGCGGGCCTGCCGGTCGAGGTCGTGCCCGGCGCTAGCTCGGCGGTGGCGGGACCGGCGGCGGCGGGCATCCCCGTCACCCACCGCGGCGTCGCCGCCGGGTTCGCGGTGGTCACCGGACACGAGGATCCGGCCGACCCGGGATCGCAGTTGGACCACGGGGTGCTCGCGGCGTTCCCCGGCACGCTGGTGTTCCTGATGGGCCTGCGCGCGGTGGGGCGCATCGCGGCGGGCCTGCTCGCGCACGGCCGGCCGCCCGACACGCCGGTGGCGGTGGTGGCGTCGGCGACCACCGACCGCCAGGAGGTGCTCGAGGCCGACCTGGCCTCGGTCGCGGATGCGGTCGAGCGGAGCGGGCTGCGCGGTCCGGCCACCATCGTGGTCGGGGACGTGGTACGGCTGCGGTCGCTGGCGCGGACGCTGGCCGCCGCAGCGGCCACTGCCTGACCGACGACACCGGGTCGGTCGGGGCGCCGGCCAGGCTGCGGACGACTCGTCGTGGCCGCGTCGCTACGCGCGGATGCGCCGGGCGGCGAGCAGGGCGGCCGCGCCCCTGAGGCTGTGTCCCACCAGGGCGCAGGGACCCAGGCCGCGCTCGATCAGGGTGATGGCTGCACGGGCGAGGTCGTGGACGTTGCTCGAGACGGTCTTCTCGGTGAACGTCCCGCCGCTCTCGCCGAGGCCGGTGCAGTCGAACCGCAGCACCGCGTATCCGCCCTTCGACAGACCCCGCGAGAGGCGGGTGAGCGTGTCGAGTCGAGGACGGCGCAGCGTAGGTGGCGTGTGGCCGCGATCCCCATCGACAATGGCCTGGCCGGTCGGCTGGCCGGGCTGGACACCGCGGTCGACGGCGTGGCCGCGGTCGACCCGGCCCTGGTGCACTCCGACGAGCTGGGTGGGCTGCTGCGCCGCGTCAAACGCGCCCGCGACCGCCTGGACGCGGTGCACACCCGCCTGTTGGCCGCCTTCACCCACCGGCACGCCCAACGCGGCGACGCCGTGGGCAACCCCACGGCCTGGTTGCGCGACGAGCTAGGCCGCCCCTGCCACCACCACACCATCCACACCGAACGGTGGACCGCCCACCTGCACCCCGACAACACCGTCACCTTCACCCGCCCCGACGCCCACACCATCACCCGCGCCCCACCCTGACCCCGTACCACGTGGCGGGCCCCCGGTTTGGACGTCCGGTTCGCGGCGTGGAACCGCGGTTCGTCGCGGGCGGGGCCGACCCACCCGAAACCCCCTGAAGACCAAGGACGTCGTGATGCGACCCATGCCGCCTTCCGCGACGCGCGCCACCGTCGCCGCCGACACGACGCGCATCGCAGGCGACGGGTGGTCGCCGTTCGCCGCCGCGTGACCGCATCGCTCCCACGTACGATCCCACCTCGTGGACGTGCCGGTCGTGTGATCGCGCGGCGCTGGTGGGCGCGGGCTGGCGCCACGGTGCTCGCCGCAGGGTTGGTGGGCGTCGTCGTGCAGCCCGTGCGCGTCCGCGTCGAGGCGGCCGCGACGGTGGCCGACGCCCTCGACGCCCCGGTCCTCCGACCGTTCGCCGCGTCGGTCGAACGCCGGCCCGCCACGCCGGCTGGCGTCGAGGGCGACCTCTACACCTCCGGGACGCGCTTCCCGGCGGTGGTGCTGGTCCCCGGCGCCACGCCACTCGGGACGGAGGATCCTCGGGTGGCGCGCCTGGCGCGGGCACTGGCGGGCTCCGAGCGGGACGTGTTCGTTCCGGCCCTGGCGCTCTACGACGGCGAGCTGGTCAGCGCGGACGTCGACCGGATCGTG
>DASZZX010000032.1:0-48138 GCA_036260415.1 Nitriliruptorales bacterium
GGTAGGCCTGGGCGATCGGCTCCAGCCCGGGGCCCTGTGCGGCCGCTTCGGCCGCGGCCCGGTAGTCGCCGAGCACAGCGCGCTCCTCCTCCCACTGCGCGCGCAGGCGGCTGGGATCGTGCGTCTCGGGTTGCCCCTCCACCGTGGCGACGTACCGCTCCGCCGTGGCACGCAGTTGCGTGAGGGCGGCCGCCCAACGTTCGGCCTCGGCGGCCAGCATGGCGAACCGCTCGCCCACCTGGTTGGTCCGCTGCTGGATCAGCGCGTACGTCTCGAGCTCGCCGGCGACGGCATCCTCGTCGAGCGTTCCAGGAAGCTCGGGGGCCGGGTCGCTGGCGACTCGTTGCAGCTGCTGGCCGGCATCCGCCAGGAGAGCCTGCTCGTTCTGGCGGTTGGCGGTGAGCTGCTCGTCGCTCTGCTGGGAGACTGTCAGGTGCTCCTGCAGGGTCACCCTGAGCTGCTCCGCGCTGTCCGCGCCTGCGCTCGTCGCGGCCTCCATGGCCGCGTAGCGGGCGGCGAGCTCGGCGCGGAGCCCGGCTGCGGCGGCCGCCATCGCGGCGCGGTGGGCCGCCCGCTGGTCCAGCCACCACACGACGCCGACCGCTGCCACGACGACGGCGGTCGCGGCGGCCGTGAGCGCGAGGGCTCTGCCCCCGGTGCGTCGCGGCGGCCTCGTCGGGGCCTGCGCGGCGGCGTTCGCGGGTGACTCCTCCTGCTGAGCGTCCGCCAGGGCTTCCCCGGGGGGAGGGGTATCGACCGCGCAGCCGGGAGGGTGGGAGCGCGGCGAGGTGGCGCCTGGCGCATCGCGCAGGCTACCGTCCGGCGGACAGGCTGGGGGACGCACGACCGGAGAGGGTGGGGTGGAGTCACGGTGGGGGGCCGAGGAAGTCGTGCTGCGGGTGCGGCGATTGGACGAGGAGGTGCCGCTGCCGTCCTACGCCAATCCTGGCGACGCCGGTCTCGACCTGGCGGCTGCGGTGCAGGTGACGATCGGGCCAGGGGAACGGGTCGCGGTCCCGACCGGCCTGGCGATGGCGGTGCCCGACGGGTGGGTCGCGCTGGTCCATCCGCGCTCGGGCCTGGCGCTGCGCCACGGTCTGACTGTCGTCAACGCGCCGGGCACGATCGACGCCGGCTACCGCGGAGAGGTCAAGGTCCTGCTCGTCAACCTGGGTGATGCGCCGGTGACGGTCGCGCGTCACGACCGCATCGCTCAACTGGTCCTGCAGCGGGTGGCGCGCGCGGTGGTGATCGAGAGCGATTCCCTGGACAACAGCACGCGCAGCACCGGCGGGTTCGGGTCCACCGGCGGGTTCGGTTCCACCGGCACGGCGGCCCCCGTGTAGCGACACAGGCGGGCGGATCGCCGCCCGTTCACCGCGACCAGTGGGTGCGAGGCCGCTCCTGGCGCTCGCCGTCGACATCGAGGTCGACGCGCTCGTTGAAGAAGCACAGGTAGCCGGCGATCGGTTCGGCGTCGTGCAGCGGCGCCTGGTACGACCACACCAGGTCGTCGTGTCGTCGGCCGTTCACGTCAGCGTGGTGGTAGGTGGCCTCGCCCTTGTAGGGGCACTCGGTCACGGTGTCGCTGGGCGCCAGCAGGTCCTGGCGCACGTCCTCTGGGCGTAGGTAGTGGCGTGTGGGCAGCCCCGTCTCGAACAGCAACAGCGGCCGGTGGCTGTCCGCCAGCACCTCCCCGTCCAGGCTGACCACGACGTGGCGTGAACTCCTGCGGAGGTCGACGCGATGGTAGGGGTCGTTGGGGTGGACGCGGATGCGCTCGTCCTCCTCGTACCACTCGTCCATCCGCCGGAAGTAGAAGGCGACGAGCCCGGCCAGGGGCGGGGCGCTGGCGATCGGCTCCGGGTAGCTCCACGCCGCGTTCTCGGCCACCCGGTCGCCGACGCGCACGCTCCAGTAGACGGCGTCACCCTTCGCCGGGCACGTGGTCGATCGGTCGGTCCGTTCGAGGAGGTCCATGCGCACGTCCCCGGTGGGGAAGTAGTAGACGGGCGTGAGCCCCGACTCGTGCAGCAGCTTGGCGCGGATCGTGTCGGCGACCGTCTCGCCGTTGAACACCACGCGCACGCGACGGGGTGAGTCCTCGAGGTACAGCACGCGTTCGGGGGCGTGGAGCTCGAAGTTGAAGGTACCGGCGGCCTGGTCGCCGAACGGTCCGGTGCCGATGGTCAGCGTCACGTGTCGTCTCCCTGACGTCGTCGGCCGGGCGGGTGAACGCGTCATCGACCGCAGCGTCGCGGTGGCCACCGCCCCGGCAGATCATCTGCGGCAACCCGCCGACACGCTGTGGTGTTCCTGACCCGGCGATCGGACCGAGCGACCGGCGTCACCCCAGTCCGGGGGCCGGCGGGAGGTCGAGCTCGGTGCCCACGAAGTGGTTGAAGTAGTTGGTGAGGATCGTCCGGACCGTGTCGGCGAACGCATCCAGAAGCTCCACCTCGCTCCAGCCGGCGTGCAGGGCCCGTTCCCACGTGGCGTCGTCGACGAACCCCTCGTGGTCGGCGACCTCCCTGACCACTGCGAGCAGCGCGGCCAGGCGGTCGTCCCAGTCGACCCGACCTTCACGGATCGCGACCGTCTGTTCCTCTGACAGCCCTCGGTTCTTCGCCCCGACCGTGTAGGCGGACTGGCAGTACTCGCAGGCGTTGACCGTGGCGGCGGCAAGGTGGATGGCATCGCGGGTCGCGGGGTCGAGCGAGGTGTGCTCGGCGATCGCTGCGCTGGCGCTGGCGTAGAGGTCGAGCACGGCCGGGGCGTGTGCCATCTCCCCGTGGATGTTCAGGACCTGGCCGAACTTCTCCTCCAGCTTCTTGAGGTTGTCCCGACTCGCCTCGGGCGCGTCCTCGACGGTGTGGACCGGAACGCGTGGCATCCCTTCCTCCTCCTGCAATCTCCTGCGGATGTCCGTTCGCCATCCATCGTGCTGCGGGCAGCTACGTCGCGAGGGACCAGTGCCCCGACGAACGTGAACGGCGCGGTGGAATAGGGACGGATGTCTGCGTCCGAGCGGTCGATGCGTCGGCGGCAGGCGGGGGCGAGGGCCAGGAAGGACGGTCCGGAATCCTGCGACGTTGGGGTCGCGTCGGCGAGACGCTTGTGGGCTGGTCGGCTGGCGGGTGCCACACCCCCGGTGTAGCCTCGCCGGACGCGCGGACGTGGCTCAGTTGGTAGAGCACCACCTTGCCAAGGTGGGGGTCGCGGGTTCGAATCCCGTCGTCCGCTCCGATCACCGAACGGGCCGTCTCCGGGCCATCTCCCGGCTTCTCGACCGTTCCCCGTTCCGTAGCACGTGCCATGCCGAGCCCACGGCTCGCTGTGGACGTCAGCCGGTGGCGTCTGCCGGGACCTGGCGGACCCGTCGCTCGATGCGGTCGACCGCTGCTCCGAGCAGCCGCCGTAGACCATCCATGTCCAGCGTCCGCACCACCGTGTGGAACTCCTCTTCCTCGACGAAGGTGACCTGGTCGACCAACGCTCCGTAGGCCCCGGCGTCGAACTGCTCCAGCAGCTCGTGCTCGTCGAGGGCGGCGGCCACGTCGTACAGCATGTTCATCGCGTCCAGCAGGTCCCCGGCAGCGTCCCGGTCCCACCGGTCCGTTCGCCACTCGAGGGAAGCGGCCACGGCTCGGTAGTCGAAGGCGAGTTCCGGCTCGACCGGTCCAGCGTAGGTCCGCGCCCACGCGCGGAGGTGCTCGTAGCCTGGCAGTCCAGCGAGGGAACTCGTCGTGTCCCCAGCGACGAAGGCCTGCAGCACCTGGCCGTTTGCGCACAGGACCAGCTCGCCCTCCACGGTGAGCACGTGGTCACGTCCCTCCGGATCGCCGCCGGAGCCCCACAGGGTCAGCCCGTGACTGTGCAGGAAGGTCAGGCCCACCGGCCAGAGAGCGGCGCGCTCGAACACGGGGTCGCTGGTGGTCGGACCCTTCAGACCAGGCTCGTCGCTCACGCCATCCTCTCTAGCGCTCCCGGCGGAGCAACCGTTCGAAGAACTTCTTGATCTTGTTGAACTCGCTCCCCGGCCCTCGCGGGTAGTTGCCGGGGCCGTACTTCTCGCTGAGGACCCGTTCAGCAGCCTGGTTGGGGGTCTCTCCGGGGTTCGGGCGGCTGCCCTTCGCCCAGGAGGGGATGTCGCTGCCGCGTTCCTTCCCGGAGGGACGAGACATCATGAGGATGCTGCCCGCCGCCGCGGCTGCGGCTGCGGCTGCGGCCAGCGCCTCGGCGACCGCGATCGCGGTGGCTGCCGCGGTGGGGATGGCGACCGACCCGCCGAGCACGACCGCACCGCCGGCCCCCAGGGACAAGCCGCCGAGTCCCCCCAGGAGTGCGGGCAGCGCGATGATGCCGGCCACGAGCAGGGCGACCGCCGCGAGGACCGCGAGCGCGGCGGCGAGCGTGAAGAAGCAGTCGCTCAGGGAGCCGCAGTTGTCGGCCTGGGCGGGCCGCGGTGCCAGCAGGGTCCAAACGGCGACCAGCGCCACCAGCACGACTGCGCGTCGCCGTCTCATCCGGCCGCCGCCGCGACGGCGCGCGTCCGGTGCTCCGGTGCGGGCGGTGGGCGTCGAGCCGGCGCGGTCAGCACGGTGATGAGGGCGATGCAGACGAGCACGGTCACCCAGGGCACCAGGAAGCTGTCGGTCGTCCAGCCGCCGAAGCGGGTCGAGACCGTGGCCAGCCCGACACGCGTCACCGCGAAGGTGACGGCGACGCCGATCCCCAGGCGCACCAGCGACGGGACGGCCGCCACTGCGTGCAGCCGCCCGGACGTGCGGATGGCGTCGCGCAGGGCCACGAGCGCGTAGCAGACCGCGAAGGTGATCGCCACCTGGACGACGTTGGCGACCAGGCTGACCAGCAGAAGGGTCGCGATCCCGGCCGAGCACGCACGTCGCAGCGCCACCGGCAGGCGCATGGTCCCCGCCGAGCGTCGCAGGCGGGCGGTGGCGACGGCGACCGCCCTGAGCACCTGCGGGCCGTCAGCCCGCCGTTCGACCGCCTGACGCAGCCCGGCCGCGGAGACGGCGACCACGACCAGGACGGGCCAACGCCCCTGCAGTGCGGCGACGGCCTCCACCGAAGGGTTGCTGCCCTGCAGGGTGAACACCGGCCTGATGAGGACCACCGTGGCCTGCGCCCAGAGGTAGGTGCCCGCAGCCGCGGCGCCGAGGGTGGCCACGGTGTCGCCCATACGGCCGCCCCAGCGCGACCAGCCGATCGACCGGACCTCCAGACGCGTGGCCAGGACGAGCAGGGGAACACCGACCACCAGCAGTCCCAGGACGACCGCGTGGGTCAGGGTCGCCAGCGGCAGCCCCATCCACCGCTCGACCGGGCTGAGGACCACCATCGCCTGGCCCCGTGTGGCCGACTCGACCAACGTGTAGCCCGCCCAGGCCCATACACCCAGGTGCAACGACGACAGCGCGACCGCGGCGAGCACGCCGATGACCGCCAGCGAGGACGTGACCGAAGGCTGGCCATGGAGCAGCGCCAGCCCACCCGCGCCCACCATGACGGCGGGCGGCGCCACGGCTGCGAGCTGCGGCCAGTGCAGGAGGTGGATCCCGTCGGTCAGCGCGTTCCCCAGGTCAGGGGCAGGGCGGCTGACCCAAGCCGGCAGCCAGTACCACCACCATCCCGCGAGGAGGGGGGCCGTCCGCGCCGCGCCGAGCTCAGGTCCCCCCACGCTCACCTCCGTCAGGTCGGGGCCCGCGCCCCCCTCCCTCCAGAAGCACCTTCGCCGACCAGCCCAGCGCTGCCCCGTAGGCCAGATGGCCGAGCATGGAGACGCTCACGAACTCCCGTCCGGCTCGGACGTCCAGCCAGCCTGGATAGAAGGCGAGGAGGAGCGCCTCCAGGACCAGCGCCCACGCGATCCCAGCGAAGAGTCCTCGGCTCCCGGCCACCAGGGCGTAGGCGAAGCCGAAGCCGATCCCGTTGGCAACGTGGTAGGCGACACCGAGCGCATCGGTGAGGACCGAGCCCGAGGAGGCGCCGACGAGCACCTGACCGAACAGCGGCACCGCCTCGAAGGGCCGCACCGGCACGGCGGTGACCTGGACCACCAGGAGGCGGGTGACGTCGTAGACGACGGTGGCCAGCAGTCCAGCCCGGACGCCCGCCCAGGCTCGACGCCGGACGGCCTGGCGTGCTGGCGAGGACAGCCGGCGCCGGACAACGGTGGTCGCGGACCCTGCCAGCGCAACGGTCGCGACCACGCCGAGCACGGGGGACCGTCCGGTGAGGAAGAACACGAGCAGGCCTGCCCCCGTCGCCAGCCCGAGCAGAGCGACCGATGCCCCTGCCACCAGGGGAAGCGGCTGGCGGACCGGCGCGTCCTGCTGCGCGGGATCACCCCACGGTGTCATGCTCGTCGGATCGATGAGCGCCGACGCGTCAGCAGCGTCCCACGCAGCCCGGGGCCGATCTGAGGGCGGCGCACGTGTCAGGGAGGGCTCAGCCTCGTGGAGCGGCGGAGGCGGACGCGACCCGGGCGCTGGCACGAGCCCAGACTAAGCACGCAAATCAGGCCTCCGCAATCCTTCCAGGCGTGTCGTGCCGGTGCTCGACCAGCACCTCGAGGTGTGGGATGCTCGCGATCGCGGTCACTCCTGCGACGACCCCTGCGCGAGAAGTGCTCCGTCGTCGGGACAGACCACGGCGAGAGCCGGCAACTTCTGACCGCACGTGGGACAGACCATGACGTCAGGGTGAGCCGCGTGCGTGGTCTCGGACGTGACAGCCTCGGTGTCGATGTGACGACTGCGGATGATCGGCCCTGGCCGGGACGTCGTGTTGTCGAAGACGTGATCCGCCTGCTCGACATCCCACCGACTCATGTCGACCTCCTGCCCATGGCCATCATGCCCGACCAGCTGTGGTCCTGCTCCTCGACGACCCTGCCGTCAGCGGCGACGTGCCCGTGAAGCTCACGACGGGTGTGCGCTGGCACTGGCGCGACCGCTCGCCGACCGTCGGGCCATCGCGCACGCCCTCCAGCTGAGCTTGCCCACCCACTTCGGCCCGCTCGCACGCGAGGGCGGCAAGGGACCCGAGTTGCCTCCCCAGATCCGCAGCTGCGACGGCGACGCCAGCTCGCTGGCGGGGGTGGAACGGCGCTGACTCCGCGGCGCGATCCGGCCACGGGCCTGGCGTTCGTCCACATGGAGTGGCCATGCGCTCACGTCGGAGACGACGAACCGGTCATGACCCACCCTGACGAGCACGTCGTGCGGCCGCCTGTTCGCGGCCATCAAGGATCGTGATCTCGACCTTGGAGGACCAGTTCGCGCCCGACGCGGTCTGGCACGGCGCAGGCGCGCACGTTGCGGGTCGCGAGGCGATCGTGGCGTTGGTGCGCCAACTCGTCCACGCATCCGGTGGCACGCTCGAGATCGAGTTGCACGACGTCCTCGCGAACGACCGCCACACGGTGGCCCTGCAGGTCACGCGTGCGGAGAGGCATGGTCGCCGGCTCGAGGACAGGGTCGTCGACGTCTACCACGTGCGGGACGGCAAGATCACGGATGCCTGGTTCAGCGGCGATCCTCGCATCCAAGACGACTTCTGGTCGTCATGAGAACCGCCCTCCGGTCGTTCGCGTTGACGGCGGGGGGGATGGAGGTAGCAGCCCGTCAGGTGTCCTTCTGCTTCATGATCACGTCGATCGACAAGGCTGCTGCAAGCGCGAGACTGCGAAGAGGTTGGGTGGAGCCGCCGAGGTCCACGACGTACGTGTCGGCGTCGGTGAGCGCCTCGGCGACCAGGCCTCGCCACTTCTTCGTGACTTCGGCGACCTTCTGGCCGGAGCCGTCGAGGACGGTGAAGTGCCTCGCGCGCCAGTTCTCCGCGCGCACCTCGCCCAGTCGCATGCCGTCCGGACCGTCGAGGGTGAAGCGGGCCTTGCCCACGCGTGCCTGCTTGGCGATCGTGCCCAGGACCGTCCCGTCCGAGCGGCTCACCACGACCTTCCAGCGGAACCACGGCTTGTGCAGCCGCAGGACGGGCTGGCCGCTCTGGTCCTCCACGGCCAACGTTGTGGGCAGCATGACGTCGAGATCGCTGAACAGCCGGGTCAAGAACTGCAACGGGCTCTGCTCGACCTGCTCGATCGCCCCGATGCGCTGACCGGCGGTGTCGAACAGGCCGTACTGGTTGCGCAGCTCGAAGAGCTTCCGCACCTGCTCGACCACGATCGCGTCGTGGTCCAGCAACCCCGGCTCCGCCACGACTGCTCCGTCCACGTGCGTGGTCACTGCTGGAACCTACCGCTCGCAGGCGGATGTCCCTGTACGGTCTCGGTGGTCCCGATCGAGAATCAGACGGGACGTCGGCAGAGCACGTCGAGTCGCACGAAGGTCTGGTCGTGGGACCCGTCATGACGTCCCAACTCGTCGATGCGTTCCTCGGCTCGCAGCAGGAACTGTTCGCGCACCGCGTCCGTGACCCCGGCGACGTACGCCAGCGAGGCCTGCGTACGCACGAACCCCAAGAGCTGGTCCTGGTTGAACGGGCGGCGCTGGGCCACCGTCGTGACGCCCGAGCGAGGGATCTCCAACCCGGACTCCTCCAGCAGGTCGAACGCGACCCCCGCATCCGGGAACGTCACGGTGGCCGGCCCCAGGTCGAGCTCCGAAGCGATGTCATCCAGCAGCTCCACGACCCCGCGGACGTTGCCTGCGCCAGCGGACTCCGCGTGGAACCAACCGCCCGGTCGCAGAATCTGCAGGATCGCCTCGTAACAGCGCCCGTAGTCCGCGAGCGGGATCCAGTGGAACACCGCGCGACTGACCACCAGATCCACGGACGCCGCCGCCACCAGCCTGTCCAGCTCCTGCAATCGGCCCTGGCGGACCTGAAGGTTGTCGGCCTTGTGGGTTCTGGCGACCTCCAACATCGACGGGTCCGGTTCGACCCCCACGACCCTGCCGTCGGGAACGAGCCTGGCCAGGTGAGCTGTGAACTCTCCACTGCCGCAACCGGCGTCCACGACATGGTCGCTCGGACGTGGAGGATGCCGATCGACGAACCAGTCATCGAACTGGCGATGATGACCAGCCTGCTCCACGTAGCGATCACCCGCCCACATGGCCCCCCGCACAGCGCTCTGTGGCATCGCGGCTCCTGGGTGATGGGCCCTGACGGTACAGGACGGCCGAACACGTTCGAGCGGGACGCCCAGAGCGGTCTTCCGCGTTCCGCTCGCTGACCGCGGGCCACGCTGCTCCTCGAGACCCGCGCCGCCGCTGCCGGGTGCATGCCTCGGGAGGCGGCGGTGATCGGGTACCGGCCGTCGAGCCCGCGGATGCTGCGCGCCGCGCGGCGCCCGCGTGCTAGTGCTTCGGACTGTCGAAGGCGGACGGGATCGACGTGTTCTTCGAGCCACCACGACCGCACGAGGAGCCGCCGGCGCCCCCTCCCGTGCCGGAGTGGTTCGCTCCACCGGAGGACGAACTTGCGGCGCTGGTCCCGCTCCGCCAGCTG
The DNA here is from genome assembly GCA_036260415.1 of Nitriliruptorales bacterium. Lineage (GTDB taxonomy): Bacteria > Actinomycetota > Nitriliruptoria > Nitriliruptorales > JAHWKO01 > DASZZX01. Next base: position 9,502 of record DASZZX010000032.1, read on the forward strand.
CTGGTGTCTCAGCAGGGCTTGGCGATCGTGGTCTCCCACGCCGACGTCTTCTCCAACGGCTGCGTGCTGCGGCTGCTGACCGCGGCGCGCCGGACCCCGGGTATGGGCGACGACGAGTGGATCGACCTGCACGAGGCCATGCTCGGTCACCGCATGCACCGCCGAGTCGTCGCCCGCGAGCTCCCAGCCGACCTGCTGCGGTGGGGCGTCGCCTACCGTGATGGGCGCAAGGCAACGACCGTGACCACACCGCATCCGTTCGATGCGGATGACTCCGTCAACGGACCGGTGCTGGTGGAACACGGCGGGGGAGGTGGGGCCACCCAGGACGGCTGCAGGATGTCGCCGTCGTTGTGGCTGTGGCCGTTGCCTCCGGCCGAGATCTTCCAGCTGGTGTTCGCCTGGCCGGCCTTCGACATCCCGGAGACGTTCGTCGACATCGACGGGGCCGCGATCGTCTCCGCGGCGGAACGTGTCCTCCCGTTGTTCGACCGTGACTGACGGACGGGTGAGCGTGGAGCCCATCGGCCTGGAGATGGGGGGCGCGACGCCCCGATCCATGCTGGGGCGGGACCGCTGCGACCGTCGGTGAGCGACCCGCTCGCGGCGTAGACCCTCCGGGCACCCTTCAAGCCCTTGGGTTCCCGCTCGCCCGTGTCCTGGAAGTCCAGTCCCGAGCCGGACGCCAGCTGGTGGTCGACGACACGGATCTCGCCAGGCGCCGCCGCCGCAGCGATCCGCGCAGCCTCGTGCACGGCAGCTCCTCGCACGTCGTCGCCCACCACCTCGACCTCGCCAGTGTGCAGCCCCACCCGGAGCTGGAGCCGAAGCCCTGCCGCTCGGTCCTGTTTCGCGATCCCGGCGCGGACCGCCCGCACCGCCCAGTCGAAGACCGCCAGGAACCCGTCGCCCGTCGTGGTGATCTCCCGCCCCCGGAAACGGTCGAGGACGAGTCGCACGTCCCGGTTGTGCCGCCCGAGCAGTTCACGCCACGTTGATCGCCCATGCGCACGGCGATCTCGGTCGACGCCACGATGTCGGTGAACAGCAGCGTGGCGACGACCCGGTCGCCGGACTCGGGGTCGGGCAGCCAGGTGCGGACCCCCGACCAGTGGAGGCCCGCAACGGCTCGTCGCTGACCACCCATCCATCGTGGCCAGCCGGGACGTCGAACACGTCGTTGGGCCCCGATTCGAGGACCGGCCGGCGTCCATCTCCACCCGCAGCCGCCCCTGCAGGACCACCCCGGCGTGGTGGGCCTGGCAGCTCTCGGCGGCTCGGGGGTTGCCGGTCAGCCGGCGCCCGCCCAGCGCACCGTGGGTCCCGGGCCCTACACGTTCGGCGAGACGGAGGCGTCGCCGATCCGCACGATGTCGGCGCTGATGCCCTCGAACCGGACCCGCTCGTCGGGAGCGTCGAGGCTCCTCTTCCGCGGTCCACCCACCACCGGCCTCCCGCGCGGCGACGGATGTAGGTGGCGGACGATCAGGAGCCAACCGCGGCGTCGACCTGCGGGCCCCCCCACCCACGACGACGGGTACGGGCCGGCCGAGCACGACGGCGTATCGTGCGCGTCGCCACACGCGAGGGTTCGTCCACGACGGAGGCCCGGGACCATGACGGCAGTCAGCGCCGCCGCGACCATCCGCCAACGGCTGGGCGGCGGAGCCACGGTCAACATGCCCGGCGTCTACGACGCATTGTCCGCCCGCCTCGCCGACGAAGCCGGCTTCGAGGTGCTGTTCATCTCCGGCTACTCGGTGTCGGCGTCCCGGCTGGGCATGCCCGACTACGGCTACCTCACGCAGACCGAGATCGTCGACGCCGCCGCGACCGTCTGCACCAACACGAACCGGCCGGTGATCGTGGACGCCGACACCGGCTACGGCAACCCGCTCAACGCCGTCCGCACCGCCCAGCTGTTGCACCGGGCCGGCGCGGCGGGGCTGTTCCTCGAGGACCAGCGCTGGCCCAAGAAGTGCGGCCACTTCGCTGGCAAGCAGGTCGTCGAACGCGGGGAGTGGCTGGCCAAGCTGCGTGCCGTGCTGGACCTGCGCGACGACGGGGTGGACCTGTTCGTGGTGGCCCGCACCGACGCGCGGGCCGCCGTCTCCCTGGACGACGCCATCGCCCGCGCCAAGGCGGCCCGCGATCTCGGAGTGGACGCGATCTTCGTCGAGGCTCCACAGAGCCGCGAGGAGCTGGAACGCGTCGCCGGAGAGGTCGACGGCGTGGTGCGCGTTGCCAACATGATCGAGGGTGGCCGGACCCCGTTGCTGACCACCAGGGAGCTGCACGACCTGGGGTACGACCTCATCGTCACCCCCCTCAGCGGTCTCCTGGCGACCGCTCGCGCCCTGCGGCAGACCTTCGGGGCTCTGCGCGCGAAGGGCACGCTGCGCGACGACCTGCAACTGCTCGTCCCGTTCGACGAGTTCGGTGCGGTGGTGGACCTCGACGCCCACCGCCGCCTGGAACAGCGCTACGCCTGATCCCCTCTTCGGTGCCGCGGCCGGTCTCGACGCTCACCCTCGACCTGGAACAGCGCTACGCCTGATGGCACGCGTGCACGTGCGGCTGCGGGCGGGCGCGCCGTGGTGGCTAGGGTGCCGTCCGTGTCGCCCCGCCTGCCCCCGCGATCCGGAGGGAGCCCTGCCACGACTGGTCGCGGGTGTCGGCAACCCCTGGTCGGGAGACCTCGATCTCGGCCCCCGTTTCGTCCGCCGCTACCGCGGGCATGGATGGCCGGCCGACGTCGTCCTGGAGGAACTGACCGTGGCCGCTCAGCGTGTCCTGCACCGGCTGTGGGAGCTCCGTCCCGCGGCGCTGGTGGTGGTGGCGGGCTTCCCACGAGGCGACCACCCCGGGACGGTGCGCCGCTACCGGCCTTCCTGCGACACCACCGACGAGGCCGACCTCCAGCGACGCCTCGGCGAGAGCGCCGCCGGGGTGATCGACCTCGACCACATCCTCGCGGTGACCAGCTACTTCGGGGCGCTGCCGGCCGACACCGTCGTGATCGAGGTGGAGCCGGCCCAGACGGTGTTCTCCGAGCGGCTGTCGGCCACGGTCTCGGCACGGCTGCCAGACCTGCTCGCACTGGTCGACGGGGAGGTCCGCCGCCGCGCACCCGCCCGCCAGTTGCGGGGTGCCGCGTGCGACCGCCCCGGCCTCCAGGACGGCGGCCTCTGACGGCTGCTCACTCAGCGGCGGGGTCGCTGGGTAGCGCGTCGACGAGCCGCTGCAGGTCGTCCTTGGGGATGGCGACCAGCCCCACCTCCCGAGCCTGCGCCTCCACCGCGGGATCCAGGAACGCCGAGAACAGCACGATCGGTGTCTCGATGCCGTCGTCGCGCAGCTGCCGGGCGACCTCGATCCCGGTCATGCGCGGCATCCGCTGGTCGAGCACGATGGCGTCGTAGGTGTTTGTCCCGCAGCGCGCGAGCGCCTCCTGCCCTGAGGACGCCTCGTCCACCGTCCAGTCCCGTCGGCTCAGCGCGAGACGGAGCAGGAGCCGGACGTCCTCCTCGTCGTCGACGAGCAGCACCCGCTTCATCAGCCGACCTCCCCTGTAGCACGTGGGAGCACCAAGGTGAACCGGCTCCCCTCCCCGGGGCGGCTGGCCACCCGCACGTCCCCACCCTGGCTGCGCATGATCTGCCGGGTCATGTACAGGCCCAGGCCGGTGCCCTCGACACCGGTCGTGTCGGGGCTGCGCGTGAACTTATCGAACAGCTTCGCCTGGTCGGCGGGCGGGATGCCGGGCCCCCGGTCGATGACGCTGAGCTCCACGTTGCGACCCGCCTCGCGCGCGGTGATCGTCACCGGCGCGTCGGCGGGAGCGTACTTCAACGCGTTGGAGACCAGGTTGCCCAGGGCCAGGTCCAGCCGGCTCTCGTCGGCCAGCACCGGCGGCAGGTCGTCAGGCACGTCGACCTCGACCCTCCGCGACGCGGAGGTGCTGTCGGTCACCGCGGCCACGATCGCGCGCACGTCGGTGGGGACCGGCGACACCGACAGATCGAGCCCCGCCTCGAGACGGATGTAGTCGAGGAACTGCACCACGAGCCTCCGCAGACGGCCCACCTGCCGTCCCAGACCCAGGCGCATCTGCTGCAGCTCGGCCGGGTCGTGGCTTTCCCCGAACCCCTCCAGCGTGTCCACCAGTCCCACGAGCACCGACAGGGGCGTCTTCATGTCGTGGGAGATGGCGGCCAGGATCTCGTTGCGGTAGCGGGCCGCCTCCTCCCGGGCGCGGTGTTCGACCAGCCTGTCGCGCAGCAATGCGTTGGACACGCTGAGGGCGAGGCGGGCGGCGACCTCCTCCATCAGCCCGACGGTGGACTCGTCCACCGACCCCGGCTCCGTGGACACGACCACCAGCGCACCGACCGTGCCCGTCTCCGTGTGCAGCGGTAGCACCGCCGCCGATCGCACCTGTTCCCATCCCGGCCCGATCAGCGGGAACCCCCGCTCGACGGTCGGCGCGTGCACGGTTTGACCGCCGGTGATGACCCGTGAGAGCGCCGTGCCGGGCGGAGGTGCGGTGTGCTGCAGACCCACCAGCAGGTCGCCGTCGGGGGCTCCCGGGGACATCGACACGCGTCGGATCACCCCCTCGTCGCTCAACACCACGGCGAGGCTGCAGCCGGTGTCCTTCTCCAGCCGTTCGACGATCCCGTCGAGCGCGTGGCGCGGGTCCAGGGCGTCCGCCAACTGGGCGCCGACGTGGGCCAATAGCCGCCACCGCGACTCGGCTGCCTCCACCTCGCGCAGGAGACGGTGCACCTGGCTGAGGTCGCGTGCCGCGTGGATGGCACCGTGCACCTTGCCGTCCGCGTCGCGCACGATCGCACAGGACAGGCTGACCTGGCGCCCGCGACCGTCGGGGCGCGCGACCGCAGTTTCCAGCGACAGCTGCCCGTCGGGCGCGGCCTCCATCAGGCCCCACGGGGTCGCGGGGACGCGGTCGCGGTACAGCGTGGCGGCGTCGGCCCCGAGCAGCTCCTCCATCGTCCTTCCGAGGAGCTGCGTGGCAGCCGCGTTGGCGCGAGTCACCGCGCCGTGCGGGTCGACGACCAGCACCGCGTCCGACAGCGATCCGAACAGTCGGTCGAGCAGGGCTTCCGTCTGGACGCGGCGCAGGTGCTCGCGGTCCAGCTCCAGTTGGACGTCGGCCAGCGCGTCGAGCGCCTGCGACAGCTGACGGGTGACGGTCCGCTCGTCACCGCGGGCGGCCGCGTCGTGCCCAGAGTCCTGCGATCCGCCGCCTCCGGAGTCCGCGCGGACGTCGTCGCTCATATCAGTCCAGGCCGCAGGCGCAGCTGGTCGCCTCCCGCACGACCGTGCCCCCGCCGGTGTGCAGGTGGACGGCGCAGGGAAGGCACGGATCGAAGCTGCGAACCGTCCGCAGGATGTCGATGCCGACGAAGTTGTCGGGGTCGGACACCTCTTCCAGGATGGGGGTGTTAAGCACGGCTTCCTCGTAGGGACCGGGGACGCCCCACGGATCGCGGGGGGAGGCCATCCAGGTCGACGGGGTCAGGATCTGGTAGTTGGCCAGCCGCGCGTCCTCCACCCGGCAGTAGTGGGTGAGCGTCCCTCGGCCCGCCTCCCAGAAGCCGACGCCCACGCCGTCGGCCACCTCGAACGCGGAGCTCATCTCGGTCCGTTCGCTGCGGAACACGTCGAAGGCGCGCAGCAGGAACGTGTAGCCGGCCATCAGACAGTAGGCCACGTGCACGGCGCGGGCGCGGAGCCGTTCGAAGGCGTTGACCACGTCGGGGACACGCCAGGTGATGACCGTCTCGGGCAGCGTGCTCTCCGGCACCGTGATCCGCAACAGCCCGGGCTCGGTCCGGATGAACTCGGTCTCGACCAGCCCGGCTGCCACGGTGATCCACTGGCGGGCCAGGGGGCCGGACTCCGCGGGGCGGCGATCCCACCGCGGGGCGGTCGCCCACGAGTAGCGGCCTTTCCAGCTGGTGGCCTCCGGCCGGGGCAGCGTGCGCTTGTTCGACGGGTGGAAGGGGCTGAGCGGCGCCCCGTCCGGCGTTGTGGTGGCACCATCCGCCCAGCGTTCGTAGAACGAGTGGTCGACGAACTCCTCGATGCCCAGGTCGATCTGCCGCAGCCGGGTCGTACGCAGTTCCCCGTCGATGACCACCCCGGGCGTGGACAGGCGGTTGCGTCCCCACGTGTCGGCGTGGGCGTAGGCGGCGTCGTAGACGTCGGGATCGTCCCAGATCCCGGTGCTGATCAGGTTGGCCTGGCGGATCCCGACCTGGCGGTAGGCGGGGTCGGCGGCGTAGAAGAACTCGATCAGGTCGTCCCACAGAGTCGCCACCCGCTTGGCGTAGTCCAGTAGGCGGACCATGCGCGCCAGCACCTGGTTGAGGGTGGCATGGTCCAGGCGGGTCCCGAGCCCGGCCGGGACGACAGCGGAGGGGTGGGGGTACTTGCCGTAGATGAGGGACACGATCTCCCGGCCTGCCCGGGTCACCTCCAGGGCCTCGGTGACGAACTCCCCGCGCAGCGGGTTGAGTCCCGTCATGATCTCCGCGATCGTGACCTTGCCGTGCGTGCGGGCGTGGGGGGCGGCCGCACGCTGGGCTCGCTGCCACAGCCGGGGGTTGGTCCGCGTCACCATCTCCTCGGAGTAGTCGGGCCCGGCCAGGAGGAAGAGGTGCAGGCAGTGGTCGTAGAGCAGCTCGGCCGCCTCGGCCAGGTTGCGGGCGATCACCGTCAGCGGTGGCGGCGCCACGCCGAAGGTCATCTCCAGCGCCATCGCCGCGCACGTGGAGTGCACCCCTCCGCACACCCCGCACGCCCGGGACGAGATCTCGATCGCTTCCAGCGGATCGCGCCCGCGCAGGATCAACTCGTAGCCACGGAACAGCACCGCCTGGGAGTGGGCGGTCGTCACCGCCCGGGCGTGGAGGTCCACCGTGGTGTGGAACGCCAAGGCGCCTGCGACCCGTGTGACCGGGTCGATGGCGAACTCCCTGCCGGCCGCCTCCGACGGGTCCGGATCCGGCTGCGGGGTGTCCCTCGGCCCCCTCTCGAGACCGAACCCGCGGCTGTCGTCCAGGTGGGGCTCGCCGGCCTCGTCGAAGACGATCGGGAGGTTCTCGAAGCACACGCCCTACCTCCCCGCGGCGGCCACCAACGGCAACGTGCGGTCGGGGAAGTCTGGACGGGTGCACCCGTTGCAGTCGCCGCCCACCACCGCGCAGCCACCGAGCCGATTGATCCAGCCGCGGTGGGGGACCGGGCAGGGTGCGGTGAGCGGCTCGGCCGGTTCGCGTCGCACGCCGTGGACCCTCGCCCGGCGCAGCGGCGTCTCCTCCGCGTACAGCCAGCGCGGCCGACCCAGTTCGTCGATGTCGAAGGGCACCACCCCTTCGAGGTGAAGGACCAGGTACTGGACGGTCTCGAGGAAGGCGTCGCCGCTGGGCGCACACCCCGGCACGTTGACCACAGGGAGACCTGCGCGGCTGCGGAAGCCCGCGCCGAGCAGCGCCCCGACACCGGTCGCGCCGGTGACGCTGCCGGTCGCGGCCGGTATGCCCCCCCACGTGGCACACGTCCCGATGGCCACCACGACCTCGGCGCCCGTCGAGAGGTCGCTCACCCACCGCTCGACCGTGACCGGCGCACCGTCGCGCTGGCCGAGACGGGAGAAGCTACCGGTGCCGGCACGCGACTGGTCGAGCATCGAACCTTCGACCACCAGCAGGTAGGGGTCGATCTCTCCACGCCGTGCACGTTCGAGCCGTTCCACGTAGTCCCGTCCCGCCTCGAGCACGAGTTGCGGGTGGACGATCCGTATGTCGGACCTGCTGAGCGTGCCGGCCAGCAGCTCCTCGAGTCGAGGTGACGTCGCACCGAGCACGGACATGGTGCAGCCGTCGCAGCCGCCTCCGTGCAGCCACACCACCGTCACCGCGTCGCTCACCCGCTGCACCCCCCCAGTCGGCCGGGGACCCCCGTTCGGGTGCCGTGACGGTAGGCGATGTCGAGGTGGGCCGCTCGCAGCGCTCGCGAGGGCCGTTCCCCCGCTGGTAGGTGCCCGCCGGGTCGCCGTGTGGGACCCTGTCGACAGCGAACAGGGAGCGAGCCGGTGCGCATCCAACCGGGTCAGCTGATCGCCCTCGGCTACGGCAAGTACGTGCGGTCCGACGAGGTCGTGGCGATCGAACCGATCGTCGAGGACCGTGGTCCTGGGCGGCGGACCGACGTCTGGGTCCGGGGGGTCCCGGAGCCGATCGTGGCCTCGCGGTCGGACGCCGCGATCGCCGACGACCTGGTCACACCGGCCGAGGAGGCTGCCAGGATGCAGCAGCTTCGCTCCATGCTGGCACGCGTGCTGGGGGCCCTCGACGGTGTGCCTCCGATGCTCCGCCGGCTGCTGGCGGACGAGACCGGTGTCGACGTCGCCGCGTTGGCGGCGGAGGGGCGGCGGGTCCTGGACCGCGCCGTCTGAGACGTCCACGGACGGTGGCGTCCGGGGCGGTGCCAGCCGCCAGGGGCGGGCGGTCGGGGCGGCGGTCGCAGACCGCTGGCAGCGGCGTCGCGGAGAGCTTCGTAGGATGCGGCGTCCCGTCCCGAGGAGCTTGCATGAAGGTCGCCTACGTCCTCGCGAACCCCAGCGCCGCCGCCTACAAGGTGGGGCAGATGGTCCTGCCGCAGCTGGAGGAGGGTTCGCACGGTGCCGACGTCGTCGGCATGTTCTTCTTCGACGACAACAACTGGGTCCTGCGCGCGGGCGACCCGCTCGGCGAGCGTCTGGCTCGTCAGGCGACGGAACGCGGCATGCTGCTGATGATGTGTGACCAGTGCGCGCTCGCCCGCGGGCTGGCGGAGGGCGAGCCGGGGGACTGCAAGCCCATGAACGTGGTCGACGGTGTCACGGTGGGCTGCTTCCCGGACCTCTACGCGGCCCTCTCGACCGATCCCCCGGACCACGTCATCACGCTGTGACCGTCCGGGCACGACGGAGCCTCCGGTGGCCTGGCTTGCTGCACGCCGTCGGGTGAAACGCGACCGCGCCGCCGTCATCGACGCGCTGGCCGCCCCAGCGCGGGCCGTCAGCGGTGGAGAGCGAGCTCGGCGAGTGGCTCGCCGGCGTGCAGCCGGCGGACGACCTCCGCGAGCCGGCCCGCCAGGCTGATCACCTCCACGGTCAGCTCCCGAGGCTCGACCACCAGGCTGTCGGTCGTCCACAGGCGCCCGATCGGTACCTGCGACAGCCGTTCCTCGGCCGGCCCGACCAGCAGGCAGTGGGTCGCCGCCACCATCACGGGCGCGGACGCGCCCGCGTCGAGCAGCACTCTGACGGCGGACGCGATCGTGCCCCCGGTGGCCACGATGTCGTCGATCACCACGGGCGTGCGGCCGGTGACGTCGCCGATCAGGCCGGTGGTCTGCACCTCGTCACCGGACACGCGCGTCTTGCGGACGATGGCCACCTCGAGACCCAGGTGTGCGGCGTACACCTCGGCGAGCTTCGCCGCGCCCAGGTCGGGGGCGACCAGCACGGCAGGCCCGTCGAGCGCTGCCGCCAGCGCCTCAGCCAGGTCGGGCACCGCGGTGGTGGTCTCCACCGGGACGCTGAAGATCGATTCGACGTCCGGGGTGTGAGGATCCACCACCACGATGCGGTGCACGTGCGACGCGCTCAGGAGGTCGGCGACCACGCGCAGCGCCACCGGTTCCCCCGGCGCGGTGCGCCGGTCCTGACGGGCGTACGCCAGGTAGGGGATCACGGCGTTGAGACGGGCGGCGCCCGCCCGGTACGCGGCGTCCGCCAGCAGGATCAGCTCCGCGAGGTGCTCCTGGACCGGCGGTCCGGTCGACTGCACCAGGTATACGTCCTCGTCACGGACGTCCCCGGACAGCTCGACGTGGATCTCGCCGTCCGGGAAGCGCGACAGCTCCCTCCGCAGCGGCTCGACACCGAGCTCGGCACCGATCTTCTCGGTGAGGCGCTGGGAAGCACCTCCGCTGACCAGCTGCATGATGACACCCTCCCCCGGCAGCGAAGCATGCGCCCGGCCGGCCCGGAGGCGGCGACCGGTGCGACCGGCCGAGTCCGGTCCGCGCTCCGCTGCTAGCCCGCCCCTCCGGGGCGATCCACGGACCGGCCGGCACGCCAGACGCGGTGCGGTCGCAGCCCCCACGCCCAGCCGAAGGCGCCCTCGTGCTCGGCGTCCCACCACACCAGGTCCGCGCGTTGGCCGACGGCCACGGTGCCACGGTCGGGCAGGCGCAGGGAACGCGCCCCGCCGACCGTGGCCGCCCGCAGAGCCTCGTGGACCGACAGTCCCAGCCCGCCCACCGCCAGCGCCACCACCAGGCTCATGCTGGTGACCCCGCTGGTGCCGGGGTTGTGGTCGCTGCCGAGCGCGAGGGTGGTGCCGGCCGCGCGCAGGGCCGCCACGTCGGGTCGGGCGCCCATGGACAGCGCGGTGGCCGGGCACAGGGTGGCGACCACGCCGGCTGCGGCCAGGGCGGCGGCGTCGTCGCGGGTGCTGCGCAGCAGGTGGTCGGCCGACGCCGCCCCTAGCTCCGCGGCGAGCCGCGCCCCGCCCGTGCGGGCCAGTTCGTCGGCGTGGATCCGCGAGGTCAGCCCGGCAGCCGCGCCGGCCGTCAGGATGCGATGGGCCTGCCGCACCGAGAAGTAGCCGCGGTCGCAGAACACGTCACATCCGTCGGCCCCCTCGGCGGCCGCGTCGCCGCTCCAGCCGGCGGCTCGCTCGGTGTAGCTGTCGGCGTCGCCGGCGGCCTCCGGCGGCACGGCGTGAGCGGCCAGGAAGGTGATGGACAGGTCGGGCAGCGCGGGGTTGCGTCGGAGGCGGTCCAGCAGCCGCACGTCGGCCAGCTCCCCGTCGCGCTCGAGGTGGTAGCCGGTCTTCGCCTCGACGGTGGTGGTGCCCTGCCACAGCCAGGACGCGAGCCGCCGTTGCACCAGCGTCTCCAGGTCGGCCGCGGCGGCCGTCCGCGTGGCCCGTACCGTCGCCCAGATGCCGGCGTCCGTTCCCAGATCGTCGTAGGCCCGGCCGGCGCTGCGGTCGGTGAACTCGGCGAACCGCTGCCCGGCGTAGACCGGGTGGGTGTGGGCGTCGATCAGGCCGGGGGTGACCAGCCCGCCGCCGACGTCCACCTCCTCGGCGACGCGGGCTCCGAGCCCCGTCGGTGGACGCTCGTGGTCGCCGCCGATCCAGACGATGCGGTCGCCCTCGACGCACAGTGCGGCGCCCACCCGCACCGGCGGGTCGACCGCCGTGATCAGCCGGCCGATGTTGCGTAGCAGGATCGCGGTCACGCCCCGACCGCCCGTCCGATCGCCCGGTGCAGCTCCCCACGCACGTCCTCCACCAGCCGATGACGGCGGTCCTCGACCACCAGACGGCCGCCTACGACCACGTGGGTCACGTCGGCGGCGGTCGCAGCGAACACGACGAAGGCGGGGCCGTCCTGGCGTCGGAAGCCCGCCAGCCGCGGGGAGGCGAGGTCGACCGCGACCAGGTCGCAGAGCCGGCCACGGGCGAGCTCGCCACCGTCCCATCCCAGCGCCAGCATCCCGGCGCGGGTGGCCGCGTGCAGGAGCTGCTCGGGGCGGTGGCGGCCACGCTCCCCGCTCGCCAGCCGCTGGTTGAGCTCGACCGCCCGCGCCTCCTCGAACAGGTCCACCATGGCGTGGCTGTCCGACCCGACGCACAGTGGGCTGCCGGCCGCGTGCAGCGCCGCCGCCGGACCGACCCCGTCCCCGAGGGCCCGCTCGGTGGTGGGGCACAGGCATGCCGCGCTGCGGCTGGAGCCGAGCAGCCGGATGTCGTCGTCGGTGAGGTGGGTGGCGTGCACGGCGGTGGTGCGGGCGCCGAGCACGCCGCGCTCGGCCAGCAGCCCCGCGGGGGTGCGGCCGGTGGCGACCAGGCAGGCCGCGTTCTCGGCCGGTTGCTCCGAGACGTGCACGTGCAGGGGGGCGCCCCGGTCGGCCGCCCAGTCGCGCACCACCTCCATGGCGGTGGGATCGACCGCGCGCACCGAGTGGATCGCTGCGCCCAGCGCGACGTGACCGTCGGGGCGCCGGCTCGAGGCCCGTTCGGCCCAGCGCTGGACGTCGCCGTCGGCGAAGCGACGCTGTACCCCCTGCAGCGGCTGGTCGAACCCGCCTCGCAGGTAGCAGGTGTCGAGCAGGGTGACGCGGACCCCCGCATCGGCGGCCGCCTCGGCCAGGGCCGCCTGCATGACGTTGGCCTCGGCGTAGGGTCGCCCCGACGGCGCGTGGTGCAGGTAGTGGAACTCGCCGACCGTGGTAACCCCGGCCAGGGCCATCTCGCAGTAGGTGGCGCAGGCCAGGTCGCGGTAGTGGTCGGGGTCGAGACGGTCGGCCAGCGCGTACATCCGGTCACGCCAGGTCCAGAAGCTGCCGCCGCACGTCTCGACGCGGCCGCGCAGGGCGCGGTGGAAGGCGTGGCTGTGCGCGTTGGCGAGGCCAGGCAGGACCAGCCCCGGTAGGCGTGTGGCGCCGGGCGGTGGTGGGCGGTCCTCGCCCACCGCCGTGATGCGGTCCTCGGCCGTCTCGATCACCACACGGTGAGCGACCCGTCCACCCGCCGGGTCGGGCAGCCATGCCAGGTCGGCGAACCACGCGCTCGCCCCTCGGCGGACGTCGCCGGGCTCAGCCATCGTTCAGCATCGGGGAGGTCACGCCGCGCGAGCGGGCGACCTCGCGGGCGCGGTCGTAGCCGGCGTCGGCGTGGCGCAGCACGCCTGTGGCCGGGTCGTTGGTCAGTACCCGCTCGAGCTTGCGCTCCGCCAGCTCGGTGCCCTCGGCCACCGCGACCTGGCCGGCGTGGATCGCCTTGCCGATGCCCACACCCCCGCCGTGGTGGACGCTCACCCACGACGCCCCCGACGAGGTCGCGACGAGGGCGTTCAGGATCGGCCAGTCGGCGATCGCGTCGGACCCGTCGAGCATCCCCTCCGTCTCGCGGTACGGCGACGCCACCGAGCCGGCGTCGAGGTGGTCGCGGCCGATCACGATCGGCGCGCCGACCTCGCCCGTGCGCACCAGGCGGTTGAAGGCCAGGCCCGCGCGGTGACGCTCGCCGTAGCCCAGCCAGCAGATCCGGGCCGGCAGGCCCTGGAAGGCCACGCGCTCGCCGGCCAGCTCCAGCCACCGGGCCAGCGCCCTGTCCTCGGGGAAGAGGTCGGCCACTACCCGGTCGGTGACGTGGATGTCGCGCTCGTCGCCCGACAGCGCCACCCAGCGGAAGGGTCCCTTGCCCTCGCAGAACAGCGGCCGGATGAACGCTGGCACGAACCCCGGGTAGGCGAAGGCGTCGGCGAACCCGCCCAGCTTGGCTTCCCCCCGCAGGTTGTTGCCGTAGTCGAACACCACCGCACCCGCCTTCTGGAACCCGACCATCGCCGCGCAGTGGGTCGCTATGGAGGCGCGCGCCCGCTGGACGTACCCCCTCGGGTCGCGGACGCGCAGCTCGGCGGCTTCGTGCAGGGTCAGGCCCGCCGGGACGTAGCCGTGGAGCGGGTCGTGGGCGGAGGTCTGGTCGGTGACGGCATCCACGTCCACACCGCGGCGCAGCAGCTGGGGGAGCACCTCCGCGGCGTTGCCGACCACGCCGACCGACAGCGGCCGGCCCTGCCGCCTCGCCGTCAGGCTCAGGTCCACCGCGTCATCGAGGGAGTCCGCGACCTCGTCGAGGTAACCGGTCCGCACCCGACGTCGGACGCGCGCCGGATCAACCTCCACGCAGAGGACCACGCCCTCGTTCATGGTCACGGCCAGAGGCTGCGCCCCGCCCATGCCCCCGAGGCCCGAGGTGAGGGTGAGCGTCCCTCGCAAGCTCTCGCCGAAGCGCTGGCGGGCGAGCGCGGCGAACGTCTCGTAGGTGCCCTGCAGGATCCCCTGGGTGCCGATGTAGATCCAGGAGCCGGCGGTCATCTGCCCGTACATCGTGAGGCCTGCTGCCTCGAGCTCCCAGAAGGTCTCCCAGTCCGCCCACTCCGGCACCAGGAGCGAGTTGGCCAGCAGCACCCGGGGCGCCCACTCGTGCGTGCGCAGGACCCCGACCGGCTTCCCGGACTGCACTAGCAAGGTCTCGTCGTCCTGCAGCGCCCGCAGCGAGCGGACGATCGCGTCGAAGGCCTCCCACGACCGCGCCGCCCGACCCGACCCCCCGTAGACCACCAGGTCCTGTGGCCGCTCGGCGACCTCAGGGTCGAGGTTGTTCATCAGCATCCGCAGCGCGGCCTCCTGCGGCCAGCCGCGGCAGCTGCACACGCGGCCGCGCGGCGCCCTCACCTGTCGCACACCCGCCATGGATCCTCGTGCATCGTCGCGTGCGCGTCCCAGGCAAGGCCGCATCCGGCCCGGCGTCATGCCGTATGCGCGGTCCGCGCGCACCCGTCGGGGACCTGGGTCACCGCTTCGGCCGGTGGCGAGCCGGGCGGGAAACGCGGTGCCACGCCGGCGCCCGACGGGTGGGCCGGACGGGCATCGGAGCCCGCGTGATGACGCGGACCTGGCAGCATCTCGAGGTGCGTCCCCCCCCGGGCAACGACCAGATCAACCCTGCCCACACCACCATCGAGTTCATCGCCCGGCACCTGATGATCGCCAGGGTGCGCGGGCGGTTCACCGGCTTCTCGGGCCAGATCCACATCGACGACGAACCCTCCCGCTCCTCCGTGGAGGTCAGCATCGACGCCGACACGATCGACACCGCCGAGGAGGACCGCGACACACACCTGCGTGCCCCGGACTTCCTCCACGTGGAACGCTGGCCGAGCATCACCTTCCCCGACGGCGATCCCGAAGACGTCGAGGGACGGCGCTGGCGGGTGCTGGGCGAAACCGCCCGATCGTGCGTGTTGGAGGGCGCCGGTGACCGTGGTGACGCACGATCGAGTGGTGCCGGTAGTGGGAGTCTCGGACCCCGCGGATCGTGCGTGTTGGAGGGCGCCGGTGACTGTGGCGACGCACGATCGAGTGGCCGGTCGTGGGAGTCTCGGACCCCGCGGATCGTGCGTGTTGGAGGGCGCCGGTGACCGTGGCGACGCACGATCGAGTGGTGCCCGATGGCTCCCCGTTCCTCGCGTCGTCGGTCAGGCCGCGTGCTGCTGCGGGTCGCGACCGAAGCGGCGCAGCCGCAGCGAGTTGGTGACCACGCTGACCGACGAGAAGGCCATGGCGGCGCCGGCGATGATCGGGTTGAGCAGCCCCACGGCGGCCAGCGGGATGGCCCCGGTGTTGTAGACGAACGCCCAGCCCAGGTTCTGCAGGATCGTGCGGTAGGTGCGGCGTGACAGCTGGATCGCGGTCACCACACCGTCCAGACGGTCGCGCATCAGGGTGAGGTCGCTGGACTCGATGGCGACGTCGGTGCCGGTGCCGATGGCGATGCCGAGGTCGGCCTGCACCAGCGCCGGGGCGTCGTTGACCCCGTCGCCGACCATGGCGACGACCTCGCCGTCGCGTTGCAGCCGCTCGATCTCGCTCCTCTTGTCCCGCGGCAGCACCTCGGCCAGGACCCGATCGATGCCGACCTGGCGGGCGATGGCCGCGGCGGTGCGGGCGTTGTCACCCGTGATCATCGCTACCTCCAGCCCCATGCGGTGCAGGCGCTCGACCACGCCGGCGGCGTCGTCCTTGAGGGTGTCGGCGACCGCGAGCACGCCCCGCACCTCGCCGTCCCAACCGGCGAACACGGCCGTCTTACCCTGCTCCTCGAGGGTCGTCGCCGCGTCGTCGAGCCTGTCGGGGACCACCAGGCCGGCCTCGGCGGCCAGCTTGCGGCGGCCCACCCACACCGCGGTGCCGGCGACCTCCCCACGCACGCCGTGGCCGGCGACCGCCTCGAACCCGGTCACGGTGGGCAGGTCGATCCCGCGCCGCCGCGCCGCCGCGGCCACGGCCCGGCCGATGGGATGCTCGCTGTCGGCCTCGACCGCGCCGGCCCGCCGCAGGAGCGCGACCTCCTCCGTCCCCGCCCCGGCCACCACGTCGGTGAGTGCCATCTCGCCACGGGTCAGCGTCCCGGTCTTGTCGAACACCACCGTGGTGATCGTGCGGGTGCGCTCGAGCGCCTCGACGCCCTTGATGAGGATGCCCAGGTCGGCGCCCCGCCCGGTGCCGACCATGATCGCCGTGGGAGTGGCCAGACCCAGCGCGCACGGGCAGGCGATGATCAGCACCGCGACCGCGGCGACCAGCCCGCCGACCGCGTCGCCGGCGAGCAGCGACCAACCTGCGAAGGTGAGCGCGGCGATGCCGATGACCGCCGGCACGAACACGGCCGAGATGCGGTCGGCCAGCCGCTGGACCGCGGCCTTGCCCGCCTGCGCCTCCTCGACCTGCCGCACGATCTGGGCGAGCGCGGTCTCGGCGCCCACCGCGGTGGCCCGCACGGTCAACACGCCGGAGCTGTTGACGGTGGCGCCGGCCACCTTGCTGCCCTCGGCCTTGTCCACCGGGAGCGACTCGCCGGTCAGCATCGACTCGTCCACCGCCGACGCCCCGGCCACGACCACGCCGTCGGTGGGGATCTTCTCGCCAGGGCGGACCCGCAGCAGGTCGCCGACGCGCACCTGCTCGATCGCAACCATGACCTCCCGGCCGTCACGCACCACGCGGGCCTCACGGGCTCCGAGCTCCAGCAGGGCGCGGATCGCTCTGCCGGCGCGGCTCTTGGCGCGCGCCTCGAAGTAGCGGCCCAGCACCAGGAACGCGATGATCAGCGCGGCGGTGTCGAAGTACACCTCGCCGCCGGTGAACAGCACGACGGTCGAGTAGACGTAGGCGGCCAGGGTGCCCAGCGCGATCAACGTGTCCATGTTGGCGGTGAGGTGACGGGCGCGTCTGGCGGCTTCGCGCAGGAACGGCCAGCCGACCCACCACTGCACCGGCGTGGCCAGCGCGAACTGCAGCCACCGACCGGTTGTGGTCTCGCCGGCGCCGCCCGGCAGGAACGCCAGCGCCATCACGGCCAGGCCGAGCGGCCAGGCGATCAGGACCCGCCGCAGCCACCCGCGCCGGGCGGCCTCCTCGGGGTCCTCGTCCCCGGCCACCTCACGCGACAGCTCCGCGGCCGGCGACAGGCCGTAACCGGCCTGGTCGACCGCGGCCTGCAGGGCCTCCACGGAGGCCACACCGTGGTCGAGCTCCACCCGCGCACGAGCGGTCGCGAAGTTGACGTCGGCGCGTACCACCCCGGGTTGGCGGCTGAGGGCCTTCTGCACGCGCGCGGCGCACGATCCGCAGGTCATGCCCTCGACCTGAAGGTCGAGGGTGGTGACGCCGCTGTGCCGCAGCCGGTAGCCGAGTCGATCCACCGCCTCGGCGAGCGTGGCCTCGTCCACCTCCGGCTCGACCTCGACACGTGCTCGGCCGGTCGCGAAGTTCACCTCGGCGTCCACGACCCCGGGTTGGCGGCTGAGGGTCTTCTGCACGCGCGCGGCGCACGACCCGCAGGTCATCCCCTCGACGTCGAAGTCGAGGCTGCGCGAGCGGCGTGCGATCGTGTCGCTCACCGGCATCCTCCTCGTCGTCACGTTCCAGCGCCCACGCCACCGAGCTCGTCGTGGCTCAGGGTTGGGCGCAGCGCGCGACGGTCGTACTTCAACGTCTCCATCAGCTCATCCACGATCTCTTCGGTCCGCCCGGCGCGGACGGCCTCGGCCACGCACGTCTCCAGGTGGTTGCGCAGCACGGCGCGGCTGGCGGACTCAAGCAGGCCCTGCACCGCGGAGAGCTGCTTCATCACGGCCGGGCAGTACGAGTCCTGTTCCACCATCCGCACGATGCCGTCCAGCTGACCGCGTGCGGTTCTCAAGCGTGCGAGCACGCTGCGCTGGTGCTCCGGCAGCATGTGCTCCTCCTCACCCTCGCCGACGTGGCCGACCCCCATGACCCGGCCGCTGGGGCACCCTACCTGGGGTGGGGTAAGACTACCTCGTGGAGCCGCCCGGGGCCAGCGCAGCGGCGGGGCCAGGACACCCAGCCGGTGGCGGACGTGAACAGCGACTCGGCATGCCGAGGGTCGATGACGGTGGTCGTCGTGGCGGCGGCCCCCCCGCACGGGAGGACGGATCGCGCCCCGCCGCGCCTTGTGCGCCGCCCTCCCCGGTGCTGCTGCGCGTCCTGCGCACGTCACGGAAGCCGGACAGGGGCACGGCCTCCCCGCCGAGCGGTCGAAGAGGTGGCCTTCATCGGGTACCCGAGAGGGCTGTACGACACGAAGAACTTGACGCCGATCATGCGGAGAGGCACTACAGCCACTCGTCCCGCCATCGTTACCGCGGGGAACCATCGTTCCTGATCGACGCGTCGGTCTTCCCGGGTCCAGCGGTACCCCAGTGGTCATCTCGGACAACGGGAGCTATAGGACCAAGCAAGGAATCGTGATCGGGTCCAGGCCGATTTTCCTCGGAGTGCGCGCTGTCGTCCATGTGCGACAGGTGCAGAGAAGGGTCACGCACCTGCCTGCGAAGGTGGTGGCGGAGTTCCCTGAGCCCACCGACCTCGGCATCGTCCACAGAGCGGGACCGATCGAGACATGCATCGAGGAACTACTCAGAAGGACAGGGGCTAAAGAGGGCGGCTGCGGGTCGAGGCCACCGCGTGAGCACTACGCGCCGCGGCGAGGCCGAGCAAGAGCACGTCCGCATGCGCCGCCGTGTGCGCTGTATGCCGGCGCCGCCTCGTGGCAGGGGCGCGGTCGACTGAGTGATGACCACCGACATGCCCTCATCCGAACCGGACTCGGGCTCTTCGCCCAGGCTCCACATCACCGCCTGGCCGGACTGGATGGCATGACGTACGCCGTCAGAGGCGGCCACCCAGCCGGAGCCTGACGTGACGGCGAACAACTGCCACAAGCGGGTCGGATGCCTGCCAAGGAGGCCGCCGGGTGCAACCCGGGCGAGGTGCACCGAGAATCCGTCCACGTCCTCCAGGCGGGCGGCCTCGCTCGTGTGCACTCCCTGGCTCCCGTCGTCAGTGACGTCACCGTGCTCGAGCTGCACCCACTCCATGTCGCGACGGTAGCGGTCAAACCGGCAGGACGGCGCCCACGAAACCTCCGCCCACGAGCATCCCGCAGCGCCGCCATGTTCGCCCTCGCAGGACAGATACCCGCCCCATCTCCTCGCCGACCTCGTCGGTATCAGCAGCGGGATAGCCGCCGCCGGGGCAAGCTCGCCGCACGGGACTGGAGCGACTACGTCGCCAATCGCGCGACCCGCCGCTGAACTCCATCCAGGCCCCGACGCCAGCCGGGAGCCCGCCACCGAGCTGGACTACCGACGGTGCCGCACGTCGCGGACCATGCGAATCTGCCGCACGCCGTCCTCCACCTGGGCCGTCCCGTCGGCAACGAAGCCGTGCTTGCGGTAGAACGCCTGCGCTCGAGGGTTGGGATCGGCGACCCACAGCGCCGCCGACTCCCCGGGGTCGATGACGGCCTCCAACAACGCTCGCCCAGCACCGGTGCCGTGGTCGGCTGCATACACATAGAGCACATACAGCTGCCTCGTCCACGCCGCCGCAGCGTCCATGGGCGGGCCCGACATGGCGATCCCGATCAACTCGCCATCCCGCTCGGCGACAGCCGCCCGGTTCTCGCGATATCGCTCGTCGGTCAACGTGGCAGTCCAGAACCGCTCCCGAGCAGCCAGGAAGCCCGGATCATCGAGCACCGCATCCGACATGAGCCCCCGATACGAATCCTGCCAGCAGCGCACGTTTACACGCGCCATCTGCGCAACGTCCTCGACCCGGGCCGAGCGAACAGTCAGCGAGGAACCCACCGCCGAATCGTAGGCCGCGACCAGATGCTCGCCCCACCAGACTCGCGGCGGCTTCGACCACAAGGCCCGCGATAGTGCTAGGGCTCAACCGTCCGCCCGCTGGTGCCGAGAACCTTCGAGGACTGGCCCGTCGGGACCAGACCGGGGGGGCCATATGGACGCAGCGGGCACGTCGCTGCTCCTGCTGGAGGTTGACCAGCGCCGTTGCGCGCTGCCCACCGGTGCCGTGGTGGAGCTGCAGCGCGCCGTGGCCCAGGAGCCGCTGCCGGCCGCACCGGCCGTGGTGGAGGGCCTGATCGACCTGCGCGGCGAGACCGTGCCGGTGCTCGACCTGCGCCTGCGTCTCGGCCTGGCGCCGCGTGCCCCGCACCCCGACCACGTGCTGGTGGTCGTCGACCTCGACGGCCGGACGGTCGCGCTGCGGGCGGACGCGGCGCTGGACGTGGTGGAGGTTCCAGAGGAGGTCATCGAGGACGCCCGCGACGCCGTGCCTGGCGCCCGCTTCGTCGCCGGTCTGCTGCACTCGCCGGACGGCATCGTGGTGATCCACGACCTCGCGCAGTTCCTGTCGTGGGAGGAGGCGACCGCGCTCGACGCCGCGCTCGCTCGGGGCGCGCCAGCGGGGCAGCGGTGACCGGCGCGCAGACCGACGACGTGACCCCTCTCGCCCGCTACCTGGAGGCGCGCACCGGTCTGAGCGTCGACGGTCCCCGCCAGACGGCGCGCCTGCGGAGGGCTGTCGCCAGGTCCGGGCAGAACGATTCCGCAGCCTACGTGGCGCTGCTGCGGCGTGACGACGCCGCCTTCGATCAGCTGGTCGCCGAGGTGACGGTCACCGAAAGCTACTTCTTCCGCGAGCCCGGCCACTTCGCGGCGCTGCGGACCACGATCGTCCCCGACCTCATCGCGGACCGGCCCGCCCATCACGTGCTGCGGTTCTGGAGCGCCGGCTGTGCGGGCGGCGAGGAGCCCTACACGCTGGCGATCGTGCTCGACCAGGCCGGTTGGGCGGACCGCAGCCGCATACTCGCCACCGACCTGTCGACGTCGGCGCTGGATCGAGCCCGCAGGGCCGTCTACGCCGACTGGTCGCTGAGGAGCCTGGAGCACCGCCAGCGGCGCCTCTGGTTCCGGCCGGTGGTGGGCGGTCACCGCCTCGACGAGCGGTACGCGCGACGCGTGACCTTCCGCCGCAGCGGCCTGCTCGACGAGTCCCCCGTGGACGGCGACGTGGCCCGGGCAGGGTTCGACGTGATCCTCTGTCGCAACGTGCTCGTGCATCTCACCTCCGATGCCGTCCGTCAGGTGGCCGCTCGCCTGGCCGCGGCACTGGCCCCGTGGGGGCGGCTGATCACCGGCGCGGGCGATCCTCCGCTCCTGCCTGTGGCAGGCGTCGAGCCGGCGACCACGCCGAACGGGGTCGTCTACCGCCGCGTCGGCGGCCGTGCCGCGACCGCCGCACCCGAGCCTCCTTCGCGGCGCCGCGGCGGGAGGGCGCCCGACGCCCACGCAGCCTGGGACCAGCACGACCAGCCCGACGAGTCCACGTCCCTCGACGCCTCGCGGCACCTTCTGCGCGCCACCCTGCTGCTCGAGACCGGCCGCCCACACCAAGCCGCGGAGGCCGCCCGGGCCGCTGCGTACCTGCGCCCGGACCTCTCCGCGGCGCACCTGACGTTGGGCGTCGCCCTGGTCGGCGCGGGCAACCTGCGGGCAGCCCACCGCGCCTTCCGCACCGCCGGCGCCCAGCTGGCCGCGGCCCCGCCCCACCAGGTGGTGCCGTTCAGCGGAGGCGAGCGGGCGGGTCGCCTGCTGCAGCTGGCCACCGACCACGAACGACGAACGGCGGTCGGGGAGTTGGTGGAGTGACGCAGCCCACCCCCGACGAGGCGCCGCACGAGCTGCAACGCGGGGCCAGGCGTGTGGCGCGCCCCGCGGAGGAGCCGTCCTCGGGCGCGGCCGAGCGTGAGCTGGAACGCCGGGCCAGGCAGCTGGCACGCCGCGCGGCCGAGCCGACCCCGGACGGGGCGCTCCAGCTGCTGACGTTCTCCGCCGCCGGCACGACGTTCGGTGTCGAATCGGTGGGCGTGCGCGAAGTGCAGCCGGTCGAGCACCTCGCGCGTCTTCCGGCCGGTGCCCGACCCCTGGTCGGCCTCGTCGCGACCCGGGGCGAATTGCTCCCGGTCGCCACCCTCGCCGGGCTGTTCGGGACCGGAGCCCAACCGCAGGGGCGCGGCTGGGTGGTCGTGGTCGACGACGAGCGTGCGCCGCTGGGACTCCTCGCCGACGACGTGCACGGGTTGATCGAGGTCTGCGCCGCAGCGGTGAGCGCTCCGCCCGCCGGCCTGCTGACCGCCGCCGCCGACCTGGTACGCGGCGTGACCGCCGACGGGGTGGTCGTCCTGGACGGGCCGGCCCTGCTCGAGCGCCCGAAGCTCAGCCTCGCGACGGGTGCCAACGGAGGACCACCATGAGGGTGACGCTCAGCCGCCAGATCCTGGCTGGCTACGCGGTGGCGGTGGGCGCGCTGGTCGCGGTCATCGTGGTCGCTGCGATGGCCCTGGACCGCGCCGCCGACGCCAAGGACGAGATCATCAACCATGACGTGCGCGCGGTCGTCGCCGCCTGGAAGCTCCGGAGCGCTCTGGACGAGCAGGCCGTCCAGCACCGCGGGTTCCTGCTCACCGGCGACGAGGACCTGCTCGCCAGGCGCGCGGCGGCGGCCGCCGAATTCGACGCCCTGCTGCGAGAGCTGAGGGAACTGGTCTCGCCCGATCGGGGAGCGGCGCTGCTCGACTCGATCGCGTCGGCGGAGGCCGACTGGGCGGCGGCCACCGACGCGGTGATCGCGCGGCGGCGGTCCGGCCAGGTCGACCTGGCTGCCCTAGGCCGCACGGTCGAGCAGCGTCTGGTCCCCGCCCGGCGTGAGGTTGGTCTGGCGATCGACGAGCTGATCGCGCAGCAGGAGGCCACGATCGCGGCCAACATCCAGGCGTCCGACGGACAGGTCGCCGCTGCTCGCTGGCTGACGATCATCCTCGGCGTGGGCGCCGCCGCGGCCGCAGCCGCGATCGGGCTGTGGGTCACACGCGATGTCCGGCGCCAGGTCCAGATGCACTCCGCCGACATCGACGGGGCCACCGCCGAGATCCTCGCCGGCACCCGCCAGCAGGTGGAGGGATCGGCGCGACAGTCGGCCGCCGTGCAGCAGACGGTGGCGACGGTGGAGGAGCTCGAGCGCACATCCGACCAGAGCGCCGAGCGGGCCCGGGCCGTGGCGGACACGGCCCAGCGCTCCGCTGAGACCGCGCAGGCCGGCCGCCGAGCGGTCGCGGACTCGTTCGCCGGCATGGAGGACATCCGCGGGCAGGTGGACCAGATCGCGACCAGCATCGTGGAGCTGGCCGATCGCGCCCAGGCCGTCTCCGACATCGTCGCGACGGTCGAGGACATCGCCGACCAGACCCATCTGCTGGCCCTGAACGCGTCGATCGAGGCGGCACGCGCGGGCGAGCACGGCAAGGGCTTCGCGGTGGTCGCAGGCGAGGTCCGCACCCTCGCGGACCAGTCGAAGCAGGCCACCACGCAGGTTGGGGAGATCATCGCTGAGATCCAGCGGGCGATGAACGCCGCCGTGATGGTCACCGAGCAGGGCACCAAGAGCGTGACCGAGGGTGTGGAGCTGATCGCCGGGGCCGGGCGGACGATCGAAGATCTCGCCGAGACGGTCGCGTCAGCCACCCTGGCCGCCGAGCAGATCGCCGCGTCGGCCGGACAGCAGGCGGTGGCGACCACCCAGATCAGCCAGGCCATGCACGACGTCCGCGACGCCACGGAGCAGGGTCTCGCCTCGTCCCGGCAGGTGGAGGAGCGCGCCCGCGACCTCGACGTGGTGGCACGCGCCCTGCGAGCGCTGGTGGGGAACCACCAGCCGTGAGAGCGGACGTCGACCAGCAGCGCCTGCTCCTCGACCTACTCGCTGGCGAGTTGGAGGAGGCGGTCGCCGTGCTGGAGCGGGACCTCCTGGCGCTGGAGAACGACCCGGCCCGGGCCACCGAATCCGGCCGGCTGCAGGAGGCGATCCGCGCCGCGCACAGCATCAAGGGCGCCGCCGGGATGCTCGGCGTCTCTGCGGTGGCCACCCTGTGCCACCACCTCGAGGACATCCTCAGCGACGCGGCCGCGGGGCGGGTGCAGCTGGACCCGCAGCGCTTCGCCGGGCTGTTCGCCGCGGTGGACTCGTTACGGGACGCCGGCAGGCAGCTGACGACGGGTGGGGATGCCGACCCCGAGCGCCTGTCGAGCGCTGTGCGGCGGCTCACCGCACCCGCCGCGGCCGTCTCCACCCGACCGCCACCGGCCTCCGGGCATGCAGGCCAAACCACCTGGCCGACCGCGCCCGCGGCGCCGGAGCCGGCCGGTGCGTCCGTTCGGCTGCCGGCTGCCAGGCTCGACGCCCTGGTCGCGGAGGCGGCCGAACTGGTCACCGTGCGCAGCGAGGTCGAGGCGCTGGCACGCGAGATCGACCGCGCCCTCGAGGCGGCCGCGCGCCATCGCGGGCAGTGGGCGCGCTTGCGGGGCCGGTTGCTCGCCGGCGCATCCCAGGACGGGTCCAGCCGCGTGGTGGGTGACGTCGACGCGGCCATGCGCGAGGTGCACCGCCTGCTCGAGCACCTCCGCCGGGCGGGCGGGTCCGCCGCGCACAGCGTCGAGCGGGCCACCGCGTCCGTGCAGGACGCGGCGCTGGCGGCGGCCATGCTGCCGTTCGGCCCCGCCTGCGAGGGCCTGCACCGCACCGTCCGTGACGTCGCCGGCGCGACTGGCAAGGAGGCTCGGCTGGTCGTCGACGGGGGCGACGTGGAGGTGGACCGCCGCGTCCTGGCCACCTTGCGCGATCCCCTCGCGCACCTTGTCCGCAACGCCGTGGACCACGGCATCGAGCCACCCGACGAGCGCGAGCGCGCCGCCAAGACGCGCACGGGCGCGGTCACCGTGACCGCCGTCGTGCGGGGCGCCACGGTGGAGGTCACCGTCGCCGACGACGGTGCCGGCCTCGACCTGACGAGGCTCCGGGAGGTCGCCGCGGCTCGTGGCCTCGAGGTGCCCGACGACGACAGCGCGGTCAGCGGGCTGGTTTTCGAGAGCGGCCTGTCGACCGCGCGCAGCGCAACCGAGTACTCCGGCCGCGGGGTCGGCATGGACATCGTGCGCCGAGCCGTGGAATCCGTCGGCGGCACCGTGACGATGCACTCGCAGGCCGGCGCAGGGACCCGCGTGGTCATGACCGTTCCCCTGACGCTGTCGACCGTCCGTGTCCTGCTCGTCGCAGCCGGGAGCGAACTGGTCGGCTTGGTCACCACGGGTGTCGATCGGGTCATCGACGTTGCCGCGCGTGATCTCCGCTGGGTCGAGGGCCGGCCGGCGGTGCACCTGGAGGGGCGTCACGCCGCCCTGATCGCGCTCGCCGACGCACTCGAACTGTCGCACGGCCCGCTGACCGCCGACGGTCCCGTGCGAGCGGTGGTGGTGCGCTCGACCTCCGAGACGGTCGCGCTGGCGGTCGACACCGTGGTCGACGAGCGGGAGGTCCTGGTCAAGCCGCTGAGCGCCCGACTGGAGGGGCTCCCGGGCGCGCTGGGCTACACGGTGCTCGCCGGTGGCCGGCCCGTGCTCGTGCTGCACCCCGAGGCGGTGGGTCGGCGCGGGCTGCTGCACGTGGGGGAGGGCCCGGCGCCCGCGGCTGTCCCGGCGACGGGCCCACCAGCGCGCCGGCGCGTGCTGCTGGTCGAGGACACCCCCACGACCCGTGCGCTCGAACGCGGCGTGCTCGAGGCAGCCGGCTACGAGGTGCTGGTGGCATGCGACGGCGCCGAGGCCTGGCAGCTCCTGCAGGAGGAGCCAGCCGACATCGTCGTCAGCGACGTGGACATGCCACGCATGGACGGTGTCGCCCTCTGCCGCGCGATCCGAGCCGCGTCCCGGCTGCAGGAGCTCCCGGTCGTGCTCGTCACGTCGCTCGGCAGCGACCAGGACCGCCGGCGCGGGCTCGAGGTCGGCGCCGACGCGTACCTGGTGAAGTCGGGCTTCGACCAGCAGCGCTTCCTCCAGACCATCGAACGGCTGCTGTGAGCCGTCCGGTGTCGGGCGGGAGGGTGCGGGTCGTGGTGGCCCGCCCGACCCCGGTCGCCCGCGCGCGCCTCGCGGAGGCCCTGGCGGGCGACCCGCATCTCGCGGTGGTGGGCACTGCCGCGACGGGCCACGAGGCGGTCCGGATCACCGCGCGCCTGCGACCCTCGATCGTGCTGCTGGACGCCGGCATCGGCGACCCGGGCGTGGTCGAGACGACGCGCGCGATCATGATCGACCACCCCACGCCGGTCGTGGTCGTCGCCGACGCGGCCGATCGGCTGGAAGCCGCCTTCGCCGCCCTCACCGCCGGGGCGGTCAGCGTGCAGCGCGAGCCGCCCGGCGGGGCGTCCGGCGCCGAGGCCCGCTTCGCCGCCGTGGTTCGCGCCCTCGCGGACGTCGCGCTCGTCCGTCGCCGCGCTCGGCCCAGCGCCCCGCCGTCAGCGACCCGCCGTGGGCGTGCCAGGGTCGCGGCCGTCGCCGGCTCCACCGGTGGGCCCGCCGCGCTCCAACGGCTGCTCATCGGCCTGCCTCAGGGCTTCGACCTGCCGATGCTGGTGGTGCAGCACCTGCCCCCGGGCCACACCGCCCAGTTCGTCGAGTGGCTGGGACGCTCCACCCGGCGCTGCGTGCGGCTGGCGGAGGACGGCCAACCCCTCACGCTGGGACACGTTCACGTTGCTCCCGACGAGGCCCACCTCGCGGTGACGCCGGAGGGGCTGCTGCGCATCGAGCGGAGCGAGCCGGTGGACGGTTTCCGGCCCTCCGCGACGGTGCTGTTCGCCTCGGTGGCCAGGGCGTACGGGCGCGACGCCGTGGGGCTGGTGCTGTCGGGCATGGGCAGCGACGGGGTGGCGGGACTGGCCGAGCTGCGGGATGCCGGCGGGTGGATCCTCGTGCAGGACCAGGCCACCTCGGTCGTCTTCGGCATGCCCGGCGCGGCGGTCGCTGCCGGGGTGGCCCACGAGACGGTCCCGCTCGACCGTCTCGCCGAGCGGCTGGCGGCGGTCGGCGCCAGCACCGCGAGCCGCTCGTGAGCGCGCACGTGCTCCTCGTGGAGGACAGCGCCACCCAGGCGGCTGTGCTGCGGGATCGACTGGAGCGCGCCGGTTACGCCGTCACGGTGAAGTCCACCGGCGAGGACGCGCTGCACACGCTGGACAAGACGGCCGTCGACCTGGTCGTCAGCGACGTGATGATGCCGGGGATCGACGGCTACGAGCTGTGCCGGCGCATCAGGACGGACCCGCGCCACGCCAGCATCCCCGTCCTGCTCTTGACCGCCCTGCGCGACCCAGTCGACGTCGTGCGCGGGCTGGAGGCCGGCGCCGACAGCTTCATCACCAAGCCGTTCGAGGCCGGGCAGGTGATCGGCCGCGTCAGGGCGCTGCTGGAGAGCCGCCGGCTGCAGGCGGAGGGCGACCTGCGAGTAGGCGTGGACGTGCTGTTCATGGGTCAGCGCTTCGCCATCACGGGCGAGCGGCAGCAGATCCTGGGCCTGCTGATGTCCACCTTCGATGACCTCGTGCACGCCAACCAGCGGTTGCGTGACCGTGAGGCCGAGCTGGCCAGCGCCGAGGCTGCGCTCGCGAACCGGCTGCGGGAGGTCCAGGCGGCGCAGGACCGCCTGGACCGTACGTTGCGGCTCGCCGCCGTCGGCACGTGGGAGCTCGACGTCGACGCCCTCCGGATCGTGTGGTGGGACAACGTCGAGCCGCTGTACGGCGTCGCGGCTGGCACGCTGTCGGGGGACCTCGACGAGCTGCTCGCGCACGTCCACGCGGACGACCGGGCGGCGATGCGGGAGCTCTTCGCGGGGCTACGACACGCTCCGGACGGGCTCGATGACGGCCGTGGTCCCCGTCAGGTCGAGCACCGCATCGTGCTCCCCGGCGGCGAGGTGCGGTGGTTGCAGCTGCGTTTCTCGACCGTGCCGCCGGCGGCGGACCTGCCCCTGCGGGCGCTGGGCGTGGCGATGGACGTGTCCGCGCGCAAGCAGGTCGAGGGTGAGCTCGAGCAGGCGAAGGTGGAAGCCGAGTCCGCCAACCTCGCCAAGAGCGAGTACCTCTCGCGCATGAGCCACGAGCTGCGCACGCCGCTGAACGCGGTGCTCGGCTTCGCCCAGCTGTTGGAGACCGCGGACCTCGCGAGGGAGGATCACGATGCGGTGGCCCAGATCCTCCGTTCGGGGCGGCACCTGCTGCGACTGATCGATGATGTGCTGGACATCAGCCGCATCGAGGCCGGGCGCCTGACGCTGTCGCTGGAGCCGGTGGACCTCGCCGCGGTCGTCGCCGACAGCGTCGAGCTGGTCGGCCCGTTGGCCCGCCAGCACCGCATCGACATCGAACGCGACCCGTCCGTCGCGTGCCATACCCACGTGTTCGCCGACCGGCAGCGGCTGCGACAGGTCGTCGTCAACCTCCTCACCAACGCGATCAAGTACAACCGCCCGGACGGGCGCGTCACCCTGTCGTGCTCCTCGGACGACCAGGGGAACGTGCGCGTCCACGTCGCCGACATCGGCCCGGGGATCCCGGCCGACAAGATGCCGCGTCTGTTCGCGGCCTTCGACCGGCTCGACGTGGACGGCGACGCGACCGAGGGCACTGGCCTCGGTCTGTCGCTGAGCCGGCATCTGACCGAGGCGATGGGGGGGACCATCCAGGTGCGGAGCGAGATCGGGCAGGGCAGCGTCTTCTCGGTGGAGCTCCCCGCGGCCCGACCTCCCGAGCTGCCCGACGATCCGCCGCCGCGGTCGCTGGCCTCCCCGTCTGAGGAGGTGCGCGGGACGGTCGTCCACATCGAGGACAACCCGTCCAACCGGGTGCTGGTCGAGCGGGTGCTCACCCGCCGTCCCGGCGTCACGGTCCTCAACGCACCCGAGGCGGTGACCGGACTGGCGTTGGTCCGCGAGCGCAGCCCCGACCTGGTCCTGCTGGACCTCAACCTCCCCGGCGTGCCGGGCCAGGAGGTGCTCCGACGACTGCGCGACGACCCGTCGACGCGCTCGGTGCCGGTCGTGGTCGTGAGCGCGGACGCCGCGGCCGAGCGCCCCGACCAGCTGCTCGCCGCCGGGGCGCGCGCCTACCTCACCAAGCCGCTCAACATCACCCGGCTGCTGTCACTGGTGGACACGATCCTGGGTGCGGACGGTCCGACGTGACGCTGGCCGACAGCGAGGGCTTGGCCGAGGCTGGCGCCCCAGGAGTGGCGTGAGGCGGAGCGTGAGGCTCCGCGCGCGCCGTCGGCAGTCAGCGTGACCGCTGCGGAGGGGACCGGACCTCGACCGCGGCCTCGGGCAGGCTGAGCAACGGTGCGGCTGACGGTGACGGGGCGAGCGCGGCCGCGTGCGCGGTCGCCGCGGTGACAACGTCGACGCGGGCGAGCCGTGCGCGGGTGCGCAGGCTCGTCGCGATGAAGGCCATGCCGAACGCCAGCGTCGACGTGAGCACGATGGCCGGCCCGGACTGGATGTCGAGGTGGTAGCTGGCGACCATCCCCACGCACCCCGACAGCGTCCCGATCAGCGTCGACAGCGCCAGCATGCGGTGGAACGAGTCGGTGAGCATCCGTGCGACGGTGGCCGGGATGACCAGCGTGGCCGCGATCAGCGTGACTCCGAGCACCCGCATGGTGACCAGCACGGAGGCGGCGAGCACGAGCATCAGCAGCGCGTCCACCCGTGCGGTCTGCACACCTGACACGCCTGCCACCTCCGGGTCGAACGTGGCGAACAGCAACCGCCGGTAGGCGAAGAAGACGAACGCGACCGCCAGGAGCGCCACCGCCACCACCGCGGCCACGTCGATCTGGTCCACGCCGAGGACGCTGCCGAACAGAGCCGCGTCGAAGTCTCGGCCGGTGCTGCCGAACAGCGCGAGCAGCGCCAGGCCGAGCGCGAACGAGGCGGTGGTGATCACACCGATGGCGGCGTCCGCCCCGATGATCCGCCGACGGGCCACCCGGTTGATCATCAGCGCCGAGGCCAGACCCCAGGCGCCGGCTCCCAGGAAGAAGTTCAGCTGGAGGATCGTGCTGGCGGCGAAGCCGCCGAAGATGGCGTGGGACAGACCGTGCCCGATGTAGCTCATGCCGCGCAGCACGACGTACACGCCGATCAGACCGCAGAGCCCACCGGCCACGGTGGCCACCACGAGCCCGTTGACGAAGAACTCGAACCGGAAGGGTTCCAGCAGCTGCTCGATCACCGTGACACCTTCCCTGACGGGGCGCCGGAGCGGTCGAGTGGGTCGACCACCACGGGCATGCCGCCGTGCTCGAGCACCTCCATCTTGGCTCCGTAGGTCAGCTCGAGGACCTCGGGGGTGAGCACCTCGCGGGCGGGTCCGGCACCGATCACCCGGCGGTTGAGGCAGACCAGGTGGGGGAGGTGGGCGGCGATGCCGTTGAGGTCGTGCGTTGTCATGAGGATCGACAGGCCGTCGCGGTGCAGCTCACCGAGCAGGTGCAGGACCTCGTGACGGGTGCGGACGTCGACGCCGGAGGTCGGCTCGTCCAGTAGCAGCAGCTGCGGCCGCCGCACCAGCGCACGGGCGATGAAGACCCGCTGCTGCTGGCCGCCGGAGAGCTCGCGGATGTGGCGCCCGGCGAGCCCCCCGATGCCGAGACGGTCGAGCACGTCGCCGACCTCGCGCCGTTCCTCGCGGGATGGCCACGGCATGACCCGACCGGACGTGCGGGCCATCAGGAGGCACTCGGCCACCGTGACCGGGAAATGCCAGTCGACCGTCTCCACCTGGGGCACGTAGCCCAGCGCCAGTCCCGGTCGGCGGTGGACCCGCCCGGTGGTCGGGCGCAGGCTGCCGGTGATCACCTGCAGCAGCGTCGTCTTGCCGGAGCCGGACGGGCCCACCACGCCGGTGAACTGGCCGGGCTCCACGCGCAGGTGCACGTCCACCACGACCGCCTCCGCCCCGTACCGGCAGGTGACGCCGACCAGGTCCACGAGGGGTCCGGTCACGCTCACGTGATCACCTCCGTCGCTCTCCCGGTCACCCTCGTGGATCCGGGAACACGCGTCGCACATCGCTGCCGCGGGGAGCCGTCAACGGGGACCACCTCCGTGGCGGGTCGCTGCTGCGGAGCGCCGCTCACTGTGGGTAGTGCGCCGTGTCGGGCGCCACGTTGCGCACGTCGAAGTCCCGCAGCGCGGTGGGGTCGCCGCCCAGCGCCTCGGTGATGGTGGCGTAGTCGAACCGCAGCAGGCCGAGCCAGGAGTGCTCCGCGTCGCCGGGCTCGCCGGGCAGGTCGTCGTCGCGCAGCACGTCCACGTACCGGGCCCCGGTCTCCTCGCCGATGCGTTCCAGCACCGGGCTGGGGAACACCTCTGACCCGAAGATGGCGGGCACGCGCTCAGCCCGGACCTGTTCGATCAGCCGCACGACCTCGCGTGGCGTGGGATCCTGGAGGTCCTGCATCTGGATCGCGCCGATCACCTGCCACCCGTAGTGCTCGGCGAAGTACGCGAACGAGTCGTGGTAGGTGAGCAGCTTGCGGCGGCTCGGCGGGACGGTGCCCAGTGCGGTGCGCATGGCGGCCTCGAACTCGTCCACCAGCCGCCGGAACGCGTCGAGGTTGCGACTGTATGCGGCGGCGTTGTCCGGGTCGTGCTCGGCCAGGACGTCCGCCACCACGTCCGCATAGGCGACCCCGTACCGCGGGCTGGTCCAGAGGTGGGGGTTCGGCCGGCCCTCCTCCTGCGGGAACACGTCGTCGTAGATGCGATCCTCCGCCGGAAGCACACGGTCGCCGAGCTCCACGAGCGTCGCCCCGGGCTTCAGGTTGGCCTCGATCAGCGCCTTGGTCGGCTCCTCGAGGTGCAGCCCGTTGAGGAAAGCGACGTCGACGGTGGACAGGAGCTCGGCGACGCTGGGCTTGGGCTCGAACGTGTGCGAGTTGGCGCCCTCGGGGACGATCCCGGTGACCCGGGCCCGGTCCCCGGCGACGTTGGCGACGATGGAGGTGATCGGCGCCACGGTGGTGGCCAGGCGTGATCGTCCGTCGCCATCTTCCTCCGCGCGGGTGTCGTTCGACGCACAACCAGCGAGCACCAGCGTCGCGGTGAGCAGCGCGAGGAGGGTCCCCCGCACGGTCCCCACGCGCCCGACCTCCTGCGAACCGTTCGCAGGCATGCTAGTGGTCGTGCGAACCGTTCGCAATGGAGTCGGTCATGGAGTCGGTCATGGAGTCGCTACAGTCCGCGCACCGTCCGGTCACCGTGAGCTCGATCGTCCGAGCGTCGAACCCGTGCTCGCCGCCCAGGTGGGTGCGGACGCGCTCGACCAGCTCGCCGGCGTGGTGATCCACCGCACCGCAGTGCTCGCAGACGACGTGGAAGTGGTCGTCGGGGTGGGCCACCTCCCAGCGCCCCGCGTCCTCGTCAGCCAGCCGGGCCTCGCGCGCGATCCCCAGCTCCTGGAACAGCGCGAGCGTCCGGTACACGGACGCGAGGTTGACGCCCGGCTCGTGGCGGCGTGCCGCCGCGGTCAGCTCCTCGACGGTGCGGTGGTCGGGGGACTCGCGCAGGGCCGTCCACACGGCGCGCCGCGGCGCCGTCACCCGGTGGCCACGGGCCCGGAGGAGCTCGCCGATCTGGTGCTGGTCCACGGGGCCCCAGGGTACGCGTGCCGGCGGCGTGCAACGGTGAGCGATCGCTCTCACGAACCGTGCCGGGGCGCGCGTGCGCGGCGCCGTGTGCCGGGGCGCGCGTGCGGGGCGCCGCCCCAGCCCTGCTCGCACCTGACTAGCCTCCACCGCGCCGACCGTCAGGAACGCGATGGCGCACATGCTGATCCTCGGAGGCGGGTTCGGGGGACTCGCCGCGGCCAGCGAGCTCCGCCACCGGCTGGACGAACGCGACGAGGTCACGCTGATCGCGCGTGACGATCGCTTCTACATGGGCTTCGCCAAGCTGTGGGACCTCGCTGGCGTGCGCCCGCTGGATGGCGGCAGCGCGCCCCTCGCCGACCTCGAACGGGTCGGGGTGCGCTTCGTTCGGACGGTGATCACGGGCATCGACCCTGCCGGCCTGCGCGTGGACACCGCCGAGGGGACGTTCGCCGGCGACGGGCTGATCGTCGCGCTGGGGGCCGTGCCCTCTCCGTCGCACCGCGACCTGCTCCGCGGCGACGGGGCGCACGACCTGTACGACGCGGCCCAGCTGCCGGCGATGAAACGGGACCTGGACGCGATCGAGGAGGGGCGTGTGCTGGTCGCCATTCTCGGGGGCCCCTTCAAGTGCCCGCCGGCGCCGTACGAGGCGGCGCTGCTCGTCGACGAGCGGCTGCGCCACCGCGGTGTGCGCGAGCGCGTCGCGCTCACGGTCGCCACTCCGCAGCCCATCACCCTGCCCGCTGCCGGACCGGACGCCAGCCGCTACGTCGCCGACCACCTGGGCGAACGCGACATCGCACTGCGTGCGGAGCACGCCGTGCAGGCCGTGGACGCTGACCGTCACACGGTCGTGTTCCGCAACGGCGCGGAAGTGGACTACGCGGTGCTGCTCGGGGTCCCCGCAAGCGCCGCGCCGCCGGTCGTGGCGGACAGCCCGCTCGCCGGGTCCTCGGGGTGGATCGAGCCGGACCGCCAGACGCTGCGCACCGGGTACGAGCGCGTGTACGCGGTGGGCGACTGCACCGTGGTCCCGACCGCCGGGGGCCAGCTGCCCAAGGCCGGGGTGTTCGCTGCGGCGCAGGCCCAGGTCGCCGCTCGCAACCTGCTCGCGGACCTCGGACGGGGGGAGGAGGCAACCTACGACGGGCACGGCTACTGCTTCCTCGAGCTGCCGGGCCGGCGGGTCGCCTACGTCGAGGGCGACTTCTACGCCGATCCGCCCGACGTCCACCTCACACCCGCGGACGAGGAGCAGTTCCGCCGCAAGCAGGCCTTCGAGGACGAACGTCTGACGGCCTGGCTGGGCGCCGGCGCCGCCTGGTGACCGAGGGTCTGGCGCTGCCGTCGTCGCCGGCGCTCCGACCGCCCCGGGTCGCCGCGACCACCAGGCGGGCGGACAGGACCCGACGACGTGGCCCGGGAGGAGACGGCCGTGGCCGAGCATGCTGAGCGGCGGTCACGCACCCTCGAGCTGGAGCTGACCCCCCGCGAGTGGGAGGCGTGGGATGCGTGTCGGCGCGCCGCGGGCCACGGCGACCTCGCCGGGTGGGTCCGCGAGACGGTCGGCGCGGCCGTTGGGGGCGCAACCGCCGCACCGGGAGCGTCGGGGGTTGTGGTCCCCGAGCTCAACCAGGCCGCGCACCGAGAGTTGGTACGCCTCAGCAACGACGTCAGCCAGCTCCTGCGCTACCTGCACACGACCGGGGAGCTGTCCGCCCAGCTTGAGCGCACCCTCGCCGAGGTCCGTCGGGCCGCCGCCGCGGTGATCGGTGAGGCCGGGAGGGCCGGGGGAACGTAGGCACGCTGCCGCGATGGTCGGCGATCGGCGACGCCGGGGAGCCGTCGGCAGCCTGCTCCTCGCCGTCACCCCGCGCGATCGCTGCCCTGCCAGCCCCGTCTGAGGCCGCTTCCGCGCTCAGCCCCGCACGATGCGTGCGAGCGTCGTGGCGGTGACCGCACCACCGTCGAGCAGCTCGGCGGGGCCCTCCAGGACCTTGCTGTCGTCCAACTCGTCCACGACCAACGCAGCGCCGTCGAAGTCCTGTTCGCGCGTGTAACCGTTCACCACGATCAGGCAGGGGATGCCGGCGGCGCGTGCGGCAGCCAGGCCGCTGTCGGAGTCCTCGATGGCGACGGTCGCTTCCGCGGGCACATCCAGGGCCTGCAGCGCGAGGTGATAGACCTCCGGATCCGGCTTGCGCTCGGACACGTCGTCGCCGGTCAGAACCGGATCGAAGCGGTCCGCCCCGAACAGCCGCTCCAGCAGCGGTTCGACCCATGCCCGACTGCCGGTGGTGGTCACACACAACGGCACGCCAGCCGCCTCCAGCTCCTCGATCAGTCGGACCATGCCGGGGCGGGGCGGGATGCGACCGTCTGCCACCAGCTCCTGGAAGTGCTCGGTCTTGCGGGCGTGCAGTTCGGCAGCCAGCTCGGCAGCCTCGTCCTCCGGGTAGTCGCGGTACTCGCGCAGGTAGTGGTCGAGGCGGTTCTCCCCGCCGCTGACCGCCAGCAGGTCCCCGTAGGTCTCCTCGTCCCAGCGGTCGGTCATGTCGAGGTCGGCGAACGCAGTGTTGAACGCCACCCGGTGCCCGTCGCGCTCGCTGTCCACGAGCGTGCCGTCGACGTCGAAGAGGGCCGCGGCGGGTGGGCGCGGCTCGTCCGGGCTGTCGGTCACGGGATCCCCCTGTCTGCCGGCATCGCAGTCGATCATCGCAGGGCGGCGGGCGCGCTGCTCGCCGCGCCGGGGCACCTTCCGGCCCATCTCCGAAGCGCGGACGAGATTGGCCTGCCGGTCGGATCGTGCGTGCTGGCGGCCACCGGCGACCGTGGCGACGCACGATGTGCGTGGGCCGGGCGGGTGGATTCGGATCGTGCGTGCCGGCGGTCATCCGTGACCGTGGCGACGCACGATGTGCGTGGGCCGGGCGGGTGGATCCGGATCGTGCGTGCTGGCGGTCACCGGTGACCGTGGCGACGCACGGTCGCCAGAGGCCGGGGCCGTCGGTTGCACCCTGCGGCCGGCTGCCAGCCTGGCACCCTCCTCATGCTGACCGCCCGTACTCTCGTCGGGATGCTGCTCGTCGAGCTCGTCTCCACCGTCGAGGAGGTCGCTGCCACTCGCAGCCGCCGCCGGAAGGTCGAGCTGCTCGCAGCCTGCCTACGAGCGATGACGGCGGAGGCGGTCGCGGTAGGCGCATCGTGGCTGGCCGGCGCCCCGCGTCAGCCCCGGCTCGAGGTCGGCTGGGCGACGCTGCGCGAGGTGTCACCACCGCCCGCCGAGCGCCCCAGCCTGACGCTGCTCGACGCCGACCGCCGTTTGGAGAACCTCGCCGCGATCCACGGGGTCGGTTCGCGCAGTGCCCGACTCGACGCGCTGACGCAGCTGCTGGGTCGAGGCACCCCGCCGGAGCAGCGTTTCCTCCGCCAACTGGTGGCCGGCGAGCTGCGCCAGGGCGCGCTGGAGGGGATCGTGACACAGGCGGTCGCGCGAGCCTTCGACGTCGCCGACCCGGATGTCCGGCGGGCCTTGATGCTGCGCGGTGACCTCGGGGCGGTCGCCGAGACGGCCCGACGCGGAGGGTCCGCGGGGATCCGCGCCATCCGTCTGACCCTGTTCCAGCCGTTGCAGCCGATGCTCGCCCAGACCGCCGATGACCTGGACGAGGCCCTCGCTGACCTCGGCCCCGCGGCGGTCGAGGCCAAGCTCGACGGGGCGAGGGTGCAGGCGCACCGGCTCGGCGACGAGGTCCGCGTCTACACGCGCAACCTCCGCGAGGTCACCGACCGGCTCGGGGCCGTCGTCGAAGCGGTCAGGGGCCTTCCCGCCGGGCGACTCGTGCTCGATGGGGAGGTTCTCGCTCTGCGCCACGACGGCCGCCCGCGCGCCTTCCAGGACACCATGCGCCGGTTTGGCACCGACCCACTGCCGGAGCGCCTGACGGACCTGACGCTCACGCCCTTCTGGTTCGACGTGTTGCACCTGGACGGCGATGACCTGCTGGACCGCCCGTTGGCTGAGCGCACGGCAGCCCTGGAGGAGGCGGTGCCCGAGCCGCGACGGGTTCCCCGCCGAACCGTCGTCAGCCCCGACGACGCACGCGCCGGCCTCGACGAGGCACTGCGGCGCGGTCACGAAGGCGTGATGCTCAAGGCGTTGGACGCGCCGTACGCGGCGGGGCGGCGTGGTGCCGCGTGGCGCAAGGTCAAGCCGGTCCACACCCTCGATCTGGTGGTCCTCGCCGCGGAGTGGGGCAGCGGTCGGCGGCGCGGCTGGCTGTCGAACCTGCACCTCGGGGCCCGCGATCCCGCCAGCGGCGCCTTCGTGATGCTCGGCAAGACGTTCAAGGGCCTGACCGACGCGCTGTTGCGGTGGCAGACCGAGCGCCTGCTCGAGCTGGAGGTCGCGCGCGAGGGCCATGTGGTCCACGTCCGCCCGGAGCTGGTGGTCGAGGTCGCGTTCGACGGGGTGCAGGCCAGCTCCCGGTACCCGGGCGGAGTGACCCTGCGGTTCGCTCGCGTCAAGCGGTACCGCCCTGACCTGAGGGTCGAGGAGGCGGACACCATCGACACGGTCCGGGCTGTCCACGTGCGCCGGTAGGGCCGGAGCCCGGTCCGTCGCTGGCGGGCCCCAGCTGGTCGCGCCGCTGCTCGCCGTGACCGAGGTGCCGTTCCCGATCGTGCGTGCTCGTGGTCACCGGTGACCGCAGCGACGCACGATCGAGGGTTGGACGGGGAGGGATGCCCACCGACGCGGGGCGCTTCGCCGACAGCCTGCGTATCGCGGCGTTCCCCGGAGCCGTTCCCCACCCGGCCATTCCTGCGATCCGCACGTGATGGGTGAATGGTCCGTATACGCCCTGCTCGCACGGATGTAAAGAACCGTCCGCGACGCGCCACCCACAATCCGGTATAGACACGGCAGCGCCCGTGCCGCTGCGTGCGCGGAGCGGGCGCAGAACTTGACAGGTTGGGACCTCTCCCACAGTCTCCGTCCGCCTGCGTCAGCGACCGCACATCGGCGTCGGACGCAGGCGATGGGCCGTGACCGTTCCGGCGGCACGGCGCGCCAATCCGGGGGGATGACCGAAGGGACCAGCATGCCCCGGCGACCCGCCAGGCTCCCCAGGACCGTCCTCCCGTTCGTGATCGCGCTCGTCGCGTGGGGGGCGCTCGGCCCCGCGGCATCGGCCGGACCGCAGCCCTTCTCGCTGCGTTTCCTGACGCAGCCGGCGGACGCCGAACAAGGCGCTGTCATCACGAGCGTGCCGTTCGATCCACGACCATCGATCCAGCCCATCCAGGTGGAGGTTGTCGGCCCCAACGGCACTCGCGCCACCAACTCCACGGCCGAGATCACCATGGAGATCGGCACCGACCCCACGCCGAACTCGAACGGCGTCCTTTCGGGGACAACGAAGGTCAAGGCGGTGGCCGGGGTGGCCAGCTTCGGGAACCTGAGGATCAGCCCGGACGGCTTCGGCTACCAGCTGAGGGCCCAGAGCTCCAAGACCGTTCCCGCGCTGTCCAACAGGTTCGACATCTGGGAAGTGGTCGAGGATTGCCAGGCCAACAAGTCGTGCAGAGGTGTCGTCAGCGACTCCGAGATGAGCGGCGAGGTGAGTGGCACCTCGGCGACGGCTGGGCTGCTGCTGCTTTCGTTGGGGGCGACGGCTGTGAACACGCTGGATTGCGGCGACTCGGCCAACCACGCGCCAAGCGTGGTGTCGGTCGACTCTCGCGGCTTCACCGGTACGAAGACGGCAACCCTGCGCGTGACCAAAGCGGTCGATCAGCTTCAGGCCAACAACGGCGTGGTTTTCTACCAGGTCTGCTACGAGTCGGACAACTCGTTCGAGGACCGCAACGGCAACCTGGTCACCACGGGCCTGCTCCCCGACTGTGACAAACAGCCGCAGCCGCCCTGCGTGCAGTCGAAGAACAAGACCAACGCGGGCGACGTCCTGATTACGTTGCTCCTGCCCGCCGCGGACCCGAGGTTCCGCTGACGGCACAGCGGCTCCTTCGCTGCCGCTCAGCGCC
>DASZZX010000033.1:0-25332 GCA_036260415.1 Nitriliruptorales bacterium
CCACGGCAGGCAGCGTTCCTCCTCCCGGATCCGCCGCTGCTCACCGGTGACCGGGTTGACCTCGATGATCCATACGCGCCCCCTGACCGTCTTGTCCTTCAGACACCACCTACCCGGGAACATGTCGGACGGCACCTCGATCGTGTACGGCTTCGAGGACTGCGACGTACGGGTGCCGTCGCGACGACTGACCTCGCCCGACTGGATCCTGGCGGCGATGTGGTCCGACAGTTCGGCACTGACCGATTCCTGGGCATCTGCCATCGGCAGGTTGAACATCACCGAGGCCCAGACGAGCACCGGGATGATCACGGCTCCGCTCATGTTCACGGAGCCACCTCCACCGAGGTGCGCAACCGCCACCGGTCACCGTCGAGCAGGAACGCCATGTTGAAGGTCTGCGGTGAGCCTCCCTCGTGGCGGGCGACCACCTCTCCGTCACGGTTGAGCAGCCGTTGTGCGGGCGCCTGCATGGTCAGGTCGACGCGGAACAGCGACGGGAAGTCCTCGAGCACCTCGATGCGGTGGACGATGGTGTCGGTGCCCTCTGGGTCGAAACGCACACCGTCGGCCAGCAGCTCTTCCAGCTCCTCGCGGAAGGCGTCGTGGCACTCGCACTCGGGGTGGTAGATCAGCGAGACCAACTCGGGGTCGGGGTGGGCGAACAGCCAGTCTCTGAACGCGATCAGCTCGCGGACGATGTGGTCGAAGTCGCGCCCCGTGGTGTCCGGGGTGGGCACGGCCACCGGCTGGGAGGCTTCCGGCGACGGTGACGGCGAGGGGGACACACTGGGCCCGGGCGGTGGCGGCTCGACCGCGTTCCCCGCGCGGGTGCGTTGGGCGCGGTCCTGCAGCAGCACCACCACCAGCGCCACCGCCAAGGCGACGGCCAGCCCGACACCGGCGGCCAACCGCAACCTGGACATCGGCTCCCCCAGGACGGGCGTGCGGAGGCTACGCGCGCCCGCAGACCCACGGCAACGGAGCCGCCCGCGACACTGTGGACAATCCGGTGTGTCGCTGTCAGGTCACCGATGCCGGGCGACGACCAAGACGATCGTCCGTCCACGGCGGGTCAGTCGTCGCCCCGCCGGTCGAGCGCCTGGCTGACCGCTCGCAGCTCGGGGTAGTCGCGCCCGTAGATCTCGCGGAAGCGGGCCTGGTAGGCCTCTACCTGCTCCGGGTCGGGGGCGACCTCCTCGGCGTCGAGTTCCTGCGCATCAGCGGCCGCCCCCGCGTCCTCGAACAGCCCGGCCCCGACCGCTCCGAGCAGGGCCGCTCCCAGGCTCGTCGCCTCCTGGACCTCCAGACGCTGCAGCGGGCGCCCCAGCACGGTCGCCTTCAGCCGCAGCAGCAGCCGGTTGCGGGCACCCCCACCGATGCCGCGCACCTCGGGTGCTTCCTCGAGACCAGCGTGACCCGCGACCGCTTCCAGCGTGTCACGGAAAGCGAACGCGAGCCCCTCGAGGACGGCGCGCACCACCGTGGCGCGGTCGAGGTCCGGTGTCAGTCCGAACAGCGCGGCGCGCTGCACGACCTCGCCGTCCGGTGACCGCAGGTGCGGCATGAAGCACGCCCCCCGCGCGCCCGGCGGGACCTTCTCGGCCGCGGCCAGCAACCGGTCGCGCTGCTCGGCGTCACCAACGAGATCGACGATCCAGTCGACGCTGGCGCCCGCCGCATGGACCCCCCCGGCGACGTAGTAGCGACCGCGAGCGACGTGCGCCCCGCAGCTGTAGCCGTGACGGGCGGGTTGCCCCCCGCGCGGGAACTCGGCCGTCGGGACCAGGATGGACTCCGCCGTTCCCATCGAGTCCAGCGCCCGGCCCGGGTCGAGCACCCCAGCTGCCAACGCCCCGCAGATGTGGTCGTGTCCCCCCGTGGCGACGGTCGCGGAGGTCGGCAGGCCGGTGGCCTCGGCGGCGTCCGCCATTACCGTCGCCAGTCGGGTGCCGCTCCAACGCAGCGGAGGAAGCACCGAGGCGTCGATCTCGGCTGCCGCGAGCAGCTCCTGCGACCAGTCCAGCGCCCCCAGGTCGAGCGCAGCCGTGCGGGTTGCGAGCGAGAAGTCGGTGGCCTGTTCGCCGCACAGCCGGTAGGCGATGAAGTCGGCCACGTGCAACCACCGGCGCAGCCGGGAGAACGCGTCCGGCTGATGCTGCTGGAGCCACATCAGCTTGCACAGCCCGTAGATCGGCTGGAGGCGCAGGCCGGTCACCTCCGCGAGCCGGTCGGCTCCCACCTCCCGTTCCAGGTGGCGGGCCTGCTCGGTGCTCCGCCGATCGAACCAGGCGATGACGTCGTGGACGGGTCGCCCGGACCCGTCCAGCGGCACCCCCGCTTCGGCCATGCTGGCCACCGCCACGCTCTCGACGCGGCGCGGGTCGGCCCCGCGGACCGCGTCGCGCAGCGCCTGCACGGCGGCGTCCCACAGCTCCTCGGGGTCGTGCTCGGTCCATCCCGGGCGGGGCGTGTTCGTGGGCGTGGGCACCGCCGCGGAGGACACGGGGTGCCCACGCGGGTCGAAGACCACCGCCTTGATGTTGGTGGTACCGATGTCCAGACCGGCGATCGCTGGTTCGTCGACCATGGGCGGCTGCACCTGTCGTGGTGGACGAGGGCCCGGGTACGCACCGTCGTTGCGGACCGCGTGTTCGTGCGGTGTGGTCGTGCCAGCACGACCTGGAGCCCTCGACGGTAGCGACGCCGGTTGACCGCCTGCACTGGGCGGGTCCGTACCGGCTCGGGCCGACGCGCACCGGCTCCCGTCGGGACGACACCCGCGGACGTCGCGTCGAGGTCACCCGCGACGGGGCGGGAACGGTCGGTCTAGGCTCCGGACGGACAGACACCCAGGGCGCGCCGACGGTGGTGGGCGGTAGACAGATGCGTGCAACCAGGGCACGCAGACCATGAGTCGGAGCACAGCGGCTGGACCGGCTCGCCGGCGACGTCGGCTGCTCTACGCGGCGGCTCTCCTCGCCCCTCTCCTGCTGGTTCCGGCCGTAGCCTTGGCCGTCACTCAGGACCCGAACCTGCACGGCAAGTTCCGCAGCGGCTCCGATGTGGTCGTGGCAGAGGGACAGACCGTCTCCGACGATCTGTATGC
This sequence comes from Nitriliruptorales bacterium, assembly GCA_036260415.1. Lineage (GTDB taxonomy): Bacteria > Actinomycetota > Nitriliruptoria > Nitriliruptorales > JAHWKO01 > DASZZX01. Next base: position 3,110 of record DASZZX010000033.1, read on the forward strand.
GTCCGCGGGACGTGTGGAGGTGGCGGGACGGGTCCGGGGCGACGTCGTCGCCAGTGGCGGGGAGGTGGAGATCCGCGGCACGGTCACCGGAGATCTGCTCGCCGCGGCAGGCCGCGTGACGATCACCGGGGACGTGCGCGGCGACATCCGTGCCGCAGGTGGTCGCGTGAGCCTGTCCGGAGCCACGGGCGAGGACGTCGTCGTCACCGGTGGGCAGATCACGGTCGCCGACAGCGGCAGGATCGGCGGTGACCTGGTGTTCAGCGGTGGTCGCGTGACCATGGACGGGAGGGTGGCGGGCAGCGTGCTGGGGAGCGCCGGACGCTACGACAGAGGCGGCTCGGTGGGCGGTGACGAGGAGGTGATGGCAGGGCCGGTCTCGCAGGCCCCCACGGCCGGCGAACGTGCCGCCGCGGCCGTTCGCCGCTACGTCGCGGTCCTCGCCGTCGGCCTCCTCCTGCTCTGGTTCGCGCCCGCAGGTCTGCGCTCCGCGGCCGAGAGAGCCAGGCAGCGTCCGCTGTTCAGCGCGGGTGCGGGCATCCTGGGCCTCCTCGGCTTCGTGCTGCTCCTCCTCGGCCTGGTCATCGTGACGGCGCTGGTCACGGTGCTCCTCGGGCTGCTGGGCCTTGGTTCTCTGGCCGCCACCGTGATCGTCGGCGGGGTGCTCGCCGCAGCCGCCGCCACGTTCGCGTTGCTCGTGGTCGTCCTCTTCGTGGCCGATGCCGCCGTCGGGCTGGGTGCCGGTCGCCTCCTCCTGCGATCGGAACACCGCGGCTCGACCGCGCTGATGCTCGCGGCGCTGGCGGTGGGCGTGGCTCTCGTCGTGGCCGCGACGTCGATCCCGCTGCTGGGAGGATGGGTGAGGTTGCTGGTCGTCCTCGTGGGAGCTGGTGCCGTCGTGCGTTGGCTGCGAGCCCGCGGGAGAGCCCGCGGGGACGCCGTGGAGGCGACGGTGTAGACGAGCAGGTCCGGCGCGCCCCGACGTGAGGATGCCCGCATGACGCTCTACCTCTTCCTCAAGTTCTTCCATGTGCTGCTGGCGATCGTCGCCGTCGGTTTCAACGCCTCCTACGGCATCTGGCTCACGCGAGCAGCACGCGAGCCGGCGCATACGCTGCACGTGCTGCGGGGGATCAAGGTCCTCGACGACCGCTTCGCCAACCCGGCTTACGGCCTCCTGCTGGTCACCGGCATCGCGATGCTCGTGGTCGGCGATATCTCGCCGAGGACGTTCTGGGTCGCGACCGCCCTGGTGCTCTACGCCGTCCTCGTCATCGTTGCTGTGGTCGTCTACTCCCCCACGTTGCGACGCCAGATCGCCATGGTCGAGAGCGGCGGGGTCGACTCGGAGCCCTACCGCCGACTCGCCACGCGCGGCGCCGCCACCGGCGGGGCGCTGGCCCTGATCGTCGTGGTCATCGTCTTCCTGATGGTGACCAAACCCACGTTGTGACCGGCGATCGCGTACAGAGGCTCCGGCGTTGGCTGGCACGCCACCCGGGCGTGGCCGTCGCCGGTGTGCTGGGCGCGCTGGGCGTCGTCGGCTTCGTGCTGGTGTGGTTCCAGCCGCAGAAGCTGTTCATCGAGACGAGGGTCGACGAGGACCCACCCGCGCCGACGGGGCCAGTCGGGGCGGGGGTGGACTCGACCGTGGACTCGAACGAGGGCTCCGACGAGGGCTCCACCGAGGGTGCCACCGCGGGCTCCGCCGCGCCCACCGACGGTTCCACGTCGTCCACGGACGGGTCCACCGCGGCCACGGACGGCTCCACTGCGGCCGGTGCCGCGCCCGGCCAGGCGCGCGTCCTGTTGCACGGGGACTTCCGGAGCCTGGAGCACCAGACCACCGGCCGCGCCCTGGTCGTGGAGCTCGCCGACGGCCGCCGGGTCCTGCGGTTCGAGGACCTGCACACCTCCAACGGCCCGGACCTACGGGTCTACCTGTCCGAGGTGCGGGCGAGCGACGACTGGTACGCGTACGGGGAGAGGTCCGTCGATCTGGGGCCTCTGAAGGGAAACCTCGGCAGTCAGAACTACGAAATCCCGGCGGACGTGGACGTGTCCCGCTACCGCAGCGCGGTGATCTGGTGCCGCCGCTTCACGGTCGGCTTCGGGGTGTCGCCGCTCGACCCCCCGAGTGCTGGCGGCTGACCCGGATCGGCGCGGCAGCAGCCCGACCGTCGCGCAGGACCGCCGCAGACCAGCCGCTCGCCGGCGACCAGACGCCCCAGCAGGGCGTCCCCGCGCGGCGTGCAGGCCGTGGTCCCCGACCAGCCCTGCCCCGACCGAGCTGCACCGTCGTCGCCGGTCAGCCGGAACGTACACTCGGCCGTGCGCACGACGCTGCCTGGGGACGATCAGCGGTCGGCGACAGGAGCTCCCGTGACGGCCCGCATCCTCGACGGCCGGGCCCTCGCCACCCGTCTGCGCGCCCGCATCGCCGAGGAGGTCGCGGCGCTGCAAGCCGAGCACGGCGTCACCCCGGGGCTGGCAGCGGTGCTGGTCGGCGACGACCCGGCCTCCCGTGTGTACGTGGACATGAAGCACAGGGACTCCCAGACGGTGGGCATCCACAGCCGGCAGGTCGAGCTGCCGGCACACACCACGCAGGCCGAGCTCCTGGCGGTCATCGACGAGTTGAACCGCGACGACACGATGGACGGCATCCTCGTGCAACTGCCGCTGCCGCTGTCGATCGCGCCGGCCACGATCCAGGAGGCCACCGACCCGCAGAAGGACGTGGACGGGCTGCACCCGGTCAACGCCGGCCGGCTGCTGCAGGGCGACCCGACGTTCGTGCCGTGCACGCCCTCCGGCGTGCTGGAGCTGCTGCGCGACGGCGGCGTGGAACTGGCCGGCGCCCGCGTGGCCGTGATCGGGCGCTCGCCGCTGGTCGGTCGGCCGCTGTCGGTCCTGCTCGGCCTCAAGGGGACCGACGCCACCGTCGTGCAGTGCCACTCGCGCACGCGGGACCTGCCCGGCGAGTGCCGTCGCGCCGACGTCATCGTCGCCGCGGTCGGCGTACCCCACCTCGTGCTGGCGGACTGGGTCCAGCCGGGCGCGGTGGTGGTGGACGTCGGCACCAACCGGCTGGAGGACGGGCGACTGGTCGGCGACGTGGACTTCGAGCACGTCCAGGAGGTCGCCGGTGCCATCACCCCGGTCCCCGGGGGCGTCGGCCCGATGACCCGTGCGATGCTGCTCCGCAACACGGTCGAGGGCGCCCGCGCCCGCCGCGGACTGCCGAGGCGTCCCTCCGCCGAGGCCGCAACCGTCGCGTCCGATGCGACGTCGAACCGTTCGACCAGCACGGCGAGAGGACGACGGTGACGACCAGCTTCCTCGTCGCGGCGCTCAGCGCGCTGACCCTGACGGCTGCGGCCTGCGCGGGAGGCGCCGTGGGACGCGACGTCGCGGTCGACGACACGGCGGTGGTCGTCGAGCCCCAGCCCGGCCAGCCGGGCGACCCCGGCGGCGGCCCTCAGTTCGTGCTGCCACGCCCCGGCATGGCCGATGTCGCCGCGCGCCAGTTCGACAGCGCCACCGTGGGTGACGACGACCGCACGGTCACGGTCCTGTACTGGTCGGGCGTGGAGCCGTGCGCGGTGCTCGACCGCGTGGAGGTGGAGGAGTCGGACACGCAGGTCGCCATCACCCTGTTCGAGGGCCACGATCCCGCAGCCGGTGACGTCGCCTGCATCGAGATCGCCGTGCAGAAAGGCGTGGTGGTGCAGCTGCCCAGCCTCCTCGCGGGTCGCAGCATCGTGGACGGGGCGACGGGGAAGGCCCCGACGAGCGGGGCGTGAAAACCGGCCCTCCTTCGGTCAGGGCCGCCCCCGACGCCGCCAGTAGGCTGGCGCCGATCTCGCGGAGCAGGAGGCCCGCATGGCCGACCGCCCCGTCCGCGTCGCGGTGACCGGCGCTGCGGGTCAGATCGGGTACGCGTTGCTGCCCCGCATCGCCTCCGGGGAGATGCTGGGCGGCGACGTCCCCGTGGTGCTCCAGCTGATCGAGATCCCGCCGGCGATGGATGCGGTGCGGGGTGTGGCGATGGAGCTCGACGATTGCGCGTTCCCGCTGCTGCACGCCATCGAGCTGACCGACGATCCCGACGAGGGCTTCCGGGGCGCCGACGTGGTCCTGCTGGTCGGCGCGAAACCGCGGGGGAAGGGGCAGGAACGGCGCGACCTGATCCGGGAGAACGGCCCGATCTTCACCGGTCACGGTGAGGCCGTCGCCCGGGTCGCCGCCGACGACGTGCGGGTCCTGGTGGTGGGCAACCCGGCCAACACGAACGCCCTGATCGCCATGTCCCACGCGCGCGGCGTGCCGCCGGAGCGCTTCTCGGCCATGACCCGCCTGGATCAGAACCGTGCCGCCGCGGAGCTGGCACAGCGCGCCGGCTCGCCCGTCTCCGAGGTCACCAACGTGGCGGTGTGGGGCAACCACAGCGCCACCCAGTTCCCCGACTTCGAGCACGCGCGGATCGGCGGCCGGCTGGCCACCGAGGTGATCGACGACCGCGAGTGGTTCGACCAGGCTTTCCTCCCGACCGTGCAGCAGCGCGGCGCCGCCATCATCGAAGCTCGAGGTCAGTCCTCCGCCATGTCGGCCGCCAACGCGGTGATCGACCACATCCGCGACTGGGTGGGCGGCTCGCCGACTCCCGACGGTGACTGGGTCTCGATGGCGGTGCCCTCCGACGGTTCCTACGGCGTGGACGACGGTCTGGTCTGCAGCTTCCCGGTGCGCACCGACGGCAAGGGCAACCACGAGGTGGTCCACGGGCTGCACCTGTCGCCGTACGCCCGCGAGCGGATCGAGCGGTCGGTGGCCGAGCTGCGTGAGGAGCGCGAGGTGATCGCTGATCTGCTCTGAGCGGCCGACACGGGGGGCAGGCCGGTGACCACCGCGGCGGTCCGGCTCCGGCGGCACAGCTGGTGGCTGCTCACCGGCACCGCCGGCATGCTGCTCGCGACGGTGGTGGGCCCGCAGGTCGCGGCGCCCCCCGAGCCCGACGTGCGCTGGACGGGCGTCCTGCTGGTGGCCGTGCTCGGGGGCGTGACAACCACGGTGGTGGGGCCCCGACTGCTGCCCATCGCGGTCGCACGCGGGCGCCGCCTCCGGCCGCTCACGCAGGGCGCGGCAGTCGGGGTCGTGGCTGCCGGGGTGGCGGCGGTCGCCGTGTCGCTGTTCCCGGCCCTGCTCGCGCCGGTCGAGCTGCGGGTGGGGCACGGCGTGCCGGACCTCCTGCTGAGCCAGCTGCAGTGGGCGGTCCCGGCGGCGGGTGTGGCCGGGGCAGTGCTGGGCCTGGCCGGCTGGGCGGTGGTCACTCAGCGCGGCGCGGTGCTGGCGCTCGGACGGCTGGTGCGCGGAGCTGGCCTCGGCGCCTTCCTCGCCTGGGGCGCCGCCGCGGCGACGGCGCTCGCCGCGCTGCTCACCGCTGCGTTCCTGGCCGAGGGTTCGGCGGGGGCGGGGCCGGTGCGTGCCCGGGCCGCCGCCGTGCTGGTCGCCGGGCCGTGGTGGTCGCTCGGCTGGGTCGCGTGGGGGGTCGCGTCGCTCGGGCTCGTCGCCGTGCTGGTGCTGCTGGCGGAGCGGGTGGCGCCGCGGTGGCGAACCCTCGTGGTCGCGTTCGCGGCCGTCGCGGTCGCCGCCGACGCCGTGTCGTTCACGCTGCTGGGGTGGGCGCTGCCCGCGCTCGCCGGCGACGTCGCCCGGTCGGGAGACGCCGCGTTCGTGGCGGTCGAACGCACCGCGCTCGCTCTGACCGGTCTGGCCGGCAACGTGGTGTACGGGACAGTCGGGCTGCTGCTCGTCCGCGCCGCCGGACCACGCGGGATGCATCCGCTGGTGCGGATGACCGGAACCGCGGCGTTCGCGGTCGCGGTCGCCAGCGGCATCGTGCTGGCCACGGCTCCCGGCGCCGTCGGCCCGGTGGCCAGCGTCAGCGTCGGTCTGTTCGTCGCCTTCGCGCTCGGCCTGGGGTGGCAGGCGGCGGTGTCGCGCCGCGCCCGACCCGTGCTCGAGCAGCGTCTGCGGCGCGCCGTGCGGACGCTCGTGCCGCTCCACCCCGTGCCGTTCAGCGCCGACGTACAGGACGTCGTGGTCGTGGATCTGCTGGTCGGCGCCGACCGGCTCGCTCGGCTGCTGCCCGAGGGACTCGCTCCGCGACAGCAGGACGGTCGGGCAGTGGTCAGGCTGCTGGGAGGCGTCGTGCGCCGTGCCCGGCCCAGCGCGCTCCCGAGGTCTCTGGGCCTGCCAGCCACGGCGGTGGTGGTGCTCCAGGTCGACGTGACGGACCGCGACGGGGCACCGGCGGCCAGCTTCCTGCGGGGCTTCGCCCAGCCCACGTTAGGTGCCGTGGCCACCCACTGGCTGACCGAGCTGCGGCTGGCACGCGTCGACCTTCGGGTGCGGTCGACCGACGCGGGATGGTCGGCCCGTGGTTCGGCGGGAGCGGTGCGGGTGCTGCTGCAGCCCGACGCCGACGCGCCGGCCGCGCGCATCCAGGGGGCGGCTCGGCGGGTGACGGTCGAGCGCGGCGCACGTCTGGTGGACGTCCCGCTCGCCACGGACGGCGCGGTGGCGCGACCGGCGAGGGTGCAGGTCCTCGAGGTCCCCCTGCTGCAGCGCCTCGGCGCGGAGGTGCTCGGCGCCGCGCTGCTCGGTGAGGTGCGCGTGCGCACCGGTCGCGCGCGTTGGCGCTGAGGGCGGGTCGTCGTGACACGCGTCCTGTCGGGGATCCAGCCGAGCGGCGACTTCCACGTGGGCAACTACCTGGGTGCGGTCCGCCGGTGGGTGGAGCAGCAGGATCGGGTGGACGCCTACCACCCGATCGTGGATCTGCACGCCATGACCCTGCCGCACGACCCCGCGACGCTGCGCACCGCGACGCTGCGCCTGGCGGCGACCCTGTTCGGTGCGGGACTGGACCCCGACCGGGCCACCGTATTCGTGCAGAGCCACGTGCACGAGCACGCTGAGCTGGCGTGGCTGCTGAACTGCGTGGCGTCGATGGGCGAGCTGAACCGCATGGTGCAGTGGAAGGAGAAGTCGGAGGGTAGGGAGTTCGTGTCGGTCGCTCTCTTCGACTACCCGGTGCTGCAGGCCGCGGACATCCTGCTGTACCAGGCCGAACAGGTCCCGGTCGGGGAGGACCAGCGGCAGCACATCGAGCTCACCCGCGACGTCGCGCAGCGCTTCAACCACCGCTTCGGCGAGGTGTTCACGCTGCCCGAGGCAACCGTCCCCCCGGCGGGCGCCCGCGTCATGGACCTGCAGTTGGTCGACCGCAAGATGTCCAAGTCGCTGGACAGCCCGCGGGGAACCATCAACCTGTCGGACCGCCCCGACGAGATCAGCAAGAAGGTCATGGCCGCGGTGACCGACAGCGGCAACGTGATCCGCGCCGCGCCCGACAAGCCGGGGATCAGCAACCTGCTCGATCTCATGAGCGCCCTGACCGGCGAGGAGATCGCCGCGCTGGAGGCGCGCTACGAGGGCAAGGGGTACGGGGAGTTCAAGCGCGACGTCGCGCAGGCGTTGGTGGAGCTGCTGCGCCCCGTGCAGGCACGCATCGACGAGTTGAACCGCGACCTCGGGGAGGTGCAGCGGCTGCTGGCGATCGGAGCCGACAAGGCACGTGCGGTGGCTTCGGAGACGCTCCGGCACGCCAAGGATGCGGTGGGTTTGGTGCCGCCCGAGGGTCCCAGCTGGTCCGACGCCGGACGGGTGGCGGCGCCCCGCGAGGGCCACGCCCGGGCGCCGGGCTGGTGAGCGGCCCCTGACGCGCGGGTCGGTAGGGCAGGACGCCCGGTCGGTCAGATGTAGCCGCGCAGGACCGCCGCCTCGACCACCCGCTCGACCGCGATGGCGAACGCCGCCTCGCGGAGCGACACGCCCTTGGCCTCCGCGGCGTCACGGACCTGATCGTAGGCGCGGGTCAGCTTACGGCGGAGCTGGCGGTTGACCTCTTCCTCGTCCCAGCGGAACTCCTGGATGTTCTGCACCCACTCGAAGTAGGAGACGGTCACCCCGCCGGCGTTGGCCAGGATGTCGGGCACGACCTGAACGCCGCGGTCGCGCAGCTGCTGATCGGCCACCGGCGTGACCGGGTGGTTGGCCGCCTCGACCACGAACCTGGCGCGTACCCGGTCGGCGTTGTCGGCCCTGATCACCTCGCCCAGCGCGGCCGGGATCAGCACGTCGACGTCGATGAACAGCACGTCGTCGCCCTCGTCGAGCGGTTCGCTGGCGGGGAAGCCGACCACCGTCCCGTGCTCGGCGTACCACCCCAGCAGCTTGTCCACGTCAAGGCCATCGCCGGCGTAGACCCCACCGTTCACGTCGGAGACGGCCACCACCCGGTAGCCCTCGTCACGCGCCACGCGCGCCGCCCACGACCCGACGTTGCCGAACCCCTGGATGGCCACGGTGAGCTCGTCGACCCTCAGGCCGGCGTCCTCGATGGCCTCGCTGGTCACCATCACGACGCCCCGCCCGGTGGCCGCCTCGCGGCCGTACGAGCCGCCCAGCGCGATCGGCTTGCCGGTCACGATCTGCGGGGTGTGACCGTGTCGGCGACCGTACTGGTCCATGATCCACGCCATGACCTGCGCGTTGGTGTTCACGTCGGGGGCGGGGATGTCGCGGGTGGCCCCGATGATGTGGCTGATCTGGTCGGTGTAGCGGCGGGTGAGCCGCTCGCGCTCGTTCCGGCTCATCCCGGTGGGATCCACCTGGATCCCACCCTTGGCGCCGCCGAAGGGCACGTCGACCAACGCGGTCTTCCAGGTCATCAGGGAGGCCAGCGCCCGCACCTCCTCCAGGTCGGCGGTGGGGTGGAAGCGCAGACCCCCCTTGTAGGGCCCGCGCGCCCCGTTGTGCTGCACCCGGTAGCCGATGTACACGCCCAGCGAGCCGTCGTCGAGACGGACCGGCACCTGCACCCGCAGTTCGCGGTAGGTGCCGCGCAGCACCGCTCGGGCCTCGTCGTCGAGGTCGACCAGCTTGGCGGCCCGTTCGAAGAAGTGGTTCACCGCCTCGAACGGGGTCATCCCCTCGCGCAGCTCCACCATGCCTGCTCCTCGACAGCCGTTGTCATCCTCGCAGCGGCGTCGGGCAACCGGAACCGTCCACGGTCCCCTACGGCCGGGAGCCCGACACCGGCTGCTAGCCTCACCCCGCGCATGCACGCGTCGGCGCGCACCGCCGCGTGGACGCCGGCCCGAGGAGCGCAGATGCCGACGCCCACCCCCACACAGGCGCGGCGCATCGACCCGACGCGCCGGGCACCGCGCCCCACTCCTCCCGAGCGTGTGCGCCGCTCGTGGTGGCTGCTCGAGTTCTACCGATCGGCGCTGGGCAAGAAGTACGCCATGGCGGTCAGCGGTGTCTTCATCATGGCCTGGCTGGTCGCCCACCTCGTCGGCAACCTGAAGATGTACCTGAGCGCCGACGCGTTCAACTTCTACTCCGACTGGCTGCGGGAGGGGCTGGGCTACCCGGTCCTGCCGCACACGTGGCTGCTGTGGTTGCTGCGGTTGCTGTTGATCGGGTCGTTCGTGGTGCACATCCACGCCGCCTACGCCCTGACCGTGATGAACCACCGGGCGCGCAGCGCCGGTTACCGCTCGCGGGACTACGTCGCCGCCAACTTCGCCGCCCGCACGATGCGCTGGTCGGGAATCATCGTCGGACTGTTCGTGATCTACCACCTGCTGGACTTGTCGTGGGGTCCGGCCAACCCCAGGTTCGTGCGGGGCGACGCATACGGCAACACTCTCGCGAGCCTGCAGCGCTGGCCGGTCGCCCTCTTCTACGTCCTGGCGAACGTGGCACTCGGCTACCACCTCTACCACGGCGGGTGGAGCCTGTTCCAGTCGCTCGGCCTGAACACGCCACGCTTCAACGCGTGGCGGCGATGGTTCGCGATCGGCTTCGCGGTGGTGGTTGCCGGGGGGTTCATCTCCTTCCCGCTCGCCGTAGTGAGCGGGGTCGTGTCCTGAGCGGAGCGTCCGAGGACGGAGGTGGTCCCGTGAGCGACCCCGCCGACCGCACCGACGAGCAGCGCGAGCGCGACCGCCCGGCCGGCCCGGCGTCGGAGGACGCCCCCTCGCAGATCCCGACGCTGTCGCCCGACCAGCCGCCAGGGTCGATGTCGCACCCCTCACCGTCGGGGCGGAGGCTGGACGCCAAGGTCCCCGGCGGCCCGTTGCAGGACAAGTGGGACAACCACCGCTTCCACATCAAGCTCGTGAACCCGGCCAACAAGCGGCGCTTCAAGATCATCGTGGTGGGGACCGGTCTCGCGGGGGCGTCCGCCGCGGCGACGTTCGGCGAGCTCGGCTACCGCGTGCAGGTCTTCACCTACCACGACTCGCCGCGCCGGGCCCACTCGATCGCTGCGCAGGGCGGCATCAACGCGGCGAAGAACTACCGCAACGACGGTGACTCGATCTGGCGGCTGTTCTACGACACCATCAAGGGGGGCGACTACCGGTCGCGCGAGGCCAACGTCTACCGCCTGGCCCAGATCAGCCTCGAGATCATCGACCAGGCGGTGGCTCAAGGCGTGCCCTTCGCGCGCGAGTACAGCGGCCTGCTGGACACGCGGTCGTTCGGAGGAGCGCAGGTCGCACGCACCTTCTACGCGCGCGGTCAGACCGGTCAGCAGCTGCTCCTGGGCAGCTACCAGGCGCTGCTACGCCAGGTGAACCGCGGCACGGTCACGCTCCACCCGCGCACCGAGATGCTCGACGTGGTGGTGGTCGACGGCCGCGCGGTCGGCGTGGTCGTCCGCGACCTGCTCACCGGCGAGATCAGCTCCCACTCGGCCCACGCGGTGGTGCTGGCCACGGGCGGCTACTCCACCGTCTTCTTCCTCTCGACCAACGCGGTCAACAGCAACGCGACCGCGATCTGGCGGGCGCACAAGCGTGGGGCACTTTTCGCCAACCCGTGTTTCACCCAGATCCACCCGACCTGCATTCCGCAGTCGGAGGAGTTCCAGTCGAAGCTCACCCTGATGAGCGAGTCGCTGCGCAACGACGGGCGGATCTGGGTGCCTGCAGACATCGGCGACGACCGGCCGCCCAACGAGATCCCCCAGGCGGAGCGTGACTACTACCTCGAGCGGCAGTACCCGGCGTTCGGCAACCTGGTGCCACGGGACGTGGCGTCGCGCGCGGCCAAACGGGTGATCGACGAGGAGCGCGGCGTGGGGCCGCTGCGCAACGGCGTCTACCTCGACTTCGGCGACGCGATCGAGCGGCTCGGCCGGGGTGTGATCGAGGACCGCTACGCCAACCTCTTCCAGATGTACGAGCGCATCACCGGCGAGGATCCCTACGCCGTGCCAATGCGGATCTACCCGGCCCCCCACTACACGATGGGCGGGCTGTGGGTCGACTACAACCTGATGACCACCGTCCCAGGGCTGTACGCGATCGGCGAGGCCAACTTCTCCGACCACGGCGCCAACCGGCTCGGGGCCAGCGCGCTGATGCAGGGACTGGCCGACGGCTACTTCGTCCTGCCGACCACCATCGGTGACGACCTGGCCCCGATGCTCGGCGAGACGCCCCTGCCCACTGACCACGCCGCGTTCCATACGGCGGAGGAGGAGGTCCGCGACACGATCGAACGTCTCCTCGCCATAAAGGGCACACGCTCGGTGAGCTGGTTCCACCGCGAGCTGGGCAGGCTCGTCTGGGACCATTGCGGGATGATGCGCAACCGCACCGGGCTGGAGAAGGCCATCTCGGAGATCCGTGCCCTCCGCGACGAGTACTGGCAGGACGTGCGCGTCCTGCCCGACGCTGCCGACACGTTGAACCAGTCGCTCGAGCGGGCCGGTCGGGTCGCGGACTTCTTCGAGCTCGCCGAGCTGATGTGCATCGACGCCCTGCACAGGGAGGAGTCCGCCGGCGGCCACTTCCGTGAGGAGCACCAGTCCGACAAGGGTGAGGCCCAGCGCGACGACGAGCACTTCGCGCACGTGGCCGCGTGGGCCTTCGACCGACTCGGCGAGTGGGAACTGCACCGCGAGGAGCTGGTCTTCGACAACGTCGAGCTCACGACGAGGAGCTACGAGTGAGCGCGGCAGAGGGACGACCCGCCGACACCCGCGCCCGGCGCGACGGCCACCTGCGCATCACGTTGCACGTGTGGCGCCAGGCCGGACCGGACGTGCCGGGTCGCTTCGAGACCTACGTCGCCGACCAGGTCAGCGGGGAGATGTCGTTCCTGGAGGTTCTCGACCAGGTCAACGAACGGCTGATCAACGACGGTCACGACCCGATCGCCTTCGACAGCGACTGCCGCGAAGGCATCTGCGGATCGTGTGGCCTGATGATCGACGGTCGTCCCCACGGGCCCCTGAAGGGCACGGCAACCTGCCAGCTGCACATGCGTCACTTCGCCGACGGCGCCGAGGTCGTGGTCGAACCGTGGCGCGCCGCCGGTTTCCCGCTGATCAAGGATCTGGTCGTCGACCGCAGCGCGTTCGACCGCATCATCGAGGCCGGTGGCTACATCTCGGTGGGGACGGGCGAGGCGCCGGAGGCGAACCTCACGCCGGTCGCCAAGGACGTGGCGGACCGCGCGTTCGACGCCGCCGCCTGCATCGGCTGCGGCGCGTGCGTGGCGGCGTGCCCCAACCGTGCCGCGCAGCTGTTCACCGCGGCCAAGGTGGCGCACCTCAACCAGCTGCCGCAGGGCCAGCCCGAGCGGTACGCGCGCGTGGCGAACATGGTGGAGGTGATGGAGCAGTACTTCGGGTCGTGCACGAACTTCGCGGAGTGCGAAGCCGCGTGCCCCAAGGAGATCTCGATCGACTTCATCGCGATGATGAACGGCGACTACCTGAAGGCGCTGTTCCACGCCCGCCGCAAGCGGCTGGCGTGACCGTGGCCGAACCTCCCGCCGAGGCGACACCACGCGTGCCCTTCCGGGCAGCAGGCGTCGCCACAACCACCGCTCGCGGGGCGGGGGCCGTCGCCCGGGCGATCCGCCGGCGCCGTGTGCCCGCGTGCTGCCGACGGAGAGCCGCCGGCGCGCCGGTGGTCTCCCGCTAGCCTCGGTCGTATGACCGACCCGGACGAACGCACCAGCGCGAGCGACTTCGAGGTCCCGGTGGTGTACGGGCCCGAGGATCTGGAGGGGTTCGATCCCGAGCGCGACCTGGCGGCACCGGGCAGCTACCCGTACACGCGCGGTCCGTACGCCACGATGTACCGCGGCCGCCCGTGGACCGTGCGCCAGTACGCCGGCTTCGGCACCGCCGAGGAGACCAACCGCCGCTACCACTACCTGCTCGAGCAGGGCACCACCGGCCTGTCGGTGGCCTTCGACCTGCCCACGCAGATGGGGCTGGACTCCGACCACCCCAGAGCGGAGGGAGAGGTCGGCAAGGTCGGTGTCGCCATCGACTCGTTGCAGGACATGCATCGGCTGTTCGACGGCATCCCGCTCGGCCAGGTGTCCACCTCCATGACGATCAACGCGCCGGCGGCCATCCTGCTGCTGCTCTACGAGCTGGTCGCAGAGGAGCAGGGCGTCGAGCCCGCCCAGCTGCGCGGCACGATCCAGAACGACGTGCTCAAGGAGTACATCGCGCGCGGCACCTACATCTACCCGCCGAGACCGAGCCTGCGGTTGATCAGCGACACGTTCGCCTACTGCGCTGAGCGGCTGCCGAGCTTCCACACCATCTCGGTGTCGGGGTACCACATCGGCGAGGCGGGGGCGACGCCGGTGCAGGAGATCGCGTTCACCCTCGCCAACGCGATCGCGTACGTGCAGGCGGCCGTGGATGCGGGGCTCGACGTGGACACCTTCGCCCCACGGCTCAGCTTCTTCTTCGTGGCCCGCACCACGCTGCTCGAGGAGGTGGCGAAGTTCCGTGCCGCCCGGCGCATGTACGCCCGCATCATGCGTGAGCGGTTCGGTGCCGACGACGAGCGGTCGATGCAGCTGCGCTTCCACACCCAGACCGCGGGGGTGCAGCTCACCGCTCAGCAGGCGCACGTCAACCTCGTCCGGGTCGCGATCCAGGCGTTGGCTGCCACGCTCGGAGGGACACAGTCCCTGCACACCAACTCCTACGACGAGGCGCTCGCCCTGCCCAGCGAGCACGCGGCCACCCTGGCGGTGCGCACCCAGCAGGTGATCCGGCACGAGACCGACGTCACCGCAACAGTCGACCCGCTGGCGGGCGCGTACGCGATCGAGGCGATGACCAGCGAGATCGAGCGGCTCGCCATCGACTACCTGGAACGCATCGACGAGCTCGGCGGGGCGGTCGCGGCGATCGAGGAGGGCTTCCAGAAGCGCGAGATCGAGCAGGCCGCCTACGCCCTCGCTCGCCGCATCGAGGACGGCGAGCAGGTGGTCGTGGGTGTCAACCGCTACGAGGTCGAGGACGACACCGACGTGGAACTGCAGCGCCTCGACCAGGAGGCGGTCCAGAGGCAGATCAGCCGCACGCGTCAGGTCCGCGAGGAGCGTGACCAGGGCGCGGTCGACCAGGCCCTGGAGCGCGTGCGCAAGGCAGCGCGCAACGACGCCAACCTCCTCCCGCCCATCAAGGAGTCCCTGCGGGGCATGGCCACGGTCGGCGAGGTCTGTGACGTCCTGCGCGACGAGTTCGGGACGTACACGCCGTCCGCCAGCCTGTAACAGCCGCAGCGCAGCAGGGGGACGAGTGCCGGACCCGACCGCCCCGCGCATCGTGATCCTCGGCGGCGGCCCCGCTGGCTACGAGGCCGCCCTGGTGGCCAGCGAGCTGGGTGCGGACGTGACCGTGATCGCGGACGAGGGGCTGGGCGGCAACTGCGTCCTCAGCGACTGCGTGCCCTCCAAGGCGCTGATCGTCTCGGCGGAAGCGATGGGCTGGACCCGGACCGCCATCGACCTGGGGGTGCGCGTCCCCGAGGGGGGCGAGCTCGACCACACCTACGTCGATCTCCGTGCCGTCGCCACGCGGGTGCTGGGCCTGGCCGCCAACCAGTCACACGACATCGAGCGCAAGGTGCGCCGCAACGGCGCCCGGGTGCTGCGCGGCCGGGGGCGCGTCAGCGGGTGGCACGAGATCACCGTGGAGCTGGCGGACGACGCCGGCGACGAGATCCTCCCCGCCGACGTGCTGCTGGTCGCCACAGGTTCGTCGCCGCGGGTGTTGCCCTTCTTCACCCCCGACGGCGAGCGGGTGCTCACGAGCAAGGACGTGTACGGCCTGGCGGAGGTGCCCGAGCGCCTCATCGTCGTGGGGTCCGGCGCGACCGGCGCGGAGTTCGCCCACGCCTTCGTCCGCTTCGGCTCGGACGTCGTGCTGGTGTCCTCCCGTGAGCTGATCCTGCCCACCGAGGATCCCGACGCCGCGCAGGTCATCGAGGACGTGTTCGAGCGGCGGGGCATGACCATCCTGCGCAAGGTCCGCGCCGGGTCCTGCGAGCGTTACGGCGACAGCGTGCGGGTGGGTCTCAACGACGGGTCGCGTGTGGAGGGCTCCCACGTGCTCTTCACGGTGGGGCAGGTGCCGGCGTCGCGCGGGCTCGGGCTCGAGGACGTGGGTGTGCGGATCGAGGCGTGGGACGCGATCCCGGTGGACGGCGTGGCCCGGACCAACGTGACATGGATCTACGCGGCCGGCGACGTGGTCGGCCGGATGATGCTGGCCAACGTGGCCGCGATGCAGGGCCGCACCGCGATGTGGCACGCGCTGGGCCAAGCGGTCGCGCCGATCCGCTGGGACGCGGTGACCTCGACCATCTTCACCGAACCCGAGGTGGCGACCACCGGGCTCACGGAGGCCGACTGTCGGTCTCAGCAGGTGCCGTTCCGGACCTCCCGGCTCGACTTCTCCGGCAACCCACGCGCCAAGATGGCGCAGCGCCAGGACGGCTTCGTCAAGGTCATCGCCATGCCGGGCTCGGGCACGGTGCTGGGCGCGGTCGTGGTCAGCGACGCGGCGTCCGACCTGATCCAGCCGCTGGCCGTGGCGGTCCACAACCGGCTGTCGATCAGCCAGCTGGCCACGACGTCGACCGTCTACCCGTCGATGGCCGGCTCGGTCTCCGAGGCCGCCCGGCTGCTGATGCAGGCGGTGTGAGGGTGCGACGAGGCCGGGCCCGGTCGGGGCGCCCTTCGCGATCCCACGGGATCGTGCGTCGTGGCGGTCACCGGTGACCGTGCGTACGCACGATCGGAACGGGCGGACCGGTCAGTGGGGATCGTGCGTCGTGGCGGTTACCGGTGACCGTGCGCACGCACGATCCGAACGGGGCGGCCATTGCCCGTCCGTCCGCGGTGGTATCCACCGCGACGTCGCCTGTTGACGCACGGTCCCTGGGGGATGGGAGATGCCGATGGCTGTGGCAGGACCCTGGCGGCGGGTCACCCTTGCGACCGTGGCGGTGATCGCCGTGGCGATGGCGCTCGCGCTTGCCTTCCGGCCCGAGAAGCCCTCCGAGCTCGTGAAGGGCTGGTCCACCGCCCCCGTCGAGGGAGGGGAGGACGCCGTGATCGCCGACGCCGCCAGCGCCCCATTCGGGGTGGTGGCGGTGGGTCGGCGGGATCGTGACAGGGGCCAGGACGCGGTGGTGTGGCTGACGGTGGACGGTCACGCCTGGCGCCCCGTGGAGGTGGAGATCGAGCCGCCCGGCGCGGTCCCCGACCGCCGGCTCACCGCGGTGGCGGCGAGCAACGACCTGCTCGTGGCAGGCGGGGTCGAGGACGGGCTGTCCGGCATGTGGGTGTCGGCCGACGAGGGGTCGACCTGGGAGCGCGTCCCCCACGACGAGGTCGTGTTCCTACCCGGCGAGATCACGGGGATCGCCCACCTGGAACAGAAGGGCTGGGTCGCGGTCGGCCACGGCCGCCACCGCGGCGAGCGCATCCCGGTGGTGCTCAACTCGCCCGACGGCTACCTGTGGGAGCGCGTCGAGCCCCCGCAGATCGGCAACGTCGGCGAGGAGGGGGTCACCGACGTGACCCCGGGGGGTACTGGGGCCCTGGCAGGCGGCTACAGCGAGGACCCCAGCGGCGACACCACGGTTGTGCACACGCCGTTCTGGTCGTCCGAGGACGCGCGGAGCTGGAAGCAGCTGCCCGACAGCGAGGGGGTCTTCCCGCCAGCGACCATCGTGCGAGCGATGACCCAGGCGGAGAAGGCGACCGTGGGGCTCGCGGAGGTCGAGGAGGAGGGGCGCACGTCGGTGGTCGCCTTCCGGTCGCTCGACGACGGCAACACGTGGGCGGCCAGCCGGCCGCTGCCCACCGCACACGCCACCTCGCCCCGGGCGGCCGCCGGCGCCGCTTCCGCTCGGGTCGCTGGGGTGACGACCTCTCCTGACGGTTTCTTGGTCGCGGTCGGGACGCTGGAGGAGGGTGACCACGTGCGGCTGGCGGTGTGGATATCAGCCGACGCCGCCGACTGGGAGCTGCTGGCGGACCCGCACCTCGAGGCCGCGACGGGGGTCGAAGCCAGCGCGGTGGGCGCCGCCCAACGGCAGACGGTGGTGCTCGGGCATGAGGAGGCGGGTGCGGTGGCGTGGGTCCACGGCCCGCCAGGATCCCCCGGTTCCGGCTGAGCTGGGGACCACCGCCGCGATCGGCGGTGCTGTCGCCTACGCCCCGATCCTCGCCACCACCGCCCCCGACTCCACCGTGGCGCCCGGTGAGAACACCAGGTCGTGCACCATGCCGTCCCGGTGCGCGGTGACGTGGTTCTCCATCTTCATGGCCTCGAGCACGGCGACCAGGTCGCCGACCGATACGCGGTCACCCTCCTGCACGGCGTACTTGACGAGGGTGCCCTGCATGGGTGCGACCACGTCCGCACCGGCCGGGGTCGCACCCGCCCGGGCGCCACCGGCGACGCGCGCACGTGGCCGCTGCACGGCCTTCGGCGACCCCTCGGCCGGGACCAGGTCCCCGAACACCGTGACCTCGAAGCGGCGGCCGGCCACCTCCACGGTCGCGCGGTGGACGGCGGCGGGAGGGTCGGTGCCGCCGCGCGCCGCGGCGTGCGGCTGCAGCGACGACAGGTCCCACTCGTGCTGCACCGAGTTGGTGGAGTGGCGGGCCGCGGCGAACTGCTCGTGCTCGAGGGCGAACCGGTGGAAGGGCACGACCGTGGGGACACCCTCGATCACGAGCTCGTCGAGCGCCCGGAGCATGCGGTGCCGCGCCTGGTCGCGGTCCTCCCCCCACACGACCAGCTTGCCGACCAGCGAGTCGTAGATGCCGGGGACCTCCGAGCCGGCGGACACACCGCTGTCCAGCCGCACCCCCGGCCCCTGGGGGACCTCCAGGCGTGTGATCCGGCCGGGACCGGGCGCGAAGTCGGCAGCGGGGTCCTCGGCGTTGAGGCGCACCTCGATGGCGTGGCCGCGCAGCTGCACGTCGTCCTGGGTCAGCCTCATCCCGTCCCCGGCTGCGATGCGCAGCTGGGCGTGCACCAGGTCGATGCCGGTGACGAGCTCGGTGACGGGGTGCTCGACCTGCAGCCGGGTGTTCATCTCCAGGAAGTAGAACGATCCGCCGTCCCCGTCGTCCTGCTCAAGCAGGAACTCGCAGGTCCCGGCGTTGTGGTAGCCGACCTCTCGGGCGATCCGCACCGCGGCCGCGCCCAGGCTCGCGCGCAGTGGCGCCGCGACGCCCGGCGCCGGAGCCTCCTCGATCAGCTTCTGATGGCGGCGTTGCAGCGAGCAGTCGCGCTCTCCGAGGTGGACCACGGTGCCGTCACGGTCCCCCAGGATCTGGACCTCGACGTGTCGTGGCCGCTGGAGGTACCGCTCCAGGTAGAGCTCGCCCCGCCCGAACGAGGCCTGCGCCTCGCGCGAGGCGGATTCCACAGCGGCGCGGAGCTCGCTCTGCGAGCGCACCACCCGCATCCCGCGGCCACCACCGCCGAACGCGGCCTTCACCGCCAGTGGGTAGCCGTGGTCGTCGGCGAACCCGATGGCTGAGGCCGTCCCGTCCAGCGGTTCGTCGGTCCCCGGCACCACCGGGGCACCGGCGGCGAGCGCGGCCCGGCGTGCCGAGAGCTTGTCGCCCATGCGGCGCATCGCCTCCGCGGGCGGACCGACGAACACGACACCCGCGTCGCGCACGGCCTCGGCGAAGTCGGCGTTCTCACTGAGGAACCCGTACCCGGGGTGGATCGCGTCGACGCCGGCACGCTGCGCGGCGGCGAGCAGCCGCTCGGTGTGCAGGTACGACTCCGCGGGGGGCGGCGGTCCCAGCAGGTAGGCCTCGTCGGCGTAGCGCACGTGCAGCGCGTCGCGGTCCGCCTCGCTGTACACGGCGACGGACCGCACCCCGAGTTCTCGGCAGGCACGCATGATCCGCACGGCGATCTCGCCGCGGTTGGCGACGAGCACAGCGTCGAACATCGGCCGGCGTTCCTCCGGGCAGGGTGAGGTCGGCGGCATGTTACTCAGCGTCGCCCCGGCGACCCCGAGACAGGCTGGGCGGGACGCGCTGGTAGCCTGCGCCCCGGTCCGTCTGGCCGCCCTCCGTGCAAGGAGCCCGTCCGATGCGTCGCGCCCTCTGGCCGCTGACGGCTGTGGCTGTCCTGATGGTCTCGGCGTGCAGCAGCGTGCCGCAGGAGCTGGTCGACGCCGAGGCGCTGGCGTGTCCCAGCGGCTCGCCCTGCTACGACCCGCCCTCCCCGCGGGGCCCCGGCGGCGAGTTGGTGGTCGAGGGTGGCGAGTTCTTCTTCGAGGTCGTGTCGGGCGAAGCTCAGGAGGGCCCCGTCAGGATCAGCTTCCGCAACGTCGGGTCGGCGGAGCACAACATCACCATCGACGAGGCCTACGGCGACGTGAAGCAGGTGCCGCCCTCAGAGAACCTCGCCGGGGGCCAGACCGCTGAGGGCACCCTGCAGCTGTTCGCGGGGAGCTACACCATCTACTGCTCGGTCCCGGGCCACCGGTCGGCGGGCATGGAGGCCACCATCGACGTGGCCCTACCCAGCGAGGACGTCGCTCCGGCGCCTGGGCCCACCGGCGCTGGTCCCAGCCCGGAGGCGACCGTCACCGCGGGTGCGCGGCCGGGGGAGGGTGGGCCGTCACCGGAGGCCACGGGACAGGGTGGTCCCCCGGAGGTTCCGCAGCAGACCGCGTCGCCGAGCCCCTGACCGCCGAGTCGAGGTCGGTCGCGGTCGTCGCGGGCGGCGGCCAGGCGCGCAGGTCCGCGGGACTGACCGCCTGACCCACGCCGACCCCCTCGAGCTGAGCCGCCTGCCGCCACGGCGACGTCATGTGCTCACCTCGACGGTGGCGGCGATCCTCCCCGGCCACGCAGATGGCCCCGAGCGTCGCGACCAGCGCCGCGAGCTCCTCATCGGTCGGGACCCCGCCCGCGTCGATCCGGATGGTGTCCAGCCGCCCGGGCAAGGTCACAGCGGGATGTTGCCGTGCTTGCGTGCGGGGCGTGCGACGCGCTTGCTCAGCGTGGCCCGAAGCGCCCTGACCAGCTCCGCCCGCGTCGCGGAGGGCTCGATGACCGCGTCGACGTAGCCACGCTCGGCCGCCTTCCACGGGTTGGCGAGCTCGCGGTTGTACTCGTCGACCAGCTGGTCGCGCAGCGCCTCGGGATCTTCGGCCGCCCACAGCTCCTGGCGGTAGAGGATGTTGACCGCTCCCTGGGGGCCCATCACGGCGATCTCGGCGGTCGGCCAGGCGAAGTTCACGTCGGCGCCCAGGTGCTTGGACCCCATGACGTCGTAGGCGCCCCCGTACGCCTTGTGCGTGATGATGGTCAGCTTGGGGACGGTCGCCTCCGCATAGGCGTACAGCAGCTTGGCGCCGTGGCGGATGATGCCGCCGTGCTCCTGCTGCACGCCGGGCAGGAAGCCGGGCACGTCGCAGAAGGTCACGATCGGCACGTTGAAGGCATCACAAGTCCGGACGAACCGCGCGCCCTTCTCTGAGCTGTCGATGTCGAGGACGCCGGCGAGGTGGCGCGGCTGGTTGCCGACCACCCCCACGACGTGACCGTCGAGCCGTGCGAAGCCGACCACGAGGTTCTCGGCGAAGTGCTCGTGGACCTCGAAGAACTCCTCCGCGTCCACGATGTGGCGGACGATCTCACGCATGTCGTAGGGCTGGTTGGGGGAGTCGGGGATGAAGGTGTCGAGCTCGGGGATCTCGCGGCGCGGGTCGTCGCCCAGGTCGGCGCGTGGTGGCTGCTCCAGGTTGTTGCTCGGCAGGTAGGACAGGAGGTACCGGATGTCGTCGAGGCAGCTCTCCTCGTCCAGCGACGCGAAGTGCGCCACCCCCGACCGGCCGGCATGCGCCATCGCACCGCCCAGCTCCTCCATCGTCACGTTCTCGCCGGTGACCGTCTCGATCACGTTGGGTCCCGTGATGAACATGTGGGCGGTCTCACGCACCATGAACACGAAGTCGGTGATGGCGGGGGAGTAGACCGCCCCGCCGGCACACGGCCCCATGACGGCACTGATCTGCGGGATCACGCCGGACGCCTGCACGTTGCGGTGGAAGATGTCGCCGTACCCGCCGAGCGACACGACGCCCTCCTGGATGCGAGCGCCGCCCGAGTCGTTCATGCCCACGACCGGGCAGCCCATCTTCATGGCCAGGTCCATCACCTTGACGACCTTCTCGGCGAAGACCTCGCCGAGCGAGCCGCCGAACACGGTGAAGTCCTGGCTGAAGACGCAGACGGGGCGGCCGTCGATCGTCCCGTAGCCGGTCACCACGCCGTCCCCCAGCGGGTGCTGCTCGTCCATCCCGAACGCGTGCGAACGGTGCACGGCGAACATGTCGGTCTCGACGAAGGAGCCCTCGTCGACCAGCAGGTGGATCCTCTCGCGCGCGGTCCGCTTGCCCCGGGAGTGCTGCTTGTCGATCGACTCCTGACCCCCCGCCGCCAACGCCTCCTCACGACGGCGGCGCAGCTCCTCGAGCTTCTCCTTGGTGGTCAGCTGAGACACCTGGCGTCCTCGGCGCGGACGGTCCGGCCCGGTTGCGCCGGGCCCTTGGTGGCGGCCATCCTAACGAGCGTGGCGCACGAGCCCCGCCCCTACGCACCCTCCCCGGCGGCGCCGGTGGAGAGCCAGCCCCCGCCGCCTCCGCCAGAGTCGCCCGACGTCACCGCGCAGCTCGGGCGACTCTGGCGGAGGCGGCGGGGGCTGGCTCTCCACCGGCGCCGCCGGGGAGGGTGCGTAGGGGCGGGGCTCGTGCGCCACGCTC
>DASZZX010000034.1:0-27918 GCA_036260415.1 Nitriliruptorales bacterium
GGCGTCCACGATCTCGATGATCTTGCCGGGGATCCCCAGGCACATGAACCCACCCTCAGCACGTCGGCGGTAAGTGTCACGAGCCTATACCGCCAGGGTGAGGCACGCGAACGGTGACGAAAGTGGAGGAACCGTTGCAGCCGGCGTGTGGTGTGGTGAGCGGATGGCGCTCCGCCGGCGACCGCGGGATGGTCGCTCGACCCCGACCGTCACGCCCCGGCGGAGCGCGGCTCCCAGCTGACGATCGCGGCCGGCAGGGTCCTGACCGGCGCCCGCAGCGCCCCGCGGTCGCGGACCAGCCAGCTTTTGAGCAGGCCACGCAGCTCACGGCGCGCCTGGGCCGTGTCGGGCAGACGCAGCAGGTCACTGTAGTCACCGACCGCCTGCCGCTCCGTCGCGAAACGCACCAGGGTGGGTGCCTCGACCACCTCGACGTGAGGCTCCACGTCAAGCTCGCGCAGCACCGCCACCAGGTCCAGGTAGGTGGGCCCGGGCGGCAGCCGCGACCCGTGGAAGTGCCGCCACATCGGGTCGTGCAGGAGGTCGATGCTGACCGCGCTCAGCTGGACGAGGACGCGGCGGCGCGCGGCCGCGTCCAGCTTGGCGAGGAACCCCGCGGCGTCCGCCACGATGGGGAGCACGTACGAGCAGATGACCACGTCACCCTCGACGTCGCCGACCTCCTCCCAGCGGCCGGTGACCGTCCGCACGTTGTCCGCACCGCGGCGACGTGCCTCCTGCCGCAGCAGCGACAGCATGCGCTCGCTGGGATCGACCGCCACCACCTGCCCGGCCCGCGGCGCCAGCGCCAGCGCGAAGCGGCCGGGACCGGCGCCCACGTCGACGACCACGGTGCGCCGCCCGACCGATGGCCGCACCCGCCGAAGGAACGGGTCGCGTTCGGCCGTGCCGGCGACCCGTCGGGCGTAGCGCCGCGCCCGTTCGTCCCAGAAAGCGGCACCGACCGCGCCCTGACCGGGCGCCAGCACTTCGAGCGCCTCGAGCCGGTCGCGCACCAGGCCGGCCCACCGCTGCGCCGCCGGACCGCTCACGGCCGCAGCCCGGCCACGGTCACGCCCCCCCGCGGGTCCCGTCGGACGTCGATGCACGGTCACACACACCCCCGTGTCGGACGACCCGGCGTCTCGGCGCAGGCAGTGAAGCACGGGGCGGCGGGGCCGAAACTATATGTCGCACGCACTTACCTGGACCGCTGCGCCACGCTAGGCAACGCCCGCATCCACCCACGGAGGAGCCGATGCGGGCACGCACCGCCTGGACCGTCGTCGCGTTCGCGCTCGTCACGGCCGCCTGCCAGGCGCCCGACGAGGACGTGGCGCCGGCACCGACCGCCACCGTCACCGAGACCGAGACCGAGGCGGCGCGAGGCGGCACCCTCGTGGTGGCCATCACGGCCGACCCGGGCCACCTCAACCCCGCCATCACCACCAGCGGCGGGACCCATACCGCCTCGGAGCTGCTGTACAACGGGCTGCTCGCCGTGGAGGAGGAGGGGGGTGAGCCGGTCGGCGACCTCGCGGAGGACTGGGAGGTGGAGGAGGACGGCGCCGTCTACCGCTTCACGCTGCGCGACGGGGTGACCTGGCACGACGGGGAGCCGTTCACGTCGGCGGACGTGAAGTTCAGCTTCGAGCAGGTGCTGCTGCAGTACCACGCGCGCACCAAGGCGTCGCTCGCGAGCGTGCTCGAGGGCATCGACACCCCTGACGAGCGCACCGTGGTGTTCCGTTTCAACCAGCCCTACGCCCCGTTCCTCCTGCAGCTCGACGTGACGGAGGCCCCGATCGTCGCCGAGCACGTGTACGCGGGCTCGGACCCCAACGAGAACCCGGCGAACACCGACCCGGTCGGGACCGGTCCCTTCGAGTTCGTGTCCTACCAGGAGGGGGCCGAGATCCGCCTGGCCCGCAACGACGACTACTTCAAGGAGGACCTGCCGTACCTCGACGAGGTCGTGATGCGAGTGGTGCCCGACGACGCCTCCGCGCTGCTGGCCCTCGAGGACGGCGAGGTGGACTTCCTGTGGGGCGTCCCCGGCCCCGACCTCGAGCGCATCCGCACGGCCGACGAGATCGTCACCGGCGAGACCGCGTCGAACCCGGGCGGGTCCAACTGCATCATGACGATCAGCTTCAACCTCGACCGCCCCGTGCTCGCCGACCAGCGGGTGCGGCAGGCGATCGCCCACGCCCTGGACCGCCAACGCTTCCTCGACCAGATCCTCTTCGGGCAGGGCGAGGTGGCGGAGGCGCCGATCTCCAGCGGGATCGCGTGGGCGCACGCCGACCAGGTGGACCTGCCCGAGCACGACGTGGCGGAAGCCGAACGACTGCTCGACGAGGCCGGCTGGAAGGATGAGGGGGGCGCCACCCGGGTCGCACGTGGCGTCGAGGGCGTCGAGGACGGCACTCCCCTGCGGATCGACTTCCTGCACTTCCCGACCTTCTCGAAGTACGGCGAGCTGGTCCGCGAGCAGCTGGGAGCGGTCAGCATCGAGGTCGCGCTGCGACCGCTCGAGCCACCCGTCTTCGCCCCGACCGTGTTCGCGCAGGACGACTTCGACAGCAACGTGATCTCCTACTGCAACGGGCCAGACCCCGAGATCGGGGTGCGGCGCATGTACGACTCCGCGCAGATCGGCGACGTGCCGTTCACCAACGCGGCGCACTACCGCAACCCGGAGGTGGATGCCCTGTTCCAGCAGGCGGTCACCACCATCGACCGCGACGAGCGTGCCGACGCCTACCGGCAGATCCAGGAGCAGGTGGCCCGCGACCTGCCGTACGTCTGGCTGGTCGAGACCGAGAGCACGCGCGCCTGGCAGGACCGGTGCACCGGCTTCAAGATCTGGACCGGCCTGTTCGCCGAGACGGCCTCCTGCCGGTCGTGAACCGACGGTCGTGAGCGCCCGGTACCTGCTGCGCCGGCTGGCGCAGGTGCCGGTGACGGTCGTGGCGATCGTCGGGCTCACGTTCCTGCTGGTCCACCTCGCTCCGGGCGACCCGATCCTCGCCCTGGCGGGGGAGTACGGGGACGCCGAGTACTACGCCGCGATGCGCGCGCGCTTCGGCCTCGACCGGCCCTTGGCCGCACAGCTGGTGACCTACGCCACCAACCTGCTGCAGGGTGACTTCGGCATCTCCTTCCGGCTGGGCCGGCCGGCGCTGGCGGTGGCGCTGGAACGCCTGCCGGCGACGCTGCTGCTCGCGACCGCCGGGCTGGCGGTGTCCAGCGCGGTCGGCGTGGCGCTGGGCACCGCGGCCGGCCGGCGCGCCGGGCGCCCCCTGGACGTGGGCCTCCGGGTGGGTGCGGTGTGCGGTCACGCCACCCCGTCGTTCTGGTTGGCGCAGCTTGCGGTGCTGACCCTGGCGTTCGGTGCGGGGCTGTTCCCGGTGCAGGGCATGACCGACGCGCGACTGCCTGCGTCGTCGCTGGGGCGGATGGCCGACCTGCTGCACCACCTCGCGCTGCCCGCGCTCGTGCTGGCAGCGTCGGAGGTCGCGCTCACCACCCGCCTGGTCCGGGCCGGGCTGGTCGAGGCGTGGCGTGCCGACTACCTGCGGACCGCCCGCGCCAAGGGCCTGCCGGACCGGCGGGTCACCTACCACGCGCTGCGCAACGTGCTGCTTCCCGTGGCCACCGTCGTGGGTGGCAGGGTCGGAACCTTCTTCACTGGCGCGGTCCTGGTGGAGATCGTCTTCGCCTGGCCTGGCGTGGGGCGGCTGCTGCTCACCTCGGCGCAGACCCGCGACTACCCGGTGCTGCTGGCGATCTTCGGGATCGTGTCCCTCGGGGTGGTCCTCGCCAACCTGGTGACCGACCTCCTCTACGGCTGGCTGGACCCGCGGATCCGGTATGACTGAGCTGCTGCTGCGCCGGCCGACACCGCCGGCACGCCACCGGCTGGTGGCACGCCCGCTGCGCCGCCTGGTCACCAGCCCGGGCGGGATGGTCGCGGTCAGCCTGACCGCGACGGCGGCGCTGGTCGCGCTGTTGGCGGGGCGCATCGCCCCGGGCGATCCGTTCGCGGCCGTCGCCGCGCCACTGCAGTCGCCATCGGTGACGCACCCGATGGGGACCGACGACCTCGGGCGCGACCTGCTCACCGCGGTGGTGCACGGCGTGCGTACCTCGCTGGTGGTCGCCGCGGGTGTGGCGGGCATCGCTGCGGTCGTCGGCGTGGTGGTCGGCACCGTGGCGGGCTTCCGGGGCGGCCTGGTGGACGACCTGCTGATGCGCGCCACCGAGCTGGTGCAGGTCGTCCCCCGCTTCTTCCTCGCGGTGATCGTGATCGCCCTGTGGGAGCCCGGTCTCGACCGCCTCGTGGTGGTGCTGGGGCTGACCTCGTGGACGTGGACCGCACGGGTGGTGCGCGCGGAGACCTTCACGTTGCGCGAACGTCCGTTCGTCGAGGCCGCCCGGTCGCTGGGCGCCGGCACGTGGCGCGTGGTGGCGCACCACCTGCTGCCCAACGCGTTGCCCGCCACGGTGGTGATGGTGTCGACGGTCGCGTCCGGCGCCATCCTGCTGGAGGCGGGGCTCGGTTTCATCGGCTTGGGCGACCCGGACGTGGTGAGCCTGGGCTACCTCGCCAACAACGCCCAGCGGTTCCTGCGCACGGCCTGGTGGATGACCCTGTTCCCGGGACTGGCGCTGGTCGTGACCGTGGTGGGGATCAACCTGCTCGGAGACGAGCTCGACGAGCTGCTGACCGGCCGTGGCACCGGGGCCGCGGAACTGTCGTCCCGTCGGCGCCCCGCCGCGGTGCGGGGCAGGGGCATCGAGACGGAGATCGACGGGAAGCTGCTGCCGCCCGACGCCTGAGCAAGCAGCGCATCTACGGTGCCAATGTGCACCCAGGGCTACGCTGGGGCGCCCTGGCCGGCACCGACGTTCGGCACGGTCCCCCCGGGGAGCCCTCCGCCATGACCGATCCTGTCCTCGCCGTCCGCGACCTGAGCGTCGAGTTCCACACGCCCGACGGCGTGGTGCACGCCGTCGACCATGTGAGCTACGAGGTCGGGCCCGGCGAGACGCTCGCCGTCGTGGGTGAGTCCGGATGTGGGAAGACGGTCACGTCACTGGCGGTGCTCGGGTTGGTGCCGCAGCCCCCCGGACGCATCGTGAGCGGGGAGATCCTCTTCCAGGGTGACGACCTGCTGCGGGCGTCGCCGCGGGAGCTGCGCCGGCTGCGGGGCGCGGAGATCTCCATGATCTTCCAGGACCCGCAGTCGTCGCTCAACCCGGTGTTCACCATCGGCCAGCAGATCTCCGGCGTCTTGCGGGCCCACAACCGGCGACTGTCGGCCAAGGCGGCGCTGGCCAGGGCCGTGGAGTTGCTGACCGGGGTGGGCGTACCGGACGCCAGGGAGCGGGTGGGCGACTACCCCCACCAGTGGTCGGGGGGGATGTGCCAACGGGCCATGATCGCCATGGCCATGGCCAACCAACCCAAGGTGATCATCGCCGACGAACCCACGACCGCCCTCGACGTGACCATCCAGGCCCAGGTGCTCGAGGTGCTCAGGGCGGCGCAACGGGAGAAGACCGCCACCGTGCTGATCACCCACGACCTGGGTGTCGTGGCCGAGATGGCCGACCAGGTGGCGGTGATGTACGCCGGGCGCATCGTCGAGACCGGCGGCGTGCATGCCATCTTCCACGCGCCCCGCCACCCCTACACCCTCGGCCTGATGGCCAGCCTGCCCCGCCTCCACAGCGACCTCCGACGGCTGGAGCCGATCCAGGGTCAACCGCCCAGCCTCCTGCGTGTGCCGCCCGGTTGTCCGTTCCACCCCCGGTGCCGCCTTCGCCGAGGCCGCGACCGCTGCGTCACCGATGTTCCTCGGCTGCTGGAGGTGGACGTGGACGGTCACCAAGCGTCGGCGTGCCACTTCTGGTCGGAGATGCCCGGCGAGGTGGCCACGGTCAGCGAGCGGATCGGCGTCGACCTGGGGGCGGGGCTGCGATGACAGCGTCCCAGCCCGGGGCGTCCGAGCTGGTGGGCACCGCTGAGCCCGGCCGGGCCCGTCCCGGCGAGGAGCTACTGCGGGTCGAGCAGCTCGTCGTGCACTTCCCCATCCGCTCCGGACCGCTGCTCCGGGTCACCGGGCACGTCCACGCCGTCGACGGCATCAGCTTGGGCCTGGCGGCGGGCGAGACACTGGGACTGGTCGGGGAGTCGGGCTGCGGGAAGTCCACCCTGGCGCTGACGATCATGCGCCTGCTCGACCCGACCTCGGGTCGCGTCGTCTTCAGAGGACGTGACATCAGCGCCTGCTCCAGGAGGCAGCTCCGCTCCATCCGACGGGGCATCCAGATCGTGTTCCAGGACCCCCACGCCTCGATCAATCCTCGGATGACGGTGCAGCAGATCGTCGGGGAGCCTTTGGAGATCCACGGTCTGCTGGACCGCAGGCAGCGCCGGGCACGGGTGGGCGAGCTGCTGGAGATGGTCGGCCTCTCCCCCGAGCACGCCAACCGGTACCCACACCAGTTCTCTGGGGGGCAGCTCCAGCGGGTCGGCATCGCACGGGCCCTGGCACTGGAGCCGCAGCTGCTGGTGCTCGACGAGCCCGTCTCGGCCCTCGACGTGTCTATCCAGGCCCAGATCATCACCCTGCTCCAGGAGCTCCAGGAGCGGCTCGGGCTGGCCTACCTGTTCATCTCACATGACCTTTCCGTGGTGCGCCACATCGCCGATCGCGTGGCGGTGATGTACCTCGGCGTGATCGTCGAAGCCGGTGAGCGCCGGACCATCTACCAGCGGCCCACGCACCCGTACACCCAGGCCCTCCTGGCTGCCGTACCCATTCCCGATCCGTCCCGGCGCGACCGGGCGAGGCCGCTCGCCACCGGCGAACTCCCGACCGCGGCTCGGCCTCCCTCGGGATGCCGGTTCCGCACCCGCTGCTGGAAGGCCGACGACCGCTGCGCCGTCGAGCCGCCCGAACTGGTCGACCGGTTCGGCCACGGCCACCCCAGCGCCTGCCACTACGCGGCCACCACCGAGGCCGCCGAGGGGTAGAGAGAGGTCTACGCCTCGTACTTGGACGTGCCCAGGCGAGGGTCGAGTACGTCGCGCAGGCCGTCACCCAGCAGGTTGAAGCCCAGGACGGTCAGGCTGATGGCCAGCCCCGGCCAGATCATGAGCGTTGGGGCGGTCTGCAGGAACAGCCGGCTCTGGTTGATCATCGTCCCCCACTCAGGGGTCGGTGGCTGCACCCCGAGGCCGAAGAAGCCGAGGGCTGCCAGCGCCAGGATCAGCTTGCCGGTCTGGAGGCTGGCCAGGACCACGACGGGCGGAACGACGTTGGGCAGGATGTGGCGCACCATGAGCCGACGGTCGGTGGCCCCGAGCGCCAGCGAGGCCCGCACGAAACCCCGCTCCCGCAGCGACAGGACCAGACCGCGGACCACACGGGCGTACTCGTCCCATGTGATGATCACCAGGGCGATCATGAGGTTGCGCACGCCCGGTCCGAGCATGCCCAGGATGGCCAGGTAGAGCACGAAGCTGGGGAAGGCGAGCAGCACGTCGACCACCCGCATGAGCAGTGTGTCCAAGAGGCCCCCGAAGAACCCGGCGAGCGTGCCCACGACGATGCCGATGGCCATGATGATCGTCGTGGCCACCGCCGCGGTGCCCACCGACCAGCGGGCGCCGTAGAGGATCCGGCTGAGAATATCACGGCCAAGCTCGTCGGTGCCGAGGGGGTGCTGCCAACTCAAGGGAGCCAGGCGCTCGGTGGCGTTCACCGCGTTGGGGTCGTGGGGCGCCAACATCGGCGCCAACAGGGCGGACAGCGTGACCAGAACGACCAGCACCAAGCCGACCAAGGCCAGCCGGTCGCGGAGCAGCCGCCGGAGCACCCCGGCGCCGGTCCGGAGCTCGTCGACGTCGTCCAGGGAGCGGCCGGAGTCCAGCAGGGTGGTGGCCTCGGTCACCGCCGTCTACCCGCCACCCAGGCGGACCCGGGGGTCGAGCCGGACGTACAGCAGGTCGACCACCAGGTTCACCATGACGAAGATCGTGCCGGTGAAGACCACGAACCCCTGGATCACCGCGTAGTCACGGGCGAATATGGAGTCGACCACGTACTTGCCGATGCCGGGCCAGGCAAAGACTGTCTCGACGATCACCGTGCCGGTGACCAGGATGCCCAGGATCAGGGCCGCCAGCGTCACCACCGGGATGAGGGCGTTCTTCAGGGCGTGGCGCAGGACGATCGTGCGCCAGGGCAGGCCCATGGCCCGCGCCGTTCGCATGTAGTCCTCGTCGAGGACCTCCAGCAGGCTCGAGCGGGTCAGGCGCATGAGGCTGGCGCTGGTCGCCAGCCCGAGGCTGAGCACCGGGAGCACAAGGTGGCGCCAGGTTCCGCGACCGGCGACGGGGAGCAGGTGGAACTGCACCGCGAACACGATGATGAGCAGGTAGGCCAGCACGAAGCTCGGCACCGAGTCGGCGAACAGGGCTGCGAGCCGGGAGCCGTGGTCCGACAGCGACCCCCGGCGCACGGCAGAAAGCACGCCCACTCCCACCGCCACCAGCACGGCCACGGCAAAGGCGGGGACGGCGACCTGAAGGGTGGCCGGGAAGCGGGAGGCGAGCTCGGCGGAGACCGGCTGTCCGCTGCGGAAGGACTCGCCGAGGTCGCCCTGCACGGCCCGTCCCACCCAGCGGGCGTACTGGACAAAGAAGGGGTCGTTGAGCCCGAACCGCTCCCGGAAGGCCTCGATCTGCTCTGGGGTGACGGGCTCGTCCTGGTTGCGCTCGAGGATGAGAGTGGCGGGATCGCTCGGCGACAGGCTGGCGAGAGCGAAGGCGAACAACGAGATGCCCAGCCAGATGGGGACCAGCGCCAGGATGCGCCGGACGAGGTAACCCGTCACCGGCGCATCCTGTCCACCTCTGAACGGCGAGCGCCCGCAGCCCTACTCCTCGGTGCGGAACACCGTCGACCAGCGCTGGTTGGTGCCGGAAGGATGAGGCTCGAAGCCCTGCACGGTGTCCTTCATGGCGTAGATCCGACCGACACCCGCCATGGGGACGACCCCGACCTCGTTGTCGACCAGCTCGTGCATGGCCTCGGCGGCTAGGCGCTGCAGCTCCTCGGGGTCGGTGGCCTCCTGCGTCTGGTCGATGAGGCGCTCGAAGTCGGTGTCCGGCCCCGGCGAGATGATCTGGGCGTTCGCCCCCGTGGCCTTCGAGTACCAGCGCAGCGAGAGCAGGAAGGCTGGGTTGGCGTCGTTCTGGTTTGGAGCGGAGAAGTCGAGGTCGTAGGTGCCGTTGTCGAGTGCCTCCCGGTAGGCGCCGGGGTCGAGCTGCAGGATGTTGGCCCGGATGCCGACCTCGGCCAGCTGAGCCTGCACGAACTCCACGGTGGTGAGGTCGATGCCGGTCCCGCCGGCACCAGGCGAGAAGACGACGTCGAGCTGCAGCGGCTGGCCGTCCTTCACCCGGATCCCGTCGGGCCCCGGCGTCCAACCCGCCTCGTCGAGCAGCTCGGCGGCTGCCTCGGGGTCGTAGGGGATGCCCTCGACCATGTCGGCGTGCTCGCCGAGCACCGCCGGGGGCGCCACCGTCTCGACGACCTCGCCGTTGCCGCCGAGGACCCCCTCGACGTAGGCCTCCTGGTCGATCGCGTGGGCCACGGCCCGCCGCAGGTCAGGGTCGGCCAGGATGCGCTCGTTGCCGTTCACGTCCCGCCGGGCCACGTAAGCGAGCTGGACCTGGCCGACGGGCGCCACCTGGATCCTGATCCCCGCTAGCCCCTCGAGGCTGGAGAGCACTCCCCGGGGCACGCCGGTGATGAGGTCGACCTCACCGTTCTGCAGGGCCAGGGTACGGGTGGTGTCGTCGGGGATGAACCGGAAGGTGATCTTGTCGAGCTCCGCCGGCTCGCCCCAGTAGTTCTCGTTGCGCTCGACCACCAGCCGCTCCGCCGGCACGTACTCCGAAACCTGGAACGGGCCGGTGCAGACCATGCCTTCGACGTCGTTCAGCGGGTCGCTGCCCGGAGCCATGATCGAGTAGGTGGGGTGGTTGATCTGCTCGACCAGGCGCAGGTTCCTGCTCGTGGGCGTTACCTCCACTGTTCGTTCGTCGACGGCGGTCGTCGAGTCGGGCCCGAGGAAGGCGAAGCCGCTCGTCTGGGGCTCCTCGACGGTGTAGTCCAGCGAGGACTTCACCGCCTCAGCCGTCACCGGGCTGCCGTCGCTGAAGGTGGGGCCTTCCTTGAGGGTGAAGCGGAAGGTGTTGTCACCCACCAGCTCCCAGTCGCTGGCCAGGCCCTCGCCCACCTCGAACTCGGTGGTGAGGACGACGAGGGTCTCGCAGACGTCGGCGTTCAGCGGGTAGTTGGGGATGCGCTTCTTGTCCTCCTCGGAGGCGTCCTCCCAGGGGTCGCCGGCATGGCCGACCACCAGCTCCTGCTCGGCGGCCCGCTGGGCGGTGTCCTGGCCGGGGCTGGCGGTCGGGCCGGCCGCGCCCGGCTCCTCCTCCGCTCCCTGGCCGCACGCCACCGCCACCAGTACCACACACCACGAGACGACCACCACGCGTGCACGCATGACGATCCCTTCGCTCGTCGGCTGGACCGCTCCCGGGGCGGGTGACTACCACCCACCTGCCCCGGGAGGTAAGTGCGTGACGCACCTACCTGTGGGCGGTCCCGTGCGCCGCGTTACGCTCGCCGCATGCGCATCGCGTTCGTCGGCAAGGGCGGCTCGGGCAAGTCGGCGATCGCCGGCACGCTCGCCCGGCTGCTGGCTCGCCACGGCGAGCCCGTGCTGGTGCTGGACTCGGATCCCATGCCGGGCCTGGCCCTGTCGCTGGGGATGGACGCCAGCGACGCCGGCATCCCCGACGAGGCGATCGAGGAGAACCCCGACGCCCAGGCTCCGCGCTTCCGGCTGCGTGCCGGCCTCACCGCGGCCGAGGCGGTCGAGCGCTACGCGGCGGTCGGTCCCGACGGAGTGCGGCTGCTGCAGATGGGCAAGCTGAGAGGGCATGTCAGCGCGGTGGCGCGCTCGCAGTTCGCCTTCCGGCAGATCACGCGCGAGCTCGAGGACGGGGCCTGGCACCTGGTGGGCGACCTGCCCGGCGGCACCCGCCAGCCCTACTTCGGATGGGGCCGCTTCGCCCGCACCGTGCTGGTGGTGGCGGAGCCGACCGCCAAGTCGCTCCTGTCGGCCCGCCGGCTGGCCGGCCTGGCTGGCGGCGAGGACCCCCCACGCGTGCTGGCGCTCGCGAACAAGGTCCGGGAGCCGGCCGACGCTGATCACGTCGCCGCGCGCACCGGGCTGGAGGTGGTCGCCGCCGTGCCGTGGGACGAGGAGCTCGCCGAGGCCGAGCGGGCCGGTCGCGCCCCGGTCGATCACGCCCCGCGGTCCGCGGCGGTGCGAGTGGTCGAGCAGCTGGTCGACCTCCTCCGCACCGAGGAGGATGGCGCAGCGGGCTGAGGATCGTGCATGGTTGCGCTGGCATCCTGGCGCAGGGACGCACGATCGCCCCTGGGCCCCGTTCCGCAGCACCGCGGGCGGCAGGTACAGTCGCGTCCAGCACCCCGTACCAGGAGCAGCGGACATGAAGGTCGCGGTCGTCGGCAAGGGCGGCTCCGGCAAGACCACCACGGCGGCGGTCGTCGCGCGGGCGCTGGCCCGGCGCGGGGCGAACGTGGTGGCGTTGGACTGCGACGCCAACGCCAACCTCGGCATCTCGCTTGGGATCGGCGAGGACGCCACGGAGCAGCTCGTGTCGATGCGCCAGGCGGTCGACGCCGGCGAGACCGAGCACGCCAGCCAGGTGGACGACCTGCTGGCACGGTTCGGCGCCGACGCGCCCGACGGCGTGCGCCTGGCCGTGGTGCACCGCATCGACAACCCGGTGTCGGGCTGCCCCTGATGCGGGCTCAACGCCGAGCAGTTGCTCGGCTCCGTGGAGTCCAACGGCCGGACGGTCGTGGCCGACTTCGAGGCGGGCATCGGCACGCTGACCCGGATGCAGCCGGGTGACGTCGACGCGGTGCTGGTCATCGTCGAGCCGACGCCGAAATCGATCGAGGTCGCCAGCCGCGCGGCAGACCTCGCCCGTGAGCGGTCGCTCGGCCGCATCCTGGTGGTCGCCAACCGGGTGCGTGACGCAGCGGACGTCGACCGCATCCGTGCCGCTCTGCCGGGCCACCACGTGGTGGCCGTACCCGACGATCCCGCCGTCCTGCAGGCGGAGCGCGAGGGGGTGGCTCCGCTCGACCAGAGCCCGCGCGCCCCGGCGGTGCAGGCGCTTGTCGACCTCGCCGAGTCGCTGGTGAAGGTCGGAGCCGCCTGATCACGCGCGGCGACCCTGCCCCCTGGCGGCCGGCGCCACCTGGCGCTACGGTCGCCGCGGCGGGAGGTGGGGATGAAGTTCCTGGTGCTGTGGCGCATCGAGATCGCGCGCCTCTCGCCGGACGTGGTGCGGGCCGTGCTGCGCATGCCCGAGTACGCACAGCCGCTGGAGGAGCACGGCAAGGTCATCGCCCGCTACCACATCGTGGGTGGTCACGGCGGGGCGTGGATCTACGACGTGGACTCCAACGAGGAGCTCGAGCTGCTTCTGGCGAGGGCGCCCGTCTACAACTTCTCGCGCTACGAGATCCACCCGCTGGCTGACATGGCCGCTGCGCCGCTGCAGGAGCCGTCAGGGTGACCGAGCAGCTCAGGACCAGTCGACGCCGAACTCGCTGACCACGCGGCGCACCTCGCTCACCGCCGCCGGCACCCCCGCAACCGCCGCCGCAGAGAGCCCCTCGCCGAGCTGATCGGGGTCAGCGACCTGGCAGCCGACCAGCCAGACGTCGCCGGGCAGGACCCCCAACGCCCGGGCCAGCATGAGCGCACGCTCCGGCGTGGAGTAGTGCATGTCCGCAAGCTGGTCGCGGCGCGCCATCGGCGAGAGCGTCTCGACGTCCAACACGTCGGGGCGCATCACCACCACCGTGCCGGGGGGGCGTCCCAGGTCGAGCGCATCCACCACCACCAAGGCGTCCACGCCTGCGAGCAGCTCCTGAACCAGGTGGATCCCGCCGATGCCCACCTCCATCACCTGCACACCGGCCGGGACCGCTTCCCGCAGCAGCCACCGGGCCACCGTGTTGCCGAAGCCGTCGTCGCCCCGCAGCAGGTTGCCGAAACAGGCGACGATCACCCGGACCTGTTCGTCCGGCCGCTGACCGCCTGCCACCGACGTCTCGACCCTGGGCGCCTGCACGCCGCCCGACGGCGAGGGACGGTCACCGCCGGCGCGTCCGGAGGCGGCAGGGTGGTCGTCGCCGGACCCTGGAGTGCCGTCCGGCCGCGTCCGTGACGCACCGAGGCTATCCACCGGCACCGTCCACCGTGCCCTCCTCGGCGCCGCCGAAGGCGCCGTTTCGGCCAGCGTAACCGCAGTTGGTGGCACCGACCGCGGACGGTCACCACCGTGCCACGTTGATGGCACCGTGCCCGGGCCGCTACGGTCCGCCAGCAGGGCACGTGGCATGCGTCGGCGTGTGCATGTGGCGGCGCGCGCCCCGACATGCGACGAGGGGAGACGCGGCGAGGTGGAGACGCGGCGAAGGGGAGGACCGCGGCGGTGAGCATCCTCATGCGCCCCGAGTTCCTGCTCGCCGCGCTCGCGATCATCGCAACCGCCGCGATCGCGCTGTACGTCAACGGACTGCTCCCGGGGCGCCGCCGCAGGGAGCGGGCTCGAAGAGCCGAGCACGACCTGGGCTCCAACACACAGCAGCCCACCAAGCGGGACCCCGGCGAAGGGGACGACTCGGGACTCGAGATCGTGTCGGAGCGGCCGGTCGTCACCTTCGCCGACGTGGCCGGGCTGGACGAGTCGGTCGCCGAACTGCAGGAGCTACGCGAGTACCTGGCGGAACCCGCCCGCTTCCACCTACTGGGTGCGGAGCTGCCGCGCGGTGTGCTGCTGTGCGGACCGCCGGGGAACGGCAAGACGCTGCTCGCTCGCGCACTGGCCGGCGAAGCGGGGGTGCCGTTCCACTACGTGTCCGCGGCCGCGTTCGTGGAGCGGTACGTGGGGGTCGGGGCGGCCCGCATCCGGCGGCTGTTCGACCAAGCCCGTCGGCGGGCGCCGGCGATTGTGTTCCTCGACGAGCTCGACGCGGTGGGTCGAAGGCGGAGCAGCGCGGTCGCCGGGGACCGCGAGTTCGACCACACCCTCAACCAGCTGCTCACCGAGCTGGACGGGTTCGAGGGCAGCTCGGGCGTGCTCATCGTCGGGGCGACGAACCGACCGGAGCTGCTCGACTCCGCGCTGGTGCGTCCGGGTCGCTTCGACCGGCGCATCATGGTGGACCAGCCGGACCGCAGGGGACGCGAAGCGATCCTGCGTCTGTACGGCTCGCGACGCCCGTGCTCGCGACGCATCGACTGGTGGCAGGTCGCTGGCCAGACCGCCGGTCTCAGCGGCGCCGAGCTCGCGCGGGTAGTGAACGAGGCGGCCCTGCTGGCGGCCCGGCACCAGCGCGCGGAGGTCTCGGCCGACGATCTCGACGAGGCGATCACTCGTCTGCAGGCCGGCCCGCGGCGCGATCGCCTGTTGCGCGACGAGGACAAGCGGCTGATCGCCTACCACGAGTCGGGGCACGCGCTGGTGGCTCTGCTGCTACGCGGCATCGAGCCGCCGGCACGCGTGTCGATCGTCAGCCGGGCGGGTGCGCTCACCCGCTCGCCCTGGGCGCTGCCCGAGGACCGCGAGGTCGTGACCCAGCGAGAACTCATGGCCCAGCTGATGGTGCTGCTGGCGGGACGGGCGGCCGAGCTGGCGGTGTTCGGTGAGCCCAGCTCACGCGCCGAGGACGACCTCAGGGAAGCGGCGAGCCTGGCGCGCCGCATGGTGGAGCGCTGGGCGATGACCGGCGAGTACGAGCTGGCCGGCAGGGAAATCCTGGACGACGTGTCGTCTTGGACCCCTCACGGGTCGGACCGGGCGGTGCGCCGCCTGGTGGATCGCGCGGAGCGGGGTGCCCGCACGATCCTGGCCGACCGCGCCGACGACCTCCGAAGGGTCGCGGACACGCTGGCGGAGCAGGAGACGATGGAGCTCGCCGCCATCGCCGAGCTCACCGGCCAGTGGGCGTGGCTGGAAGAGCGTGGCGACGGCGGCGATCCGCGCGCTGTGCGGCGTCAGCTTCAGCTGCGCGTGGCCCCGTAACGCTCTCCGTGCGGCTTCTCGGTGGCGTACGAGTGCAGCTCGTAGTCGACGCGTGCGGCGGGGCCGGAGCGGCGATCGAGGCGGAACCCCGGTTCGTGCTCCGGCCGGTGCACGATGAAGTCCAGCATGATCCCCTGGCGTTGGCGGGTGTTGGAGTAGGCCCGGATCGCGATGTAGTGGTGGGGGTTCGCCTCCCGGCAGTCGGCCATCTCCGTCAGCACGTCCTGGGGGTCGTCCAAACCCCACCTGGGCCGGCCCCACATCTGCCAGTAGTCGTTGCGAGGGTGGGGGTCGTCGGTGTACTCGACGCCGATGCCCCATCCGTTGTCGATGGCGTAGCGGACCTGAGCCGCTATCTCCTCCTCGGTCAGGTCCGGTAGGTACGAGAACTGTCCCTGCTTGAGTCGCATGTTGGCTCCTCTCGGTGGTGGGAGTGGTGGGAACCCGGCGCCGGGCAACTCCTCGCCCCCGGCGCCGGGTGGGCTGGCACTCAGCTGGACTCGTCGGCGTAGTCGGGCGTGTCCGTGGACTCGTACTCGAAGGTGACGTCGCCCCAGGTGTCCAGCGCCGCTTCCAGCTCGCGGCTGCGCTTGGCGGTGTCCTTGAGGATGTCGAGGCCCTCCTCCATGAGGTCGCGGCCCTCGTTGCGGGCCTTGATCATGGCCTCGAGCCCCACCCGGTTGGCGGTGGCACCGGCGGCGATGCCCATCGGGTGGCCCAGGGTGCCGCCACCGAACTGCAGGACGACGTCCTCACCCAGGTGGTATACCAGCTCATGCATCTGGCCCGCGTGGATGCCGCCGGACGCGACCGGCATCACCCCGCGCAGGCCTCCCCAGTCCTGGTCGAAGTGGATGCCGCGCGTCAGGTCCCGCTTCTGGTAGTACTCGCGGCAGGTGTCGTAGTAGCCGTAGGTGATGTTGGCGTCACCTTCCAGCTTGCCGACCACGGTCCCGGCGTGGATGTGGTCGACGCCCATCATCCGTGCCCACTTGGCGATCACCCGGAAGTTCACGCCGTGGTCCTTCTGGCGCGTGTAGGTGCTGTGGCCCGCACGGTGCAGGTGCAGCAGGAGGCCGTTGGCCCGCGCCCAGTTCGACATCGAATGGATAGCGGTGTACCCGACCGTCAGGTCGATCATGATGATCGGCGAACCGATCTCCTTGGCGAACTCGGCGCGCTCGTACATCTCCTCCATGGTGGCGGCCGTGCAGTTGAGGTAGTGGCCCTTGGCCTCGCCGGTGGCCTCGGACGCGGCGTTGACCGCCTCGATCACGTGCTCGAACCGCTCCCGCCAGCGCATGAACGGCTGGGAGTTGATGTTCTCGTCGTCCTTGGTGAAGTCGAGCCCCCCGCGCAGCGCCTCGTAGACGACCTTGCCGTAGTTGCGGGCGGACAGCCCGAGCTTGGGCTTGGTGGTGGCGCCCAGCAGCGGCCGGCCCCACTTGCGCAGCTTGTCGCGCTCGTCCTGGATCCCGTGAGGCGGGCCCGGGAACGTCTTCATGTAGGCGAGCGGGATCAGCATGTCCTCGAGGCGTAGCGCCTTCAGCGCCTTGAACCCGAACACGTTGCCGATGATCGACGACGTGAGGTTGGCGATGGAGTGCTCCTCGAACAGATCCAGCCCGTAGGCCACGTGCGTGATGAACTGGTCGTCCCTGCCCGGGACCTCCTCGATCGCGTAGGCCCGCGCCTTGTACTCCGCGCTGGGGGTCAGCAGATCGGTCCACACGTTCGTCCAGGTCGCGGTCGACGACTCACCCGCCACCGCCCCGGCCGCTTCCTCCCACGGCACCCCCTCCTGCGGGGTCACCCGGAAGGCGGCGATGATGTCGGTGTCGCTCGGCTCGTAGTCAGCCGAGTAGTAGCCCATATCGCGGTACGGCTCTACTCCAGCCTCGAAGTCTCGGTCTGGTTTGTCGTTTCCAGCCATGATCGGTTCGCTCCTTCGCCCGGTCACGTCCCAACGTAGTCACCCGCTGTG
The DNA here is from genome assembly GCA_036260415.1 of Nitriliruptorales bacterium. GTDB lineage: Bacteria > Actinomycetota > Nitriliruptoria > Nitriliruptorales > JAHWKO01 > DASZZX01. The sequence goes on from DASZZX010000034.1 coordinate 17,211, forward strand.
CCGCGGTGGCCAGGGGGGGCGTACGGACGGTCGGCCTTCATCGCACCATCCCTGCGAAAAACCGACCCGAGCCACGCGCCGCCGGTCCGGGTCGGTCCAGCACGCGCGTACCTGCACGGGCGTTGGCGGCTGGCAGGGTGATCGGCTCGGGTCATCCGCGCCACCGCCGCCACCCTGGGGCCGGGTGCACCGCCCGCTGCAGGTCGGGCAGCTCCTCACGCACCGCGTCACGCAGCAGTTCGCGGTCGGACTCCGGCAGCGCCGCCAGCGCCTCGGCGTCGGCTGGAAGCGCGACGTCGAACGACCAGCTGCCCACCAGCTCGCCGATGAGACCGTCCAGGTCCACCTGACGCACCGGGCCGCGGTCCAGCAGCAGGAGTGCGCGTTGCAGCCGGCGCCGTTCACGGATGGTGAAGGTCAGGGGGTCACGCAGCACCGCCCAGTTGCCGTCGGTCAGCTCGACGCGCTGACCGGCGAGGAGCACGTCGCGGATGGACAGCACCCCCAGCACGCGCTGACCCCTGGTCACCACGAGGTGGCGGATGCGCTGGGCGGTCATCTCCGCGGCCGCTTCGTACACCTCCCAGTCGGGACCGGCCGTCACCACCTCAAGGGTCATCAGCTCGGCGACCGGGGTGGCGTCGAGGTCCGTGCCGGTCGCCACCGCGTGGAGCACGTCGCGCTCCGTCAGGATCCCCACGAGCTGCTCGCCGTCGTCGAGCACCACCACCGAACCCACACCGTGGTCGCGCATGCTGCGCGCCGCCTGTCGCACGCTGTGGCCGGGGCCGGCCGTGACCACCCGGCCGGAGGCGAGGTCGCCGACCTTCACACCGGTCCGCCGCTCGAGGACGGGTCGTGCGCGGCGGGCCCCTGCCGTGCCGGCGGGGCTCCCGGTCGTCTCAGACGCTGTCACCGGCACCGACCTCCAGCGTGCGTCGTGACGGCTGCACCGGGTAGGTGGAGCGACCCTCGTACACGAACCGGCGCGCCGACGCGTCGAAGTCGACCAGCTTGGGGACGGGCAAGCGCCGTGTGTTCGCGCAGCCACGTTCGAGGTGGTCGGCGAACTCGTGTCCGAACGTGTCCAGGACGCTGCTGACGAGAAGGGACTCGCCGACCGGCAGGCCACACCTCGCGCCCCCGGTCACGCTGCGGCAGCGGGAGCGGACGGTGTCCAGATCGTCGGCCGTGGCGGTCCCACGCTCCACGCGCTCGAGGCACTCGGTGATGATGCGGCTCCCCTGCTTGCAGGCGGGACACTGACCGCAGGACTCGGCGTGCAGGAAACGCGAGAACGCGGCAGCCGCGCCCACCATGCAGGCGGAGTCGTCGTACACGACGAACCCGGCGGACCCCAGGGCAGAACCAGCCCGTCGCATGTCATCGAAGTCCAGCGCCACGTCGAGCTGGTCGCCGGTGAGGACCCGGTTCGACGCCCCCGGGAACACCGCCTTGACCGCCCGTCCGTGCTCGGGTCCGCCGCCCACGTCGTGGACCAGGTGGCCCAGCGTCGCCCCCAGCGGCAGCTCGTAGACGCCGGGACGGCGGACGTCGCCGACCAGCGTGAACAGCATGCTGCCGGGGCTGGACCGGGTGCCCCGCGACCGGAACCACGCGGCACCGTGGCGCATGATCAGCGGCACGTTCGCGAGCGTCTCGACGTTGTTGACCACGGTGGGGTTCGGGGAGCGCTGGGCGGCGAACAGCCCGACCTGGTACGGGGGCAGGATGCGCGGCAGTGGCGGCTTGCCCTCGATCACCTCCAGCAGGGCCTTCTCCTCACCGAACAGGTAGTCCTCAGGACCGGCCACGACCTCGAGCGGGACGGGCCCCAGCAGGTCGTGGGCGCGCAGCTCGCCGATGGCCCGCTCGAGCGCGGCGACCTCCGGCTCGAAGGCGCGCTTGAGCGCGATGAACGCCCCGCTCGCATCGACCGCGAGCGCGGCGATCGCGGTGCCCTCCACGACCAGGTAGGGGTCGTCGCGCAGCAACCGACGGTCCTTGAAGGTGCCCGGCTCCCCCTCGGCGGCGTTGCACACCACGTACCGGGTGGGGCACGGGTCGTCCCGCACACTCCGCCACTTCCTGGCGGTGGGGAAGCCCGCGCCGCCGCGTCCCCGCAAGCCCGCCCGGTCGACCTCCTCGATCACCGCCTCGGGGCCACGCTGCAGAGCGATCCGCAGGCCCTCGCCCCCACCGGCGGCGAGGTGGTCGGCGAGGCTCGTCACGGGCGTCGCCGGCAGGAGCGTGGTCCGGGTGGACGCGCGTTCAGCCACCGCCGCCCGCTCCGTCCGCCGTCGTCCTCCCCTGCACCGGGTCGTCCAAACCTCTGCTCCTCATCGCCGCGTCCCAGGTCATCGCCGCGTCCCAGGTCCTCGCCGCGTCCCAGGTCCTCGCCACGTCCCAGGTCCTCGCCACGTCCCAGGTCCTCCGACATCCACGCTACGGCGACGATGTACCGGCGCCATGCCCCCATCGAGGGAGCGGCGGGGGTAGTTCCCGTCCCTGCCGTCTCCTGGGACGGTCCGGACATCCGTCGCCGGTCAGATCCCCTCCCAGACGTCCACCCCGAGAGGGAGCCAGGGCCGCGGGCGTGCGCCAGGATGGTGAACGGCAGTCGTCTGACGCGGAGGAGCAGCTATGGCGCAGGACCAGGTCGATCTCGAACGTTTCGAGCGCACGGTTCGTTCGCTGGACGGCGACGTCCCCGAAGAGCCCGATGTCGAGGAGCTGCGGCGGACCGCACGGGCGCTGGTCGCCGACGGCAAGGGGATCCTCGCTGCCGACGAGAGCAACAGCACCGCGAGCAAGCGCTTGAAGGCCATCGGCGTGGACGCCACGCCCGAGACCCGGCGCACCTACCGGCAGTTGCTGTTCACGGCCCCCGGGCTGGGCGAGCACATCAGCGGGGTGATCCTCTACGACGAGTCGATCCGCCAGTCGACCGACGACGGCACACCGTTCCCACGCGTCCTGCAGGACCAGGGGGTCATCCCCGGTATCAAGACCGATACCGGGACGGCGGCCTTGGCCGGTCACTCGGGCGAGAAGGTCACCACGGGGCTCGACGGACAGCGCGACCGACTCGCCGAGTACCGGCAGATCGGCGCCCGGTTCGCCAAGTGGCGCGCGGTCATCCAGATCGGTGACGGCCTGCCCAGCGCCGCCTGCCTGGGGGCCAACGGCCACGCCATGGCACGCTACGCGGCGCTGTGCCAGGAGGCCGGGGTCGTGCCGATCGTGGAGCCCGAGGTCCTGATGGACGGCGACCACTCGATGGCGCGCTGCGAGGAGGTCACCGCCGCGACTCTGCGCGCCCTCTACGAGGCGCTCGCAGGGCAGGACGTCCTCTTGGAGGGGACCTTGCTGAAGACCAACATGGTCCTCCCCGGCACCGACTCCGGCGAGCAGCCGAGTCCCGAGGAGGTGGCCGAGGCCACGTTGCGCTGCATGCGGCGGACGGTGCCCGCGGCCGTGCCCGGCATCGTGTTCCTGTCCGGAGGTCAGAGTGCGGTCGACGCGACCGTGCGCCTCAACGCCATGAACACCAACGGTCCGCACCCGTGGAGCGTGAGCTTCTCGTACGCCCGCGCGTTGCAGGGACCGGCCCTCGACGCCTGGGGCGGCGACGAGGACCGTGTGGAGGACGCGCAGCGCGCTCTGATACACCGCACGCGCTGCAACGGTGCGGCGACCACCGGGACGTACAAGTCCGAGATGGAGGACGAACTGGCGGCGGCCTGAGCACTCCGTCAGCGACGCGAGCGGCCGTCGCCCGGTGACATGGGGGCCACCACACGGATGGTGGTCCCCGCTCCCGGGGCCGAGTCGACCTCGAGGCGAGCGCCGAGCAGGTCGGCGCGTTCGCGCATGCCTGCCAGCCCGTAGGTCACCCGCTCGGCCGCCGGTGCGGCGGCGGGATCGAAGCCATGACCGTCGTCCGCGATCTCGAGCACGGCCACGTCCCGCCTGACCGCCAGCGCGACCCGGACCTCATTGGCGGACGCGTGCTTGGCGGCGTTCTGCAGCGCTTCCTGCGCAATCCGGTACAGCGCCGTCTCGACGTGCTCGGGGAGCTGGCAGGGTTCGATCTCCAGCTCCGCCGCCGCGAACGGCAGCGAACGCACCAGGCTCTCAAGGCCGGCCGCCAGGCCGAGATCGTCCAGCACGGATGGCCGCAGGCCGGCGATCGCGCGGCGTGTCTCGTCCAGTGCCTCGGCGGCGAGCCGCTGGGCCGCCGCGATCTGCTCGGCGGTGAACCGGGTGTCCGAGTCCAGCGCGTCGGCGGCCGCTGACAGGTGGAAGGACAGGCCGACGATGCGCTGGCTGATGCCGTCGTGGATCTCGGCGGCGAGCCGACGGCGCTCGTTCTCCTGCACGTGGACCAGTCGTTCCGCGAAGCGCTCCCGCGCGACCTCGCGGAGGGTGAGCTGGCGGTGCAGCCGGGCGTTCTCGACCGCCCCTGCGACGAGGTTGGCGATCGCGCCCAGCAGCTTCACGTCGGACGCGGTGAAGTCGCGTCGCTCGTGCGTGTGCACGTTGAGCACGCCGACCAGGCGTCCGGGAGCGCTCACCATGGGCACGGAGGCCAGCGACGTGTACTCCTCGCCACGGAGGGCCGGGATGTACCGGTAGCGGGGATCGGAGAGCTTGTCGTCCACGATGACCACGGGCTCCTGGTGGCTTGCGACCCAGCCCGCGATGCCCTCCCCCAGTTCGAGCTCGATGCTGCCCGCCAGCCGGTCGAACGGCGGCGTGGCACCGGACAGCACCAGGCGCTGGCGCTCGTGGTCGACCAGGTGCACGAAGCAGACGTCCGTGGCGGTGGCGTCGATGATGATCGCAGCCACGCCCTGGACCACCTCGTCGAGGTCCAACCCGGCGGTGACGGTGTCGATGATGCGCTGGAGCAGCGCACGTTCCCGGTCGGGGTCGTCGAGGCCCAGACCCTGGTGCGTGGCCACCTCGGCGTCGGTCAATGGAAGACGCCCTCGCGCAGGGCCACCGCCACCGCCTGTGTGCGGTCGGTCACGTTGAGCTTCTGCAGGAGCGACCGGACATGGCTCTTGACCGTCTCCTCGCTGACCACCAGCTCGGCGGCGATGGCCTTGTTCGAGTGGCCGGCCACGATCAGCTCCAGCACCTCGCTCTCGCGCTGCGTGAGCCCGAGGTGCGCGCCCGGCCAGAACTCCCCCCGGTGCAGGCGAGCCGCGGACAGCGCCACCCGCCCGGCCAGCGTCGGGTCGATCACGGTGACGCCCTCCTGCGCGTCGTGCAGGTGGCGCACCAGCTCCTCGCCCTGCACGCGCTTCAGCAGGAACCCCGAGGCCCCGGCCCTCAGCGCCTGGAAGAGGTACTGCTCGTCGTCGTAGACGGTGAGGAAGACGACCTTGCAGTCCGGCCGGCGCCGCAGGATGTCCGTGCAGAGGTCCAGCCCGCTCTCCCCCTTGAGCCGCACGTCCAGCAGCACCACGTCGGGCTCGGCCAGGCCGAGCGCCGCGAGCGCCTCGTCCCGGGTCCGGGCCTCGCCGATCACCTCGACCTCGGCGTGGCGGCTCAGCATCGCCTTCAGCCCGTCGAGGACCATCTGGTGGTCATCGACCAGCAGCACTCGGACCGGTTCAGCCACCCGACCGATGCTAGGCGAACCGGCTGGGAGCGGAGTTGCCACGGGCCGGTCGTGACCGGCCCGAGGCGCTGGCCCGCCGGGCGCTGGGACGGTGTCCCTTCGCCGCACGCTGCTGCATTTCCCCCCTTCGACCCCGCCGAGGGGGGATGGCCGCCCGCCGGGACAACTCTACGGTGTTCTACGGTGGTCGGTAGGTCGGATCGGGAGGCACGCACATCGCACGACCGCGCATCGTCCCGTCGGTGCTGCCGGCCGACTTCATGCGGCTGGGCGAGGAGGTACGCCTCCTCGACAAGGCCGGCGCCGACCGCATCCAGTGGGACGTCATGGACGGGCACTTCGTCCCCAACCTCACGTTCGGACCGGACGTGATCGCCGCCGCGCGCGCGACGGTGTCGTTGCCGTTCGAAGCCCACCTGATGGTGACCAACCCCGATGACCTGCTCGAGCGCTACGTCGAGGCAGGCTGCGAGGTCGTGATCGTCCACGTCGAGACCGCGCCGCATCTGCACCGCACGCTCGGGCGGATCGCCGAGCTCGGCGCTCGCACGGGGGTCGCCCTCAACCCGGCGACGCCACTGCAGACGGTCGAACACGTGCTGGATATCACCGATCTGGTGCTGATCATGACGGTCAACCCCGGTTTCGGCGGCCAGGACTACCTCACGTCGATGGAGCCGAAGATCGCCGCGACCCGCAGCATGCTGGACCGTGTGGAGCGACCGATCGACCTGGAGGTGGACGGCGGAATCGGTGCGGAGACGATCGCCGGCGCCGCCCGCGCCGGCGCGGACGTCTTCTGCGCGGGTAGCGCAGTGTTCGGCCATGACGGTGGGCCGGACGAGGCGATCCCCCAGCTCCGGACGCTCGCGGAGGAGGCACACGAGTGAGTTCCGCGGGCACCGTCACCGACCGGGCCAAGGCCGATCTCGCGCCGGCACCCGACGACGTCGACGGCCGGGCAATCACGACGATCCGCATGCTCACCGCCGACGCGGTGGAGGCAGCCAACTCGGGACATCCGGGTATGCCGATGGGCATGGCACCCTGCGGCTGGGTGCTGTGGACCCGCTTCCTGCGCTTCGATCCCGGCCGCCCCGACTGGCCCGACCGCGACCGTTTCGTGCTGTCGGCCGGCCACGGCTCCATGCTGCTGTACTCGCTGCTGCACCTGTTCGGCTACGACCTGCCGATGGAGGAGATCAAGCGCTTCCGGCAGCTGCACTCGGCCACGCCCGGCCATCCCGAGTACTGGTGCGCTCCCGGGGTCGAAACCACCACCGGGCCGCTGGGGCAGGGGTTCGGCAACGCCGTCGGCATGGCGCTGGCCGAGCGGATGCTGGCGGCACGCTTCAACCCCGACGACGGTGAGACGATCGTCGACCACCGCACGTACGTGTTCGCCTCCGACGGCGACCTGATGGAGGGCGTCAGCCACGAGGGCGCGTCGCTGGCGGGCCACCTCGGCCTCGGCCGGCTGATCGTCTGCTACGACGACAACCGGGTCACGATCGACGGGTCCACCGACCTCACCTACTCCGACGACCCATGCGCCCGCTTCGACGCCTACCACTGGCACACCCAGACGGTCGAGGACGCCAACGACCGCGACGCCCTGGCGGCGGCACTGGAGGCCGCCATCGCCGAGGAGGAGCGGCCGAGCCTGATCCGCATCCACACGCGCATCGGTTTCGGGGCGCCGGAGGTCGAGGGCACCCACGAGGCCCACGACGGCGCTCTCGGCGAGGAACAGCTGCGTCGCACCAAGGAGCGCTTCGGCTGGCCACCCGACGAGTCCTTCGTGGTCCCCGACGACGTGCGGGCGCGCTGCCGCGAGGTGGCCGACGCAGGTCGCCGCCGGCGGGAGGACTGGGAGGCCCGGTTCGACGAATGGGCGGCCGACCACCCCGAGCAGGCCGACGCCTGGCGCCGGGCCCACGAACGGCGCCTGCCCGCCGGTCTCGACGAGGCCCTGCCCGACCACTTCGACCCCGACGACCGGATGGCCACACGCGACGGATCCGGCGCGGTGCTCTCCTCGATCGGGGAGCTGATGCCCGAGCTGGTAGGAGGCTCGGCGGACCTGGCCGGCTCCAATCGCACCGCCAAGGCACCTGGCGGCTCGGTGAAGCGCGGCGACTACCGCGGGCCGAAGATCCACTTCGGCGTGCGCGAGCACAACATGGCCGCGGCCCTCAACGGCCTCGCCCTCCACGGGGGGCTGCGCCCCTACGGCGCCACCTTCATGGTCTTCTCCGACTACGCCCGCCCGTCCATACGCCTGGCGGCGCTGATGGAGGCCCCGGTCATCCTGATCTTCACCCACGATTCGGTCGGGGTGGGCGAGGACGGTCCCACCCACCAGCCGGTCGAGCACCTCAACGCCCTGCGCGCCATCCCCGGCCTGGCGCTGCTGCGCCCCGCCGACGCGTACGAGGCGGTCGATGTCTGGCGCATCGCGCTCGAGCGCACCGACGGGCCCACCGCCATGGCGCTCAGCCGACAGAAGGTGCCGGTTCTGGAGCAGCCCCCGCCGGGGGCGATCGCGCGCAACGGCGCCTGGGTGATCCGCGACAGCGACGACCCACCCGAGGTCGTGCTCGTGGCCACCGGCTCGGAGGTGTGGGTCGCGCTGGAGGCGGCCGACCGTCTGGCCGAGGACGGGGTGCAGGTCCGCGTGGTGTCGATGCCGTGGCGGGAGAAGTTCGGCGAGCTGCCGCACGACCGGGCGGCTGAGATCCTCCCGCCGACCGTCCCCCGTGTGGTGGTGGAGGCCGGGTCACCGCAGGGCTGGGAGGGGCTGGCCAGCCCTCCGGGCGCTCCGAAGGGGCGGATCATCGGGCTCAAGCGGTTCGGGGCGTCCGCCCCGGGTGCCGACGTGCTGGCCGACCTGGGCTTCACGCCGGAGGCGGTCGCCGACGCCGCCCGCGACCTCCTCGCCGCCGACGCCGATCGCACCGCCGCGGGTGACACGCCGTGAGCTCGCGAATGGAGGAGCGAGCATGACCGCAGCCACCGACCTGCCGACAGGTCGCAGGCTCGACCTGAGCGACGGGGCGTCGGGCGAGCTCGACGCGCTCGCCCTGCACCTGTTGCGCGCCACTCAGCAGGCGGCGCTCGCCTGCCAGCCGTGGGTCGGGCGCGGCGACAGCGACCGCGCCGACGGGGCCGCCACCGCCGCGATGCGCGCCACCTTCGACAACGTCCCCGGCAGCGGCACCGTCGTGATCGGCGAGGGCGAGAAGGACGACGCGCCGATGCTCTACATCGGCGAGGCGGTGGGCACCGGCGAGGGGTTCGCCTTCGACCTGGCGGTGGACCCGCTGGAGAACACCAGCGCGTGTGCCCGCGCCGGCGAGGGAGCCATCGCGGTCGTCGCCGCCGCGCCGGATGGGACGATGCTGCGCAGCCCCGGCTGGTACATGGACAAGATCGTGGTCGGCCCGAGGGCGACCGGCGTCATCGACATCACCGCCCCGGTCGAGGAGAACCTCAGCCGGATCGCCAGGGAGCTGGGCAAGCCGGTCGACCGGCTGACGACCGTCGTGCTGGACAAGCCGCGTCACGAGGAGCTGGTCGAGCGGATCCGCGCGGCGGGACCCAGCATCGTGCTGATCCCCGACGGCGACGTGGCCGGAGCCTTGCACGCCGTCCTGCTCGACTCGCCGGCCGACGTGCTGCTGGGGATCGGGGGGGTCCCGGAGGGCATCGTCACAGCGTGTGCGGTGCGCCTGCTCGGCGGTGACATGCAGGCGAGCTTCGCCCCGCAGAAGGACGGGGAGCTCGAGCGCCTGCAGGAAGCCGGCCAGGAGCCCGGTGAGCCGCTGACGCTCGACCAGCTGGTGTCCACCGACGCGTGCTCCTTCGTCGCCACCGGCGTGACCACCAGCGAGCTGCTGCGCGGGCCGGCCGAGACGCCTGCCGGCTGGCGGACCCAGTCCTTCGTTGCTACGCCCGGTCACCGGCAGCTGATCATCGACGCCGTGCACCCCGAGGCGTCCCCCGACCAGGACATCTCCGAGGAGGAGGCCACCCATGCCTGACAAGTTGATCCAGATGAGCCGAGCGCGGCCGGGACCCGCTCCCGGTCGACGGCCCAGGATGCTGGCCATCTCCGGCGACAGCGCGTCCGGGAAGACCACGCTGTCCAAGGGCCTCGTCGAGGCGCTGGGCTCCGAGAACAGCACGATCGTGGGGGTGGACGACTACCACCGCTACGACCGTGAGGAGCGCAAGGACAAGCCGTTCACCCCGTTGCACCCCGACTGCAACTACATCGGCATCATGGAGCAGCACCTGCAGCTGCTCGCCACCGGTCAGGAGATCCTCAAGCCCGTCTACGACCACTCCAACGGCAAGCTGGTCCGCCCGGAGCTGGTCGAGCCCAAGGAGAACGTGATCGTCGAGGGCCTGCTGCCACTGCACACCAAGCTGATGCGGGCCTGCTTCGACGTGACCGTCTACCTCGACCCGCCGGAGGAGATCCGCTACAAGTGGAAGATCGAGCGGGACACCACCGAGCGGGGTTACACCGAGGAGGAGGTGCGTGCCTCGCTGGACGAGCGGGAGCCGGAGTCGGAGCAGTTCATCCGTCCCCAACGCAGCCACGCGGACATCGTCGTGCGCTTCGGCCCGATCGAGGAACGCGACGACCCGGAGGAGACCCCGCTCAGCGCCACCCTGCTGCTGCGACCGACGATCCCCCATCCGAACCTGACCGAGGTGCTCAGCGACGACCAGCGGTCGACCATCCACCTCAAGCTGGCCCGCGACGAGGGTGGGCGTCCTGTGGACGCCCTGCACGTGCACGGCTACGCGCCGCCGGAGGAGAGCCAGGTCGTCGAGAAGCTGATCTGGGAGGGCCTGGGGCGCGACGACCCGCTCCCCGATTCGCTGGGCATGCTGACCTCCGGCGAGCGCAGCGCGCCGCTGGCCATCACCCAGCTGATCCTGCTGCACCACCTGCTGCGCGCGGCGGACTGACCCCTACTCCAGGCCCGGGTCGCCACGATCGAGCGACCCGGGCCACGTCGCGCGGAACCCCCCGGCAGGGTTGGATGCGCCTGCCACGCAACC
>DASZZX010000035.1:0-3251 GCA_036260415.1 Nitriliruptorales bacterium
CCCCCCCCGGCCTGCCGGTCCGGGCCACCCACGGCAACCAGCTGAGCGGCGACGAACCCCACTACCTGGTCACGGCAGTGAGCCTCGAGGAGGACCTGGACCTCGACGTCAGCGACGAGATGGCCGCGGAGCGCTACCGGGCGTTCCATGCGCAGGGTCTGCGCTCGCAGGCCGCGCGCCAGCCGAGCGGGCGGATGGTGGTGCCGCACGACCCCCTGCTGCCCGCGGTGCTCGCGCTGCCCGTGCGGCTCGCCGGATGGGTGGGCGCGAAGCTGACCCTGGCCGCCGTCAACGGCGTCCTGGCGGGGCTGCTGGTGTGGGTGGCCGTCCGCCGACTCGCCGTGCCGAGAGGCACCGCGGCGCTGACGGCCGCGCTGTTCGGCGCCTCCGCGCCGCTGGCCGTGTACGGCCATCAGGTCTACCCCGAGCTGCCCGCCGGGCTGGCGGTGGCGGTCGCCGTGGCGGTGCTGACCGGAGCGCTGCGCCCCGGTGGGCTGGTGGCGTTCGTGGTCGCGGTCGTGGCCCTGCCGTGGCTGTCGGTCAAGTACGTCGGGGTCGCTGCGGCCATCACTGTCCTCGGGTTCCTGCGGCTCCTGCGGCGCGGGCGGCGGCGGACGGCGGTGGTCGTCGCCGGCGTGCTCCTGGCGGCGGGGCTGGTCCACGTGGTCGCGCACCTGACGTGGTACGGGGGCCTGACCGTGTACGCCGCCGGGGAGTTCTTCGCCGAGCACGGTGGGCAGCTGTCGGTGACCGGTACCGCCCCGCAGCTGTGGGGCCGTGCCCGGCGCCTCGTCGGTCTGCTCGTCGACCGCCAGTTCGGGCTGGCGGCGTGGCAGCCGGCCTGGCTGCTCGCCGTGCCCGCCCTGGCCGGACTGGCTCGACGACGCCCGGACCGCGCACTGACGCTCGGGCTGCCCCTCGCGACGGGTTGGCTCACCGCGACGTTCCTCGCGCTCACCATGCAGGGCTGGTGGTTCCCGGGACGGCAGGTCGTGGTTGTGCTGCCCGCCGCCGCCGTCGCCGTCGCGTGGTGGACGGGCGGAGACCGCCGTCGCGTCGCATTGCTGGCGATCACAGGGTCGGTGGGGGTGGCGTCGTACGGCCACCTGGTGGCGGAGGGCCTGGGTCGCGAGCTCACCTGGGTCGTGGACTTCGCCGCGACGTCCAACCCGTGGTACCGGACGTGGCGGTGGGCGCTGCCGAACTACCTGGAGGTGACCTGGGCGACGTGGGCGCTGCACGTAGCGTGGAGCGCCGTCGCGGTCGTCCTGGTCGGGTGGGGCTGGCGGGGCGCGCGCTACGGGGTCGGCGCGCCGGTCGCTCCGCCGGCGGTCGCCAGGTCGTCCGGCTCCAGAGCGAGTGGCACCTTTTGGAACGTGAGCCCCCCCGAGTAGGCGGGCTCGTCCTCGCGGTTGATTCTCACTGCGGGCTCCCCCCGTGGATGAGGTCCGCGGCGCGGATGCGACAGGAGCCGAGGAAAATCGGTTCTTCCCATCCGCGCGCCGACCGTCCACCGTATAGGGTCCGTGACGTTCGGCTCAAAGCCGGTCCAGCCTAGGGGGAATCGAATGAGTGTCGCCCGCGTACGCAAGCCCGCCGCGTGGTTACTCGTGATGGCCGTGGCGGTCGGGTCGGTGGTGTTGTTACCCGCCGTGGCTCCCGCTCGTACGAAGGTCATCGTAGGATCGTGTGCGAACGGCTGCAGGTGGGATCCGGCGGTGCGACGGATACGCGTCGGGTCCAGGATCGTGTGGAGGGTCCCAACCGGCGACACGAGGCACAACGTCACCGCCTTTCGCGCGCGCGGCAGCAGAAGGTGGGTCAAGAACACCGACATAGCCCCCGGTGGCCGCACCGGACGCACTTTCCGCCGGCCCGGGGTGTACAGGTTCCTGTGTGATCTCCATCCAACGACCATGCGGGGCTACGTCCGCGTGACGCGCTAGCAGCGCATTCGAGGGCGCCGGCCGCTCCATTGCGGCCGTTCCCCGGACGTCGGGCAGGCCAGCCTCAACCTTCCCGGCCGCTCTTCGTCCGCCCGCGCAAATGGCCCTTATCGGACATGTAATCGGAGGCTCTCGTCGCGGCGGGTGCATGGGCAGAGGCGAGCGCTCCCGACCGCTCCCGATCGTCGACGCGGCTACGCGCCGTTGCGCAAAGTCCTTGTCGTCATGTTCCGCTTCCACACCGAGACGCGAGTGAACAGGCCGGCCAGCCTGGTAACAGGAACACGTCGATGTTCGACGGCCCAGTCACGCAGGAAGAGGACCTCCTCGGCACACGTTTCGCAGTAGCCGTCGAGGACGAGCGCAGATTCGACTGGTTCGTCGCAGCCGCGGCAGCGCGCGGCGGGGACCCGATCTGCGGACGCAGGATCGACTCTCAACGTGCGTCCGCCCTGTGAAGAAGCCAAGGAGCCTCCCTCGCGCCTCTGTCAGGTCTGCCAACCCCTGAATCTGCCGTCTTAACGTTCCCCGATCCGGTTTGGGCATGCATGAGAGCCCGATGACATCTGGCTCATCTAGCCCGTGCCCGTTCCGGGGTCGGGCGGATGCAACGAGCGATTCGAGGCGCCGGCCGGGCGTGTCTTGTTCGTGTCGGGAGAGCGTCGTGTTGTCGACTTGCTGTTCGACCTTGCGGTGTAGGTTGCGCCATTCCAGGACTCGGGCTGATCACTCGGAACGACTATCGTGATCGTAACGTCGGCGTGGGAACCTCCGGCGATCGTCACCCGACCCCGGTGCGCCTTGGCTATGGCGTCGGCAACTGCTAAGCCCATTGTCTCTTTGTCGCCTGATCCCGGCACCGGCGTCGAATGCTCGACAGAGAGCTCATCGATTCGTTCGGAGGCGCCTCGATCCCTGTAACGAACCCAGAGACGGGCCTCGCCGGGAAGCACCACGGATCCCAACGTGATCACGTCGTCTTCGCGAGTACCCACGATCGCGCGATGAGCAACCAGCGACAGCGCATGCCCCAATCGCTCGGGATCGGCCACGATCCGGACGGGCCCGACGGACTCGACTCGCCATCGCCTGGATGCAATGTCTTCCAGGCCGGCGCGTACGTTCTGCAGCACTTGGCGTAGGTCCGCCGAGCCGAGCCTGAGGAAGTCGGGTCTCACGGATCGCGCCACGAGAATCAGCTTTTCGAGCCGAGCTTGGACTCGATCGACCGCCTCCATTACCGACGGAATCCTCGTGGCTTCCTTTCGAGGGTGCGCTTGCAGGCGGGCGACGTGCACGCAGGGT
>DASZZX010000036.1:0-6392 GCA_036260415.1 Nitriliruptorales bacterium
GCTACTTCTACGCCTTCGTCGTGGCCGTCGTGCTGTTCCTGCTGGGTGGACTGTTCGCGATGTTCGAGGGCGTCGAGAAGCTGCGCCACCCGCACGAGCTCGCCTCGATGGGCTGGGCGATCGGCGTGCTGCTGTTCGGGATCGTGCTCGAGGTGTTCTCCTTCCGTACCGCGGTGGAGGAGGCCAACCACGTGCGGGGTCGCAGGTCGTGGGTGGCGTTCATCCGTCGTGCCAAGCAGCCGGAGCTGCCGGTGGTGCTGCTGGAGGATCTCGGCGCCCTGCTCGGCCTGGTGCTCGCGCTGGTCGGGGTGCTGCTCGCCGAGCTCACCGGCGAGCCCCGCTGGGACGCGCTCGGCAGCGTCGCGATCGGCCTGCTGCTCACCGCGATCGCCGTGGTCCTGATCGTCGAGATGAAGAGCCTCCTGATCGGCGAGTCGGCCAGCCCTGAGGACGTCGACGCGATCCGTGGAGCGATCGAGGCGACGCCCGGGGTGCGGCGCCTGATCCACCTGCGCACGCAACATCTCGGGCCCGAGGAGCTGCTGGTCGGGGCCAAGGTCGAGCTCGATCCGCGCCTGACGTTCGCCGAGGTGGCCGCCGTCATCGACTCGGCCGAAGCCACCGTGCGGGACCGCGTGCCCACCGCCGCGATCATGTACGTCGAGCCTGACCAGCACGAACCGACCGCGGAGGAGGCCGGGCAGGACCCTGACACCGTGCGACCGCCTGCGGCGACATGACACGGTCGGCCACGCCGCCGACCGCGGGGCCTGAGCAGGTCAGTAGCCGAAGCGCTCCAGGCGACGCGGGTCGCGCTGCCACTCGCGCGCGACCTTCACCCGCACGTCCAGGAACACCTTGGCCCCGAGGATCGCCTCCAGCTCCTGCCGTGCCTCGGTGTTGCCGGCGCGCAGCACCCGCCCGCCCCGCCCGATCACGATCCCCTTCTGGCTGTCGCGCTCGACGTAGATGCTGGCGCCGACACGCAGCAGGCCCTCACCGCCGGTCCCCGGCGGCAGCTGCTCCTCCAACTCGTCGATCACCACCGCGATCGAGTGCGGCACCTCCTCGAACACCCGGGTGAGGAACTTCTCGCGGATCACTTCCGCGATCAGCTGCCGCTCCGGCTGGTCGGTGACCACGCCGCCGGGAAACAAGCGCGGACCTTCCGGAATGCACCGCGACAGGACCTCCACCAGGCGCTCCATGTTGTCCCCCCGGGTCGCCGACGTCGGCACGATCTCCGCCCTGGCCATCAACGCGGCCGCGCGGGTCAGGATCGGCGCCATCGCGTCGCGGGAGAGCTGGTCGACCTTGTTGACCACGACCACCACCGGGGAGTCGACGCGCGACAACTCCTCGGCGATGAACTCGTCGCCGCGGCCGATCCCCGCGGCCGCGTCGACCACCAGACAGACCGCGTCCACGCCACTCCAGGTGCGACGCACCAGCTCGTTCAGGCGCCGACCGAGCAGCGTGCGGGGCTTGGCGAGGCCGGGCGTGTCGATGAACACCAGCTGCAGCCGTGGACGGGTGAGGATCCCACGGATGGCGTTGCGGGTCGTGCCCGGCACCGGTGTCACGATGGCGACCTTCGAGCCCACCATCGCGTTGAGTAGCGTGGACTTGCCGACGTTGGGGCGGCCCGCCAGGCACACGATGCCCGACCGGTGACCCTCCGGGACCTCCTCGTGGTACCCCAGCAGGGCCGACGGATCCAGCCCGGTCACACCACGCCGCCGACGTCACGACCCTGGGCGAGGCGGCGGGGACCGAACGGGTGCGGGAGAAGGTCCCCGATGGTGGCGACCAGGGGACGGCCGCCGTCGCCGCTGGCGTAGACCACCGCGGTCGGGCCGAACTCGAAGATCACCTGCCGGCAGGCGCCGCACGGCACGCACGGGTCGTCCCCGTCGCCCACCACCGCCACGGCCACGACCGGGGAACGCACCCCGGAGGCGATCAGCTGCTGGATGGCGACGCGTTCCGCGCAGGTGGCCATCCCGTAGGCGGCGTTCTCGACGTTGCTGCCCTCGGCGACGTGCCCGTCCTCGGTCACCACCACCGCTCCCACGCGGAAACTCGAGTAGGGGGCGTACGCGCGTTCGCGGGCGGCACGGGCGCGCCGCAGCAGATCGGCCTCGTCGACCGTCTCGCCACCACCGCGCGAGACCCTCACCCTCGCACCCGGGTCACGAGGCCTCCACCGCGTCGCGTTCCTCGGCCGGGGTTACCAGGACCGTGCTCACACGCCGTCCCTGCACGCGCTCCGCGACGAACCGCACGCCGCCGGTCTGCACCGCGTCGCCGGGCGCCGGCACCCGTCCCAGCAGGCCGATGATCAGCCCACCCACCGTGTCCCAGCCCTCCTCCTCCGGCAGCTCGGCGCCGAGCAACTCGTTGAGGTCGTGGACGGTGAGGCGCGCGGTCACCCGCAGCCGCCGTTCGTCCAGCCGCACGACCGGCGGCTCCTCGTGGTCGAACTCGTCGACGATCTCCCCGACGATCTCCTCGAGGATGTCCTCGATCGTGACCAGACCCACCGTGGCACCGTGCTCGTCCACCACGACCGCGAGGTGCACCTTCTCCCTCTGCAGCTCGCGCAGCAGCTCGTCCGCGCGCTTCGACTCGGGTACGAACGTGGCGGGCCGCAGCAGGTCGTCCCACGTCCCGGTGGGCCCACCCTCGGCCAGCCGGCGGAGGACGTCCTTGGCGTACACCACCCCCACGATGTGGTCGCGCTCGCCGCGCCAGACCGGTATGCGCGAGTAGCCCCGCTCGACGATCGTGTGGACCACCGCGTCGAGGGGCCCGTCCAGAGCGGCGGTCACCATGTCGGGACGGGGGACCATGATCTCGCGGCAGACGGTGTCGCCCAGCTCGAAGATCGAGTGGATCATCCGCCGCTCGTCGTCCTCGATCTCGGCCTGCTGCGGGACGTCGGAGGGTCCCATCAGCCGCCGCAGCTCCTCGTCGGACGAGAACGGGTCCGTGGCCGGCCGGCGCGCAACGGCACCGCCGGCCAGCACCAGCAGCCGGACGAGCGGCTGCAGCGCCCGGGCCAGCCACGCCACGGCCGGGGCGACGACCAGCCCGACCCGTTCCAGGTCGTGCAGCGTGTACGTCCGCGGCGCCACCTCGGCCAGCACGAAACAGGTGACGGCCAGCAGCGCCACCGCGGCGACGACAACCGACGGGCCGGCGCGCAGCGCCAGCGTGGTCAGGACGGCCGCTGCCGTCACACGCGTCACGATCGTGAGCAGCAGGATGACCTTGAGACCGCGGGCTGGATGCTCCACGAGCCAAAGGAGCGGGCGTGCGCCGCGGGCCCCGTGCTCGTCGAGCCGCAGTGCTCGCACCACGGTCATGCGTGTGAGGACGGTCTCCGAGGCTGCGAGCAAGCCGGTGCACGCGACCAGTACGACGACGACGAGAGCGATCGCTGCCGTCACGTCCGCTCACCCCGGTGGGCGGCGAGCAGGCGGTCGGTGAGCGCGGTCATCTCGCGCTCGCCGTGGGGATCGGCGTGGTCCATGCCGACGAGGTGCAGGATCCCGTGCACGGTCAGCAGGCGCAGCTCGTCGGCTGGGTCGTGACCGGCGTCCGAGGCCTGACGCTCGGCGACGGCCGGGCACAGCACGACGTCGCCGAGGATCGCGGGGCTGCCCGCCGGCGACTCCCCCGGCTCGTCGATCGGGAACGCCAGCACGTCGGTCGGCTCCTCGACGCCCATGTGCCGCGTGTTGAGCGACGCCATGGTCGCCTCGTCGACCAGCAGCAGCGACAGCTCCATGTCGGTCGGGACGCGCAGGGCCAGCATGACCCGGCCGGCGAGCGCCATGAGGTCGTCGGCGTCCACCGGACGGTCCTGCTCGTCGGCGACGAAGACGGCCATCAATGGGCTCTCAGCTGGTGGCAGCGACACGGCCACGGTCAGGCCCGAGCACCGCTCTCGCCGTCGCCGTCCGCATGTCGCTCGTAGGCCTCGACGATCCGCTGGACGATCTGGTGGCGCACCACGTCACCGGCGGTCAGCTCCGCGAAACCGACCCCTTCGATGCCACGCAGGATCGCGCGCACCACCCGCAAGCCGGATGCCCGACCGGTAGGCAGATCCACCTGGGTGATGTCACCGGTCACGACCGCCTTGGATCCGAACCCGATGCGGGTCAGGAACATCTTCATCTGCTCGGCCGTGGTGTTCTGCGCCTCGTCCAGCACGATGAACGAGTCGTTGAGGGTTCGCCCCCGCATGTAGGCCAGTGGCGCGACCTCGATCGTGCCGCGGTCCACGTGCGTGGCGAGGTCCTCCGCGTCCATCATGTCGTGGAGGGCATCCCAGAGCGGCCGCAGGTACGGGTCGATCTTCTCCTGCAGCGTGCCCGGCAGGAAGCCCAGCGACTCCCCGGCCTCGACCGCCGGGCGGGTGATCATGAGCCGGTTGACCTGCCGGTCGCGCAGTGCCTGGACGGCCGCCGCCATGGCCAGGTACGTCTTGCCCGTCCCGGCGGGACCGATCGAGAACGTGACCGTATGGTCACGGATCATGTCGAGGTACCGCTTCTGTCCGAGCGTCTTGGGGCGGATGGTGCGCCCCCGGTGGATCAGGGCGGCGTGCGAGAGCACCTGCGACGGACGTTCCGGTTCTCCGGCCTGCACCATGCGGATCGTCTGGCCGACGATGCCCCGGTCGAGGCCATGGCCGCGACCGATGAGGTTCAGCAACTCCTCGAAGAGTCGGACGACGCGGTCGACCTCGGCCGGGGCGCCGGTGACGGAGATCTCGTTGCCACGGACGTGCACCGCGGCGTCGAACGCCTCCTCGACCAGGCGCAACAGCTCGTCACGGGTCCCGAGCAGCGCGACCATGGAGTGGTCGCCGGGGACCAGCACCTTGGCGGAGGTGACGGACGTGTCGTCGCGGGTGGATGGCTGAGGTGTGCTGGTCAAGACGGGGTGGTCGCTCCTTCGCGGCGCGTCGCGGCCCGTGCGCGTCCGCAGTGTACCGGTGCGTCAGCGGGCGCGGCCGGCGCGTCCGGCCGGGGCGGGCTCCCGGGCCACGCCGGCCCGCTCCAGCCGCTGCTGCAGCTCCGCCGGCGTGCATGCCAGGATCGCTGCGAGCGCGCGCACGTCGTCGTGGCGGATGGTGATGACCCGGCCGTTGTAGTCGCCGCGTCGCACCTTCACCGCCTCCACGAACCGGCCGACCGGCTCGCCCTCGGGCAGGTCACGCGTCTCGAGCCGGCTGAGGTCGATGCTCAGACCCGAGCGGTGGGAGCGGCCGGCCTCGTCGGCGCCCGCGGGGCGGGGGATAAGCTCGCTTAGCGGCACCCGATAGAAGTCGGCGATCGCCCGCAGGCGCGCCACCGATACGGCCCGTTCCCCCCGCTCGTACGCGCCGAGCACGCTCGCCTTGTAGCGACCCTGGCTGATGCGCTCGACATCGTGCAGCGACAGTTGCTGCTGCGCACGCACCCTCCGGAGGCGCTCTCCCAGAGCCGCGGCGTAACTCGACGGGTCCCTGGCGTCGTCGTCCGGCATGTCGCCTCCGGTGTCCGGGCCTCTACGAGGCATTGCGACTACGCAGCGTAACCGCTAGGGGCCACGTGGCGCAGGGCATCGTAGGAAAACCCGGGCCGGTGTCTGCACCGCGCTCGCTGACCGCTCAGCGGAACGCTTCGCGGAAACGCCGGAACAGTCCACGGCCCGCGGGTGGGACCTCCTCCCCCCGGAGGGCGGCGAAGCGACGCAGCAGTTCCTCCTCCTCCTGCGACCCGACCCGGGGGACCTCCACTCCGACGCGCACGTGCAGGGCGCCCGGATCGCCGCCGCCGCGACGCGGCAGACCGGCGCGCTTGACGGTCAGCACGTCGCCGGGCTGCGTCCCGGCCGGCAGCTCGACCGTGGCGACCTCCCCGGTGAGGGTCGGCACCTCCAGCGTGGCGCCGAGCGCAGCGTGGACCAGCGGCACGGTGACGTCACAGTGCAGGTCGCGCCCGTCGCGGGTGAAGACGTCGTGCGATCGCACGTGGACCTCCGCGTAGAGGTCGCCAGGTGGAGCCCCGCGCCGGCCCGCTTCGCCCGCGCCGGCCACCCGAAGCCGGTCGCCCTCGTCCACGCCGGGGGGGACCTCCACCGTGATGGTGCGCAGGTCGCGACGCCGACCCTCTCCTCGGCAGCGAGGGCAGGGGTCGGCGAGCGCCTCACCCGTGCCGTGGCAGTCGGGACACGGGCGTGTGGTCAGCATCTGTCCGAAAGCCGAGCGCACCGCCCGGCGCACCTGGCCGGCGCCGCCGCAGGTGCGGCACGTGATCGCGCCCTCGCCGGTGTGCGAGCCGGTCGCGCCGCACGCGTCGCACGCCACCCCGACCTCCACCTCGACGTCGACGCGT
>DASZZX010000037.1:0-1636 GCA_036260415.1 Nitriliruptorales bacterium
GCCCTCGACGATCGCCGTCTTGCCGACGCCGGGCTCGCCGATCAGCACCGGGTTGTTCTTGGTCCGCCGGGACAGCACCTGCACGACGCGGCGGATCTCGGTGTCGCGGCCGACGACCGGGTCGATCTTGCCCTCGCGGGCGCGCTCGGTGAGGTCGACGGCGTACTTCTCCAGCGCCTGGAAGGTGCTCTCCGGGTCGGCGGTGGTCACCTTGCGGTTGCCGCGGACCGTGCGGAAGGCGGCCAGCAGGGCGTCGCGGGTGGCGCCGGCACTGGTGAGCACCGCGCCCGCCTCGCCGTCGGAGCCGGCCAGGCCCACCAGCAGGTGCTCGGTGGACACGAACTCGTCGCCCAGCGCGCTCGCCTGCTCCCCCGCGGCGTTGAGCACGCGGAGCAGCTCGCGGGACGGCGCGGGGGCGGGCACGGTCGCACCGCTCACGCTCGGCATCCGCCGCAGCGCGGCGTCGGTCTTGGCCCGGACGTCGGCGACGTCGGCTCCCACGGCCTTGAGCAGCGGGCCGGCGATGCCGTCGGTCTGCTCGAGCAGCGCGGCGAGCAGGTGCAGGGGCTCCAGTGCGGCCTGGCCGCGGTCGACCGCCAGCCGCTGGGCGGCGGTGACGGCCTCCTGCGAACGGGTGGTCAGCTTGCTCTGCATGGTCTGTGGGGTCGGTCCTCTCGGGTGGGGCCGGACAGGCCGGCCAGCTGGTGTCGAGTGGTCCAACGACCGCAGGGTTGAG
This sequence comes from Nitriliruptorales bacterium, assembly GCA_036260415.1. Taxonomy (GTDB): domain Bacteria; phylum Actinomycetota; class Nitriliruptoria; order Nitriliruptorales; family JAHWKO01; genus DASZZX01. Next base: position 737 of record DASZZX010000037.1, read on the forward strand.
TCTGTTCCGCTCAACCTCACTGCGTCCGCGCCGTGCAGGACACGACCTGGTCACCAGTGTGGGGCACGTCGAGGAGCAACCCCCCGGTACCCGGGGCCCGGGGGCCTAGAATCTGGAGAATGACGCGTCTCCCGGCTCCGAGCGCGGTCCTCGAGGACCAGTTGTGCTTCGCGCTCTACGCCGCCTCCCGGGCGTTGACCGCGCGCTACCGCCCGCTGCTCGACGCCATCGGACTCACCTATCCGCAGTACCTCGTGATGATGCTGCTGTGGGAGGAGGACAACCAGACCGTCGGTCAACTGGGCGCCCGCCTCTCGCTGGACAGCGGCACGCTGTCCCCGCTGCTCAAGCGGCTCACCACCGCGGGCCTGGTCACCCGCCACCGCCGGGTGGAGGACGAGCGCTCTGTCGCCATCGCGCTGACCGACGCCGGGCGGGCGCTGCGGGACAAGGCCGACGCCATCTCCGAGGAGATCATCTGCGCGCTCGACCTCGACCGTGCCGAGTTCGCCGACCTCAAGGCCAAGCTCAACCTGGTCACCGAGCGGGTCACCACCAACTGACCCGGAGTCGGGTTGTCCACGACGGACCGGGGTAGCGCACCCGCGACACACCCGTCCCGAGGAGGAGGACCCATGCCCACCCGTACCGCTCGCACCGCCTGGAACGGCACCCTGCAGGAGGGCTCCGGCCAGGTCGAGCTGTCCAGCTCGAAGGTCGGCACCTACGAGGTGTCGTTCCCCAAGCGCGCGGCCGAGGACGCCGACGGCACGACCAGCCCCGAGGAGCTCATCGCGGCCGCGCACTCGTCGTGCTTCGCGATGGCGCTGTCCAACGAGATCGCCAAGGCCGGCGGCACCCCGCAGGCCCTCGAGGTCTCCGCCGACGTCACGCTGGGCC
>DASZZX010000038.1:0-3659 GCA_036260415.1 Nitriliruptorales bacterium
GAGGTCGAGGCCGGCCACGGCGACGGTCGCGCCGTAGCGCTTGACCAGTCCCCGGACGTCGATCGCGACGTCGCTGGTGGGCACGGGCACCTCGGGCGGACGCTCGTGGGCCGGGCGGCGCGGTGCAGCGAGAGGGGACCCGGCGAGTGCGGTGATCTGCAGGCTACACCCCCCGCGACGGCGCCCCCGCGGATGCGCACGCGGGCGGGGCGGGGCCCCGGGACGAGGCCTGCCGCAGACCCGGGCCGTACCCTCCTGGCGTGGACAGCGAACCGACCCCCGGCGCCCCACCCGCAACCGCGTCGCGTGGTGCCACGCCGGACCACGATGGTGGCGGCCCGCCAGCCGCTGACGCCCCCACGCCGGACGCCGCCCAGGACGCGGGCGCTGCCCAGGCCCACGGCGGCTCATCCGACGCCGCCTCGCCACCCGCAGACGCCCCGACGCGCGACGCCGGGGCGCCGGGGGCTGCGCCAACCGACGCTCCCCCTGAGGCGCCGCCACCCGATGGCGCCCCGCCCGCCACTGCAACGCCGACGCGCGACGCCGGGGCGCCGGGGGTTGCGCCCACCGACGCTCCCCCTGAGGCGCCGCCAGCCGATGGCGCCCCGACCGCGACTGCAACGCCGACGCGCGACGCCGGGGCGCCGGGGGCTGCGCCGACCGATGCTCCCCCTGGGGCACCCCGAGGGGACGTCGTCCCTTCCGCATACGAGCGGCGCCGGGGTCCAGGGCGGCGGCGCAGCGACCGGATTCCCCGTGCCGATGCACGGCTGGCGCTGAGCATCGTGCTGGGGGTAGCCGGCGGGATGCTCCTGCTGGCGCTGACCCAGGTGGTCCTCGGCCGGTTGCAGACCCTGCTGGTCGCGGTGCTGGTCAGCCTGTTCCTCAGCTTCGCGATGGAGCCCGCCGTGCAGTGGCTCGCGCGACGCGGGATGCGCCGGGCTCTGGCCACCCTGCTCGTCTTCGTGGTCGCCGCGGTGGCCGTGGCGGGCTTCTTCGCGGCCATGGCCCCGCTGATCGTCGGCCAGGTCCGCACCCTCGTGCAGGCGGGCCCCGGACTGCTCGCGGACCTCGGCGAGCAGGCACGTCGGCTTCCGGCCGGCCTGGGTGACCCCATCGCGAACGCGCTGCAGGGCGCCACCCTGCCGAGCGCCGGCGGGGGCGGCGGCGGCGACCGCCTGTCCAGGGGGCTGCTCGGCGTCGGTTCGACCGTGCTGGGCGGCATGGTGCAGCTCCTCACCATCCTCCTCGTGACCTTCTACCTGGTCGCCGACGGTCACCGGCTGCGACGGACCGTGTCCTCACGCCTGCCCGCTGACCGCCAGGCGGACTTCCTCGCGGTCTGGGAACTGGCGATCCAGAAGACGGGTGGCTACGTGTACAGCCGCGTGCTGATCGCGGTGGTCTCCGCCTCCTTCCATGCCCTGGCGTTCAGCGTCATCGGGATGCCCTACAGCATCGCTCTCGGTGTCTGGGTCGGGGTGGTCAGCAGCCTGATCCCGGTGGTCGGGACCTACCTGGCGGGGGCGCTGCCGGTGGCGGTGGCGCTGGCGGACCAGCCGTTCGACGCGGTGTGGGTGGCGGCCGCGGTGGTCGTGTACCAGCAGTTCGAGAACTACCTCGTGCAGCCGCGCATCACGGCCCACACGATGGCGCTGCACCCGGCGGTGGCGTTCCTGTCCGTCCTGGCCGGTGCGGCGCTGCTCGGAGCGGTCGGGGCGCTGCTGGCGCTCCCCGCGGCGGCCATCATCAGCGCGCTGGTCAGCGCCGCCGGCGAGCGGCACGAGATCGTCGCACACGAGCTGCTCATGACCCGACCGCTGGCTCGCGGCACGCGCCGCGAGGCGTGACGGGGCGCACGGCCCTCCGGGCCCGGCGACGACGGGCGGCGGTGCTCGTCGGTGGCGTCGCGGGCACCGCGCTCCGGCTGGGTGTCGCCACCGTCGTGCCGGTCTCGCCGACCGAATGGCCGTGGCCCACCTTCACCGTCAACCTGAGCGGCGCCTTCCTGCTCGGCTACCTGCTCAGCCGTGCGCTCGCCGCCGCCACCCCCACCACGCTGACAGTGCCGCTGCTGGGGGTCGGGGTGCTCGGCAGCTACACGACCTTCTCGACCCTCGCGGTGGAGGTGGTCACCCTGTCGGGCGGCGAGCGGCTCTCGACCGCGCTGGCCTACGGCGCGGCCAGCGTGGCGGCTGGAGCGACGGTCGCGTGGCTGGGGATCCGCCTCGCGGAGCGTCGGCCGTGAAGGTGCCGGGCTGGTGGCGCCAGAAGGTCGTGCTGGCGGAAGGTCGATGGTGACGCTGCTGCTGGTCCTGGCGGCCGGCGGGCTGGGGGCCTTGGCCCGGGCCGAAATGGCCGCCATGGTGCAACGGCGTGCCCGCACGCAGCGGCCGGGGGGGACCGCGCTGGTCAACCTGAGCGGGGCGCTGCTGCTCGGGGCTCTGGCAGGGGCCGGCAGCCGGCTCGATGTGGAGGTGGTCCACGTGGCGGGGACGGGCTTCCTCGGTGGCTTCACCACCTTCTCGACCTGGATGGTCGAGAGCGTGCGGCTGGCCGAGGAGGGTGGCCGCGTCGGGTTGGGTGAGGGGATGGTGAACCTGCTCGGCATGCTCGTGGTCGGTGCCGCCGCGGCGTGGGTCGGCTCCAGCGTGGTCGGCGGTCTGTGAGGAGGGCACCGTGGAGAACGTCGAGGACGGCAGACTGCTGCGCATCTTCGTCGGGGAGGACGACCAGCACCGCGGACGTCCGCTGTACGAGGCCATCGTGCACCTGCTGCGCGAGCAGGGGATCGCGGGCGCGACCGTCTTCCGTGGCATCATGGGTTTCGGGGCGTCCAGCCTGATCCACACCGCCAAGGTGCTGCGGCTGTCGGAGGACCTGCCGATCCTGGTCGAGTGCGTGGATCGTGCCGCGCGCATCGAGGCGGTGCTGCCGTTGCTCGACCAGATGATCACCGAGGGGCTGGTGACGATCGAGAAGGCGGAGGTGCGGATCTACCGCGGTCGCTCCGGTGCCTGACCCACGTCGCGGCGCGAGCCGGCCGCGTGACCGGGCGTGTCCGGCGCACCGTGCACGCCCAACTCGGCCAGCAGTGCCCCGGGCAGGTCGACGCCGCCCTTGTGGCGCTTCCAGATGGACCCGAGCCGGGCGTGATCCACGTAGCCGCACGCCAGCGGTGCGCGCCCGAGCATCCGCTCGGCGACCGCACCCACGTCGCCAGGTGTGTGCCGCTCGCCGAACGCCGGGTAGACCTCCAGCAGGACCCACAGCTGCGGCAGGGTCCTGTGCTCGCGCCCGAGCATCAGCCGATCCGCTCCGTCCGCCAGCTGCTCGACAACCGCGTCCCACAGGTCGTGGTGGGACAGCCCCTCGGGCTGGCGGAAGCCGTGCGGCGGGTGCAGCCGGTACTCGAACTCGACCGGGTCGTCGCCGGGGTGCAGCTCGGCGGGCTCGATCCAGACCTGCCAGCCGTTGAGGTAGGAGTCGATCGGTGGCCCGAGGGCGGCCTCCAACGTCTCGAGCAGGGACCGGTCGACACGGAACACGCACACGGGGCTGCCCGGTTCGGGTGCGCTCATGGAACCAGCGTAGGGTCGCCTCAACCCGGGCTGGACAAGACGCCTGCGGGCTGGAAGGCTCCTGCCGGCGGTGGG
>DASZZX010000039.1:0-1850 GCA_036260415.1 Nitriliruptorales bacterium
GCACCGACACCACACCGGTCACCTCGAGCGCCACCAGGGCCTGGGCCAGGGTCGCGCGGCTGACGCCCAGCCGGGCGGCGAGGTCCCGCTCGGCGGGCAGCCGGTCCCCCGGGTCGAGGCCATCGGAGTCGGCCCAGGAGATCAGCTGCTGGACGACCTGCTCGTACAGCCGCGGGGAGCGGCGCAGCGGCCGCATGACGCCTGGGGGCTCACCGGGCGCGGGCACGGGCCCCTCCCTGGATGCTGAGACGTGGTGCGTGACACAGTGCCCCCGCCCTGGTGGCTGGGCCACTGGTCCACTGAGGCGAGGTGTCCCCGTCCTCCGACGCCGTAGGAGCCGCTCGTGTCACCGGAGATCGTCACCATCCTGGCGCTCGTCGTGATCTTCGCGATCGCGACGTTCCTGCCCATCAACATGGGGGCGCTGGCCTTCGTGGCCGCGTTCCTCGTGGGCACGCTGTCGGTCGGGCTGAGCACCGACGACATCCTGGCCGGGTTTCCGTCCGAGCTGGTGCTGACCCTGATCGGGGTCACCTACCTCTTCGCCATCGCCCAGAACAACGGAACCGTCGACCTGCTGGTCCGCGGCGCCGTGAAGCTCGTCGGCGGCCACGTCGCCGCCATCCCGTGGATCATGTTCTTCGTCACCGCGGTGCTCACGGCGATCGGCGCGCTCTCCCCCGCCGCCGTCGCGATCATCGCCCCGATCGCGCTCACCTTCGCCGCGCGGCACGGGATCAGCCCGCTCCTCATGGGCATGATGGTCATCCACGGCGCGCAGGGCGGCGGCTTCTCCCCCATCAGCGTCTACGGCGTCACGGTGAACGACATCGTCGAGGAGGCCGGCCTCCCGAACAGCTCGATCCAGGTCTTCCTCGGCAGCCTGTTCTTCAACCTGGCGATCGCCCTGGTGCTGTTCGTCGTGCTGGGCGGCCGGAAACTGCTGGGGCGGAAGGTGGCGGCCGTACCGCTGGAGCACGCCGAGCACGCCCACGGCACCGTGGTCCGGGGCCACGGCGCCGCCCCGGGGCCGGCGGTCGGCGGCGACGACGACGAGCACATCCACCCCGACGTCGCCCAGCCGGTGCGGTTCGAGCAGATCCTCACGCTGATCGGTCTGGCGGTCGTCGCCGTCCTGGCGCTGGTCTTCGATCTCGACATCGGGTTCGTCTCGATCTCCGTGGCCGTCGTCCTGGCGCTGTTCTCCGCGCAGCAGCACAAGGGCGCGGTCGCCCAGATCAGCTGGAGCACCATCCTGCTGATCGCCGGGGTGCTCACCTTCGTCTTCGTGCTGCAGGAGGCGGGCACCATCGACTACGTCGGCGAGGCGGTCACCGGGATCGGCGCGCCACTGCTCGTGGCCCTGCTGCTCTGCTACATCGGCGCGGTGGTGTCGGCGTTCGCGTCGTCCGTCGCGATCATCGCCGTGGCCATCGCGCTCGCCGTGCCCTTCCTGCAGGCCGGGGACATCGGGGCCGTGGGCGTGGTGGTCGCCCTGTCCGTGGCCTCGACCATCGTCGACGTGAGCCCGTTCTCGACGAACGGCGCGCTGGTCCTGGGCAATGCGCAGGACGTGGACAAGGACCGCTTCTACAAGCAGATCCTGGCGTACGCCGGGATCGTCGTGGTCGCAGGTCCGCTGCTGGCCTGGCTGACCTTCGCCGTCGTCCCGTCGTTCTTCTGATCGGAGCCGTGATCCGAACCATGTCCGGACCCCTGGACGGCGTCCTCGTCGTCGACCTGACCCGCGCCCTCGCCGGGCCGCACGCCGGGATGATGCTCGGCGACCTCGGCGCCCGCGTCATCAAGGTGGAGAACCCCGGCAGCGGGGACGACACCCGCGGCTGGGG
>DASZZX010000040.1:0-3866 GCA_036260415.1 Nitriliruptorales bacterium
GCAGGGACGGCACGGCGAGGCCGGGTCTTCGGACAGCACTGCGAGCAGACTCGCGGTCAGGCACCTATCAAGTCACGGAGGCCCGGCCTTCGCTGCGCCTACGAGATGCCCGCCACCGGCCGACGGCTCGGTTTCTAGATATGCGATCGGTGGTTCTGTGAGTCAGACCGGCGCGGACATCCCGGCGCCCACCCTCGCAGGGACGGGCAGCAAGAGCAGCATCGCAGTGGTTCTGGGCGGGCGATGTCGCAGCCGGGGGCCGCTCATAACGCGCGCTGTTGGGTCCGGCGAGTCTACGTCCCGAGGTTCCGCGTCAGGCCCTTACACAGGTTTCTGCGCGGCTGGGCACGTGCGGTGTCAGGCGGCGCAGCAAGAGAGCTTGGCGACGTGGCGGCCGCCCCCGCGTGGTTACGTCCGAGGTAGTAGGTGCCCGCGATCTGGCCTTCCACAACGGCGACACGTACGCGTGCATGGTGGAACCAGGACGTCAGCGCGTCATCGCGATCGATGTCGCGGTCGATCGCGTACGTGTCCCCCGGCGGATGATCGGCTCGAGCACCGACCAGACGGCGTCGCCGTCAGCAGCGAGGTCCGCGTCGCGGATCGCGGGCTGGTCGGGCACGCGGTGACCCCTCTGCATCTGGACCGCACACCTTACGGACCGCACAGCGAGAGGCCGAGAGAGTGGGTGGTGTGGACGATCTGGTCTTGCGTTGGGTCGTCAGTACCGCTTGGCGCCGAAGACAGCGCCGGCGGGGTGGCGGAGTCCCCACACGGAGCCGCGGAGGGCGACCCGCTCCTTGATGAACGCGGCCGGGCGACCGGTGAGGACGCGGCTGTCTTCGTCCGGACCGAGCTGCACGATGCCGTCGCGCCGGCCGAGGCTGATGTGCCAGGCCACGTCGTGATAGCGATATGGCCTGGGGGCGCGATCGGCCAAACGGTCCGCGAGCGCGAGGGCGCCGATCACCCCGGCGATGCCCCCTGGCCCGCAGCCCATGCGCACCACGTGCCCGTCCTCGTTCCGTGCGGCGGCAGCGTCCCCGACGCCGTAGACGTCCGCGTGGGACACGGAGCGCAGGGTCGGGTCGACGAGGATGCGGCCGCGGTCATCGACGTCCAGCCCGGCCTCACGTGCCAGCGTCGGAACAGCGAAGCCCGTGGTCCACACCACTGCGTCGGCATCGACGTGGTCGCCGCTCTCCAGCAGCAGACCGTCCCGGGCGACCTTGGCCACTGCGGCATCCGTCAAGACCTTGATGCCCAGTCGATCGAAGGTGCGGTAGAGGTGCTGCCGCGCGCGTTCGTTCAGCATCGCGCCCGGCGTCCCCCGGGTGACCATCAACACGGTTCGGTCCGGATACGTCTCGGCCAGTTCGGTGACCGTCTCGATCCCGGTCAGCCCGCCCCCGACGACGGCGATCGTGTCAGCGCCGCTCACTCGATCGCGCACTTGCTGAGCGTGCTCGGCGGTGGCGACGGCGGTGGCGTGCTCGGCGGCGCCGGGAGCGTCCAGGTCCGCATGGCTGCCAAGCGCGTAGATCAGCTGGTCGTAGCCGACCGGCTCGGCCTCGCTCGCCAGCTCGACCTGCCGCTCCTCGGGGTCGATACGGGTCACGCGGTCGATCACCAGTCGGATGCCGGTGCGCTTCAGGAGATCGCGCAGTGGTAGCTCGCGCAGCCGCTGGCCGGTGGCGAGCTGGTGGTTGCGCATCCGCTCCTGGAACCGATCACGGTCGTTGATCAGCGTGACGGCCGCACTGCTGTGCTTGGCGACCAGCTTGGCTGCCGTAACGCCGGCGTACCCTGCGCCAAGGACGGCGACGCGAGGTCCTGTCTCGCTGCTGTTCGTCATCGTGACTCCTTCGTCTCGATGGGTTCGCCATGAGACGCCGCTCGACCGCAAGTTGTGACAGCGTGGGAGCCCAGATCCCACTGGGTGGGTTGGTGCGGTAGGCGACTCCCCAGTGGAAGCCCGACGGATCGAGTCGTCGACGCCGACGACGGTCCGATGGCACGCCTACGGGCCGGTCACTGATCCCACGTGCGGTGCCAGGAGGACGCGGCGCAGGACGTGGATCACTGTCGAGGCGTCAGCGGCCCGCGTTGCGCAGCACGCACTCTTGAGCACGGGCGACCGAGCACTGCGACGACGTACGGTCTACAGCCCCGCATCTCCGCACCGGGATCTTCGGACCTCACCGACTGAAAGCCATCGCCTCGTTCAACCACGACAGCTTCTCGGGGTTGCGGACGTAGTAGATGCCGCTGACACGACGTTCCTCGACTCGTACCGCCAGGACGCCGTCGATCTCGCCGTCGAGGCGCACGATGAGGGCTGGGCCACCGTTGACGTTCGCCGGCTCGACCGCCATACGGGCGCGCACCCGGTCGAGGCCGGAGGTCAGCACGCGAGCCACCTTGTCGGCCCCCACGATGGGTCGCGGCACGGCCTGCTTGACACCACCACCGTCTGCGACGACGACCACGTCCGGAGCAAGGATGTCGAGCAAGCCCTGGAGATCGCCGGTCTCGATCGCCCGTTGGAAGGCGGCGAGCGCAGCCTTGGCCTCTGTGCGGGAGGCGACGCCGCGGGGCCGTCGTGCGGCGACGTGAGACCTCGCGCGGTGTGCGATCTGACGGACAGCGGGGGAACTCTTGTCGACGGCTTGAGCGATCTCGTCGTAGTCGAGACCGAACACCTCGCGCAGCACGAACACTGCCCGCTCGGTCGGTGTGAGCGTTTCCATCACCAGCAGCATCGCGATCGAGACGCTGTCGGCGAGCTCGACGTCGTCGGCCACGTCGGGGACGGTGAGCAACGGCTCGGGCAGCCACGAGCCGATGTAGGACTCCTTGCGTCGGCCGAGCGTCCGCAGCCGGGTCAGGGCTTGGTTCGTGGCGATCCGGACCAGGTAGGCGCGTTGGTCACGCACCGTGTCGAGGTCCACGCGCACCCAACGCAGCCACGTCTCTTGGAGCACGTCCTCTGCGTCGGTCGCCGAGCTAAGCATCTGGTAAACGACGGTGAAGAGCAGGTTCCGGTGGGCCACGAACGTCTCGGTGGCGACATCCGCCTGGCCATCGCTGGTCATGTCGCGCCTGCGATCACCGACGTTGCCTGCGGCGCGGCTGCCCACTCGACGGCCGGCTGCTGACGTGCGTACTGGGAGCGCCGCACGTGCACCACGAAGCGCGGGTCGAGGGCGGGGCCGCCTCGGCGAGGGGCGACGGCTCTCCTCACTGCTACTCCTGTCCTTCATCGCGGTTGCCTGGGCCCCTATGAGACGCTAGGTCCCACCGACCTGTGACATCACCACAGGACAGAGCCAAGATGAACCGCACCGGGTCTTCCGGAGGTGCGTCGTCTGGCCCGACGCGGGTCCCGCCCGCGGTCCGGTCATCGGCGAGGAGCCCCCGGCGGTGGACGGCGACGGATGCAGGTGCCGGTAGGTTGGCACGAACTCCGCGTAGGGTCTGCCGTGCTGGGGTCCCTGGCCCGACGCTGGCAGCCTTGCCGCTCAGCCCCGTTCCTGACCCGTGGCTGGAAGCTCGCGGCGGCCAGTCGTGGGAGCCGACGCTGAACGGATTCAGCGGCGAGCGGTTGGACGGCAGAAGTCGAGCCCTGATGAACGCCCCTTACCTGCCGCTCAAGACCGTGGACGCCAACCGCGCTCGGGCGCGGCACGACCGTGTCGACAAATGGATGGCGAACGCACCCGGAAGCCGAAGCTCCTATAGCCGTCAAGCGGCGTCGGGCACTTCGTCGTGTGGGGGGTCGAGGGCTTCGATGAGGAGGGGGTAGACCTCTCGGACGATGAAGCGCTTGAGCCGTCGGATGGTGTCGAGGTCGGCCTTGTCGGTGC
>DASZZX010000041.1:0-1537 GCA_036260415.1 Nitriliruptorales bacterium
CTTGGCCTGCCCGCTGCGACGCTTGAGGTTCGCCGCGATCGACCGCACCCGCCTGCCCGCCGCCCGCGACCGGTCACGCGTCGTGGTGCGGGTGGCAGCCACCGGCGGCCTTGACCTTTTGATCATCGTGCCGATGCGGGAGATCGCCTTGGCCACCAGCCCCGAGTCGGTCGGGTAGGCGACGTCGGCCTCCACCACGGTGGTATCGACCCGGACCCTGTCCAGGCGCACCACCTTGGCCTGGGCCGCCTGGGACAGCAGGGCATCGTTGCGAGCGGCGACCGCGGCGTCACCGCAGCGGCGGGTGATCTTCATCAGCGTGGTCGGGTGGGGCACCGCCGTGCCCAGCGGGGTGCGGCAGAACCGCCGCCACGTGATCGAGTCGGCCACCTCGCGCACGAGGGTCTCGTAGCCCAGCCGGTAGCGGTGCTTGAGGGTAGGGGTCGGACCGAAGCGCGGTGCCGAGGTTTCCCTCGGTCCGTTTCCTCGGCCCGCCCTCCGAACCGAACGTGCACGTCTCCGCGCATCCGGCTCTCTACGAGCCCATGCCGCCCGGTCAGGCGGCCACAAGGTTCGACTCCGTCCAGGGCGTGGGGATTCGCGCCCCTCGATATCCGTCTGACAAGGCCATGCGCCAGGTCAAGCAGAAGGTGCGGGCGCTGACGCAGCGATCGTCACCGGTCCCGCCAAGGGTCACCCTGCTGCGCGTCAATGCCGTGCTGCGCGGGTGGGCGAACTAGCTTGGCTAGCCGCCCGGGCAGGTGGCTGCTGGCCGTCATGGGTACCGGCGAGGAGGAGACTCGCTGGGACCACGCGTCCGAGATCCGCCGGGCGTACCGCTACCGAAACTCTCCACGAGCCTGGCAAGGCGGGGGTTCGACGAACGGATCTCGAACCACTGCCGCGGGGCCCGGGTCGATCTGGTCTGGGGAGTTGGACGACGAGGGCGGCTGGAGTTACCGCCCCCGCCGCTGCGTCGGTCAGGTGCTCTGGATGATGGTGACGTCCTGCTCGGCGTTGGCGTAGGCCACCGAGTCGTCCGACAGGATGTTGGCGGCGACCGCTGCGTTGACCGGGGCCGCGATGTTGCTGCTGATCAGCGACATCGCCTCCCGGTCCGGCAGCTCGGCCGCCTCTTGAGCCTCCAGTTCGTGCTGGCTGAGTTCGGTGCGATCCATCATGGTCGTCTCCTCACGTGCTCTGGTCCACGTCCTCACGTGCTCTGGTCCATGTACGCGTCCTGCTCGGCGTTGGCGTACGCCACGGCGTCGTCGCTGAGCACGTTGGCCGCGACCGCTGCGTTGATCGGGATGGCGAGGTTGGCGTTGACCAGCGACATGGCCTCGCGGTCAGGTAGCTCCTCGCCGGTCTGCGCCTCGAGCTCCTGTCTGGTCAGGTCGTGACGTTGCGTCATCGTGCTTCCCCTGTCTCGGCTGGCTGATGCGGGTGATCTACGTGGCCCGCTACCTGTGAGGCGTGCTCGACCGGTCCAGAGCAACGGGTGATGGCGTCCGGACGGGCAACCGGTTGCCGCCGT
>DASZZX010000042.1:0-5697 GCA_036260415.1 Nitriliruptorales bacterium
CCCCGCCGCCTCCCACAGCTCGTTGCCGGTCGACGCCACCGTGGGAGGGTAGCCAACGCCGCGACCGCCCGGTCCGACGTCAGACGCCGGGCCGAGCGATCCTCTGTGACCGGCCTCCTGAGCGGTAGGCCAATGCGCGCACCCCGGCACGGATCGCGACCATCAGCCCGAGCAGCAGCAGACCCATGATGGTGGTATCGCCGTGGCCGGGCAGGACGCTCACCACGAGCATGGTGCCGACCGCACCGATGGCGAGGTTCACCAGGGCGGTCCGCTCCGTCAGCATCAGTCCGAGGGCGGCGGTGCCGACGACGGCCGCCACCGCGGCGGCGATCTGCACCGCGAACGCCATGTCCATCGCCCCGATGCTGGACGCAGGGACGGCCCCGAGGCGGGCGGGCACTCGCACGAGTGGACATGCCCACCACCCGTGTGGAGATCTGGCCGTGTCTGGTCGGACAGGAGTCGGGACCGCGCGGACGCCGCGTCGGACCGAGCGCTCAAGCAGCCCGGAGGGCGGTAGCGCGTCTGACTAGCGCTCACCTCATCGGTGGGCGAACTCCGGGACCGCGGGCGCGGCTGTGGTCGCTCGCAGGTGGTCGCGGCCGAACAGGAAGGCGAGGCCGTACAGGACGGCGACCCCGACGAGCAGCGCCCGGTAGCCGACGATCAGGGCGCTGTACTCCAGCACCCCACCGATCATCGCTCCCAGCAGGTTGGCACCGAACGCCACCGTCGCCGCGCCCACGTGCTTGAAGCGCTGGGCGAACACCAGGTTGGCCAGGAAGATCGGGGCGAACGCCAGGATCACCGCCGCCGCGAACCTCGGCCAGAAGGGCAGCGCGAGCAGGGTCCCCTGCGGCACCACGAACGCGACCGCCAGTGCCGCGGCCAGGGCCACGTACAACCGCGCCGGGCGTCGGAACCGGACCCTGCGGGCCACCTCGACGGCGAGGTACACCGACAGCAGGACGCCGGTGAAGACCAGAGCGTTGACGAACCAGGTGGTGCCGAACAGCAGCGCGAACTGCACCACGTTCATGGTCTCCAGCAGGAGGAACGCGGTGCCCATGAAGAACAGGTCCAGGTAGCTGCCCATGCGCCGCAGCGGCCCCGAGGTCACCCGCACCAGCAGCACCGACGCGAGCAGGATCAGCGCGATCGTGCCCAGGTACAGGTCGGGGAGACGACGGTCGCGCAGGTACAGGAACGGGTAGTCGTCGGTGGCGGGTGGGGGGACCACCGCTTCCCGCGGCTGCCAGAGAGTCGGGCACGCCAGTGCGCCGGGGTCGTCACTGGCCGTGAGCAGGGCCAGCCCGGCGTACTGCTCCACCGAGTCGAGGCACGGTGGTCGGCCGTAGGCCTCCTGGAGGGTGAGCGCGAGGCGATCGACCAGCCACAGTTCGCGGTAGTAGTTGTACATACCGAACACGCCGCCCGGGGCGAGGTGCTCACGCGCCTCCCGCATCGCCTCCACGGTGAACAGGTAGCTCTCCAACCGCAGCGCCGACTGGCCGGACACCAGCGTGAGCGAGTCGGGCAGCGCGAACAGGATCAGGTCGTAGCGGCGATCGCTGTCCTCGAGGAAGGCCCGCCCGTCGTCGATGTGCACGTCGACGCGCGGATCCTGGTAGGGGCGGTCGGGGTGCAGTTCGGCACCGATCTCCTGCAGGCGGGGGTCGATCTCGACCGCGTCGACGTGCTCGGCGCCATGCGCCAGGGCGATGGCCACGTCGGTGCCGTTGCCAGCCCCGACGATCAACACGTCCCGGGGAGGTCCGCCGACCCGCCGCTCGTAGGGGACGAAGTAGATCGGTTCGATCTGGCGGCGTACCTCGATGGGCTGGACGGCCTGGTGGGGGATGCCGTTGACGTCCACCCGCACGTGGTAGGGGTCGGTGGACAGTGTCTCGGTCGTGACCTTGTAGTAGGGCGACCAGCTGGCGTCGGGGGCGATCGACTCGAGCAGCAGCAACCCGACCATCCCGGCCAGCGCGATGGCCTGCATGGCGCGCAGGACGGGCGGGAAGTGGCCCGAGAGCGCCACGAACGTGACCGCGACGACCGCGCCCCACACCACGGGCGGGGCGTGGAAGAACGACAGGATCGAGAAGGCGACGATCCCCAGGATGCTGCCGGCGATGTCGAGGCGGTACGCCTCCAGCGGCTCGAACCGGGCGAAGACCCGCCCGACGCCCTCGGCGACCATCGCCATGACCGCGGCCGACGCCGCGAAGATGACCGGCAGCGTCACCCAGATCGGCAGGCCTGATGCGCTGAAGTGGCCGAAGTAGATCAGGTCGCTGCCGCTGCGGTCGATCTCCACCGGGTACAGGCGTACGAACGCCACCAGCCCCAGCAGCACCAATGGTGCCCACGCGAAGAGCCGCCGCCGCGCCCCAGCCCGCAGGAAGCCGATCCCGATCCCGAGGAAGGCGCCCAGCAGCACGAAGTTGGCGAAGTACGACAGGTACACCACGTTGGAGCCGGTCCAGCGGATCAGCGCCAGCTCCACGAACAGCATGAGGAAGCTGAGCAGCACCAGACGCGGGCGATCGCTCACGGGCCGCAGCTCCTCGGGTGGCTGGGACGTGCGGACGGTACTGGTCCGAGCCGGGCGCCGAGCGCAGCACGGGCCGGCTGGCTGGTCGTAGGGCCGCGGTCGTGCCGCAGCGCCGCGGGCGCCGCCCGTTGCCCGGCCGGATCGTGCGGACTTCCGCTGGTGGGCCGGCGCAACGACGCACGATCCGCCGGGGCGCGGCCGCGGTCGGTCGTGGCTCAGTCGCCGGCGGCGACGTCCACCGCGTAGGCCTCGTACACCAGGTCCGACCCGTTCTGACGGTGGCGTGCCACCTGCCCCAGCAGCTCCAGCACCGCCTTGCGGAGATCGTCGATGTCGTCGGTGTCGGGCACCTGGGCCCGGAAGCGGACCTGCAGCTGCTCGGTGGCGGCCCGCAGCGCGACGTGATCCCGACGCAGGCGCTCCACCCGGGCGTGCAGGCGGGGGGCGTCCTCGATGATCTGCTCGAAGAAGCCGCCCTCACCCTCGGTCTCGGCGATGTGGTCCTCCAGCGTCGTGCGCATGCGGTCCAGCTGGGCCGCGACCGCGGCGCGCCACTCCAGGGGACGGCCCGCCGCCAGCGACAGCGCCGCTTCCAGCTCCACCAGCGCGGCGTGGAAGCGCCGGCGCCGCTTGCGGACGCCGCCGAGCTCCGAACCGGTCAGCGTGGTATCCGTCTCCATCCCGTTCCTTCCTCACCGCTGCGCACCGTACTGCTCTCGCCCGGACCGTCACCTGCCTCGCCGCGTGCCCAGTCAGTCAGCACGCTGACGCGGTCGACGTCAAGGGTCGGCCTGGTCCCGCGTTGGTGCCTCGGCCACAGCGCAGCCCGCCGGTGCGGACGGTCACGCCCCCGCGGGAGGACCCGCGGGCACCTCCCTACACTCGCCGCACCGCGACGAGGAGCCTGCATGCGGGTCTGGCCTGGGCATCCCTACCCACTGGGGGCGACCTACGACGGTGCCGGGACCAACTTCTCGCTGTTCTCGGAGGTGGCGGACCGGGTCGAGCTGTGCCTGTTCGACACCGCGGGCGACGAGACCCGGATCGAGCTACCCGAAGTGATGGGCTTCTGCTGGCACGGGTACCTGCCGGACGTCGGGCCGGGACACCGTTACGGCTACCGGGTTCACGGCCCGTACCAGCCCGAGCAGGGCCACCGCTGCAACCCGGCGAAGCTGCTCATCGACCCGTACGCCAAAGCGATCGACGGGGAGGTCGACTGGGACGAGGCCGTGTTCGGTTACCGCTTCGACGATCCGGGCGGGGAGCCCAACCTCGCCGACAGCGCCCCGCACATGCCGAAGTCGGTGGTGATCAACCCCTTCTTCGACTGGGGCAACGACTACCACCCCGAGGTGCCCTGGCACGAGACGGTGATCTACGAGGTGCACGCGAAGGGCATCAGCCAGCTGCATCCCGACGTCCCCGAGGAGCTGCGCGGGACCTACGCGGGGCTCACGACCGAACCGGTGTTGCAGCACCTGCGCGACCTCGGGGTCACCGCGGTGGAGCTCATGCCGGTGCACCAGTTCATCCATCCGCCGCACCTGGTCGACAAGGGCTTGCGCAACTACTGGGGCTACGACTCGATCGGCTACTTCGCCCCGCACAACGACTACTCGGCGGCGTACCACGCCACCAGCCAGACCCTCCTGGGCAGCCAAGTGCAGGAGTTCAAGCAGCTCGTCAAGGCCCTCCACGCCGAGGGCATCGAGGTCATCCTCGACGTGGTCTACAACCACACCGCGGAGGGCAACCACCTCGGCCCCACGCTGTCGTTCCGAGGGATCGACAACGCCGCCTACTACCGGCTGCTCGACGACGACCCCCGCTACTACATGGACTACACGGGCACGGGTAACTCGATGAACATGCGCCACCCGCACGTGCTGCAGCTGATCATGGATTCGCTGCGCTACTGGGTGCTGGAGATGCACGTGGACGGTTTCCGCTTCGACCTCGCTGCGACCTTGGCGCGTGAGCTGCACGACGTCGAACGCCTGTCGGCCTTCTTCGACCTGATCCAGCAGGACCCGGTCATCAGCCAGGTGAAGCTGATCGCCGAGCCATGGGACGTCGGCGAGGGCGGCTACCAGGTCGGCAACTTCCCGCCCGGCTGGTCCGAGTGGAACGGCAAGTACCGCGACACGGTGCGCGACTACTGGCGCGGCGAGGGAGCGACGCTGGGGGAGTTCGCCAACCGGTTCACCGGGTCGTCGGACCTGTACGAATCGTCCGCTCGCCGGCCGTTCGCGAGCGTCAACTTCGTCACCGCGCACGACGGCTTCACGTTGCGCGACCTGGTCTCGTACAACCACAAGCACAACGAGGCCAACGGAGAAGGCAACCGCGACGGGGAGAGCCACAACCGCTCGTGGAACTGCGGGGTCGAGGGTCCTACCCGCGACCCGAAGGTGCTGGCGTTGCGCGCCCGCCAGCAGCGCAACTTGCTGGCCACGCTGCTGCTGTCGCAGGGTGTGCCGATGGTGCTGGGCGGCGACGAGCTGGGCCGGACACAGAACGGCAACAACAATGCGTACTGCCAGGACAACGAGATCTCGTGGTTCCACTGGGACGGCGCCGACGAGGAGTTGGTGGCGATCACCCGCTGGCTGATCCAGCTGCGCCGCGACCACCCGGTGTTCCGCCGGCGGCGGTGGTTCGAGGGCCGCTCGATCCGCGGGACCGGTCTGTCCGACATCGGCTGGTTCCGCCCCGACGGCACCGAGATGACCGACGAGGACTGGAACAGTGGCTTCGCCAAGTCGCTCGGGGTGTTCCTCAACGGCGAGGGCCTGGCCACCCCCGGCCCGCGCGGTGAACGCATCGTCGACGACAGCTTCTTCGTGGTGTTCAACGCTCACCACGAACCGCTGGAGTTCACCTTGCCGCAGGAGATCGGCGGTGAGCGTTGGACAGTGATCCTCGACACCACCCAGCTGCTCCCGGAGGAGGGCGACGAGCTCAAGGCCGGCGCCACCCTGTCGGCCGCGGACCGCTCGCTGCTGCTGCTCCGCCTCGAACGCACCTAGCGACCGCCGCGCCGTCCGGGGGCTGGTCGGCGGCTCGGACCCGTCCGGTTCAGCTCCGTCGCCGCGAGCGGCCCGGTGCGCGGTCGTCACCCCATGGCTGTC
>DASZZX010000043.1:0-3986 GCA_036260415.1 Nitriliruptorales bacterium
GGCGGCGGCCAGCAGCGCGCCTGCGAGCACGCCGCCGCTGGGTTGGTGATGCTGACCCAGGTCGATGGCGCGGACGGGTTGAGGATCGTGGTGGTGGGGTCGATGGTGGTGTCGTTGGCGCTCGCGCCCGTGTTCACGCTCACCACCGAACTGATCGTCGGCAGCGCCCCACCGGAACGTGCCGGCACGGTGTCCGGGATCTCCGAGACCGGCGCCGAGTTCGGTGGCGCGTTGGGTCTGGCGATCCTGGGCAGCGTGGGAACCGCGATCTACCGGTCCGCGGTCGCAGATGGTCTGCCAGCCGGTCTGTCCGCACGGGCAGGTGCGGCCGTGCGTGACACGCTGGGCGGTGCCGTGGCTGTGGCCGCGGACCTGCCCGATGGGGACGGCGCCGCGGTGCTGGCGGTCGCACGTGCCGCGTTCGTCGACGGTCTTCAGGCCGCAGCGGCGATCAGCGCGGTCATCGCTGTCGCCGGTGCGATCCTGGTCGTGGTCGCGCTCCGGGCTGTTCGACCCAGGTGGCACGGACAAGGGACCGCCCCCGGGTCCGACGTCGACGGTCTCGCAGTCGCGGGGATCGACGGTCTCGTCCTGGCCTCGGCCGAGCCAGTCGAGGGTTAGTCGGCGGCCCGTCCGACGGTGGACGGTACGCGTCCGTCTCCAGCGCTGTCGGGCTCCTTCCTGGGCGGATGCGCTCCGGCCGGGGCGGACCTGTCGCGATGGGTCAGGTCAGATCACGTCGCACGATCGGGCGGTTGGGTCGGTGCCGGGCGACCTCCTGGAACCCCGCATCGGCGAACATCGTCAGCACGCCGGTGAACAGGTCGTTGGACGACCACCGCCGGTCCACGGCGGCGAGGTCGACGGGGTAGGCCTCGAGGCTGGTCGCGCCCCGTTCTCGGGCGTGGTCGACAGCCGCGTCGAGCAACGCGCGACCGACACCACGACGACGTTCACGCGCCGGCAGGTAGAAGCACACGATCGACCACACCCTTGGATCCTCCGATCCCGCCCGACCCAGCACGGGCGAGCGTTGAAGCCGGCCGAACCGCTCGCGTGGCCCCAGCGAGACCCATCCGACAGGGAGTGTGTCGCGGTAGGCGAGGAGGCCGGGCACGTCTCCGTCCGTGACCAGTCGGTGCAGAGCCCGGCGGCGACCGTCCATGCCGAGCTCGTCCCACTGGCGACCCGACAGCCGCCACCACATGCACCAGCACCCGGCGATGGCGCCGTTGGGACCGAACAGCTGCTCGAGGTCGTCCCAGCGTTGCGGTGTCACCGGTCGTACGTCGAGCTCCACGCGGTCCCTTCCGGCTGTCGTCGGCTGCGGTGTGATCACCCGGTGATCTGCGCGCGCACCGCGCAGCCCTCGAGGTGGTCGTTGACCAGACCCATCGCCTCCATGAACGCATACACCGTGATGGCTCCCACGAAGGTGAAGCCACGCCTCCTCAACTCGCGCGCCAGCCGATGGGCTGCCGGCGGTGCCCCGAGCCGCTCGAGGGTGGCACGCCGGATCGTGTCCGGACGTTCCTCGCCAGGCGGTTGGGAGCGCCAGACGAACGCGTCCAACGTGCCGAACTCGTCGATGACCTCCAGCGAACGGCGGGCGTTGTTGATCGCCGAGCTGATCTTGCCACGATGTCGGACGATCGTCGGGTCGGCCACCAGCCGCTCGACCCGGGTGTCGTCGAAGCCGGCGACGGCTTCGATGTCGAAGTCCTCGAAGGCCGCGCGGAACGCCGGACGCTTGCGCAGGATCGTCAACCACGACAGCCCGGCCTGGAATCCCTCCAGACAGAGCTTCTCGAACAGGCGTCGGTCGTCGTGGACGGGTCGGCCCCATTCGTGGTCGTGGTAGGCGACGTACAGGGCGTCATCCCCACACCACCAGCAGCGCATCACCCCGTCGCGGCCGAGCCGCAGGCCGTCCGCCCTTCCACGGTCGTCGGCTGGGGCTCGGCGGCGCCCGTCGGTCCCGCGCCGCGTGACGGCCGCTCTCGCGGCGGTCGCGACCCGGTGACGGCCCGGGGCAGCACCGGGTGCGGCGCGGTGACGGCCCGGTGCAGCACCGCTCGCGTCGCCCGACGCCGACGAACTCTCCGATGACCGTGCTGGCACGTGGCATCCGTCCTCTCAGTCGCGTCAGCATGCGGACGCGCGACGCCGACCGCAAGGCCTCCCGCCGTGTCACCACGTCAATGCGCTCGACGGGCCGCGGTGGTGACGGACCGGCGTCGCGCGGTTCAACCGACGCCGGGCTGCGCGGGGGGTGGCCCCAGGGGCGTCGTGCCGTCCGAGATGTAGACGGGTGTCCCCCTGGGCACGACGTCGGGGAACCACTCGGCGGCTGACATCGGGATGCGGATACAGCCGTGCGAGGCGGGTTCCGGGGGGACCCGGGGGTGGCCGTGGATGGCGATCCCGAGCCGGTCGATCACGTAGACAGGGTTGTACAGCCGTCCCAGGCGGCTCTCGCGCCAACCGTCGTCGTGCCAGCTGCGACGGTACGAACCGGCCGGGGTGACCGCGCGCCCGCACCCGCCCTCGGCGCAGAACCGCTCGCCCGTGCCGCTGGACACCGGCAGGATCTTGAACAGGTCGCCTTGCTGGTAGAGCAAGAGCACCTGGCGCGTCAGGTCGACCTCCACCCTCTCGCCGCCGCCGTCCGGTGCCAGCGCCTCGGGGAACTCGGCGCTGTCGAGCCGCTGGATCACGTCGGGGGTGGCCCGACCACTGCGCGGCAACCCGGCCACCTTCTGGAAGGCGACCACCCCGAAGCCCGTGTCGACGTCGAAGACGCCGTCGACCTGACCCACGTGGTAGTGCAGCGCCTCCAGCCGCTGCTCGAGCGCCAGCACCGGCAGGCCACGGTCCCCGGGGCCGAGCCCAGCCGGGGTGGCCGGGGCCAGCGGCGGCCACCACCGCTGCTGCAGGACCTGCAGCTCCCCGACCTCGGCCTGCCGCGTGGAGATGACCTTGGTCGCCAGCTGGGCGACCTGGGGGTGCTTGCCCTCGTCGATGGCGCGCTCGGCGGCCTCGATCGTGACCTGGTCGGTGGAGATCATCGTGTCGATGAAGCGCCGGTCGAACTCGTCGCCGCGCATTCCGCCCAGCGCCTCGAGCCCTTCCGGCTCGCCTCCGTCCGATGCGGCCGCGGAGGGTGAGACCCTCACGGCACGGTCGGCCTCCGACAGGAGGTCGCGGGCGCTCGACACCTCCTGCTCGCGGACCGTCACCATGCGGGCGGCCAGGTCAGCCAGCTCGTTCCGCTGCGTCTTGGTGGGCACCGACCGCGCCACCGCGATGATCTGCCGGTGCCGATCGACTGTGCGGGCGAGGAACCCCAGCTCGACCTCGTTCAGGCGCGACGCAGTGGCGGGGCCGCCCTCCGTAGTGGCGGTCTCGGCTGCCCGCGGCGGGGCTTCGTCGGACGCTCCGCCCGCCCCTCCGCACCCTGCACCCACCAGGGCCAGGACCAGCACGAGCGCCGACGCCCTCCGTCGGATCTGATGGGTTTCGCAGGCGCCTCGCGGGATCGTCGGCCGAGCGGTGCGTCCGGCGGTCGCGGTCGTTGGCAGCGTCGCCTCCCCCGTCGAGGAACCGTCCAACGGACGAACCGTTCACAGCATGCCAGGTCACCGTCGACCAAGGGACGCGTCACACGGGTGCGAGCGGCCAGCCCCCGACCCGACGGACGACGCATCGAGGTGGTCGACGTCACCTAACCCTGGGCCTCGATCAGCATGGTCGTCGACGGTGGCCGGAGGCATCGCCTGTGGCTGTCCTTCGCGTGGCTGCTTCCCGTGCTGGTCGCCGCCACGGTCATGGAAGGTGCGCGGCCAGACGGGATCCGGACGCTGCGACCCCCCCATCGGCGGGTCATGTCATCGGAGTCCGCTCCCGCGGAGGGGGCGGACCCCTGCCCGGGCGGTGGGGTCGACCACCAACTCGGCTCTCCGTACCGCGGCCAGGAGCAGGCGACG
>DASZZX010000044.1:0-26188 GCA_036260415.1 Nitriliruptorales bacterium
GGCCGCGACCGATCGTCGTCGACGGTCGGCTGTACGCGTTCTACCGCATCCGCCCCGAGGCGGACGCCGCCGAGGGGACGCCCCAGCGGCTGGCGGTGGGGGTGTCCGGCGACGAAGGCCAGTCGTGGGACGAGACGGTGATCGCGCGGGCGGACGACGCCAGCGAGCCTATCCCGACGTACGACCCTGAGCGCGGTACGTTCTATGTGGTCTGGCACGACAATCGCAACGGAGACCTCGACGCGTTCGTCTCCACGTCGTCGGACGGCGCGACCTGGAGCGAGCCCCTGCGCATGAACGACGACCCCGAGGAGACCACGACGGGACAGTTCTACCCCCAGCTCGCGCTCGCTCCCGACGGGCGCCTCGACGTCGCTTGGTACGACTATCGCGACGACACCTACCCGGCTCCTCAGCCCGACCCCGACTCGGGCCTCAACCTGTTCAACAACATGGGCAAGCAGCAGAGCGTCTACCTGACGAGCTCCCACGATGGTGGCCGGACCTGGACGCCCAACGTGCGCGTGAACGACGTCCGCATCGACCGCACCATCGGCCTGTGGGACCCCAACTACTTCTTCCAGGTGCCGTTGTCGGTGGCGTCGTCGGACGACAGGACGTTGGTCGCCTGGTCGGACACGCGCAACGGGGACGCCGTGACCGGCACGCAGGACATCGTCACCGCCGCAGTCGCCGCGTCGACCGACGAAGGCGACCGGAACCTGTTGCTGCTCGGGGGCGGTGCCGGGCTGGTGCTCGGGGCCGGGCTGGCCGCCTTCGCGATGCTCGCCCTGTTGCGACGCTGGACGAGGAGCGCCGCTCCCTGACCCTGGCGAACAGACCCGTTGGCTTGCCCAGACGGTCGATCACGTCGCTGGTCGTCGTGGACGGCAGGTCGGCTCCGCGGGCGGCCGCAGCGTCCCCTTCTCCGCGCGGCGGCCGATGCCGCCAGCGTGTCGCGGACCGCGGGACCCTCGGGGGCCTCGCGAACCGTCTGGGGTCTTGTGAAGTTTTCTGACGAAGATTCGCGGTAAGGCGTTTGAACGGAGGCGCCAGCGGTCGCGGGTTTACGGTAGGCCTTTGAGGTCGGCTGGGGTCGTTCCGCGGTTCGGCGGGGCGTAGTCGGCTCGGGGTCGGGCCCGGTAGAGAGTCTGGTCGGGCAGGTCGCGTAGGCGAGGAGCCAAGCGGAAGCCGAGCAGCGCGAAGAGCCCGAAGAGCAGGCCGGTGTAGCCGTGGGTGTCGGTGTAGTGCTCCTGGATCGGCACACTTCCCAGTAGAGGAGGCCGTCGAGGACGGAGGTGGCCTCCCGCAGCTGAGAGCTGATGACGTTGACCCAGAACTGCCTGCCCTGGTCGGAGACGTGGCTGTAGCGACCCCGCGCCGGTCCTGGAGCAGCAGTCGAACTGCAGCGGGTCGGTGAACGCTGCGTGGTCAACGTCTGGCCGCTGCCCGCCGAGCTCGCCACCGCCCGCGACCGGATCCTCGGGGACTCCCCCAGCAGCCAGGGCTCTCACCAGGACGACCGCACCCACGCGCCATCAACAGGAGGGGACCATGCGACCGAGCGAGCACACGATCGTGGCGCTGCTCACCGGCGCTGCCCTGACGGCCACCGCCTGCGGCAACGGGGAAGAGCCACCCCTGGCGGACGCCACGCGCACCACACCTCCGGCCACCGTCACGGTCACGGAGACGGTGACCGCGACGCCCACACCGACCGCGACGGAGCAGCGCCGGCGCGCGGTCATCGTCGCCCCGCAGGAGCCGGTCACGGTCGAGCCCGGGGAGGAACGCCAGTTCAGCGTCCCCGCGACGTTCCGCGATCAGCGGATCGAGACGTTCGGCCTCGGCTGGTTGCCGTGCACGGTCATCGACGCGACAGCGCCGGGCGAGCTGACCTTCCCCGACACCGACGACGACGGGACGGCCGACCGCATCGGCGAGTCGAACGAGGGCCAGGCACGCCTGCGGCTGGTGAACGGGGAGCCGTACGAGAACGTCGACCAGCAGTGGCCGACCATCGTCTTCTCAGAGGGCGACACGCTCACCTTCACGATGTTGAGCGAGGCGCCGGACTGCACCGTCCCCATGGTGTTCATCGACGCTGACGGTGACGAGGAGCTCGACCTCAAGGACGACGACACCCCGAGCGAGTTCTACGGCGTCGGCCAGGTCGAGTGGCGCAGGTGACCCGCCGCCTCGCCGCTGCTCGATCTGGGCCAGGGTGAACCCGGCCCGCTGGCACAACTGCACGATCCGCAGCCGTCGCAGCACCGGTGGGTCGTAAAGGCGCTGCCCGGGATGCGGGCGGTCGGCCCGACCAGTCCCAGCTCGTCGTGGTAGCGCAGCGTCGAGGTGGCCGGACCAGCCCGGTCGGCGACCCACCCGATGGCAACAGCTCAGCCTTCCTCGGCCTCCCACGTCCGCAGCGGTTCGAGCGAGTCCGGGCCGAGGTCGAATACTTGCTTCGCGGCGTCGACCAGCTGCTGGGCCGACCGGTCAGCCGGCGCGATGATCTCCAACAGGACGTGCTGCTCGGCCTCGGTCACAGTGAAGTCGAAGAACCCGCAGCAGCGGCACTCGTTGGCCACGAACGTGTCCACCAGCCGTCGGGTGTCGTCCCCCCCGGCGAACCTCACCAGCACGCCGTCCTCGGACCGTTGGGTGCCCACGACGCGGTCCGCCAGCGCACGGTCGGCATCGATCCGGCCGGCAGCCTCTACTGGGGTCAAGGTGCAGCGATAGGTGTCCTGGAGCCGGTTCAACCTCCGATCGCGTTCTATGGCATCCATCATGGAGTTCCAAGTGCACTTGAAATCAAGCGGGGCGGAGTCAAGCCGGGGCCACCCAGGCATAGCTACCGTGGACCTCGACAGAGAGGGCGAGCGTGATACCGAGCGCCGCGGGTCCCCGTCGGCTTCGGCCTTCCGCCGTGGTCGCATGCGTCTGTTGCCGGCCGCTCCCCGTCGCAACGGGACCCCCCCGGCCGGGATTCCTGCTTTGCCGCTCCGTGACCTCACCACAGGGGTGACGACTCCCGTCCTACGCTGGCCACTTGACTACTCCGCAATGCGCAGTAGAGTGTGGCGGGCGGTACTGCGCTAGCCGAGACAGCGGAGTGTGGACGTGGACGGCACCCAGCTGCTGAAAGGAGTCCTGGACCTGGCCGTCCTGTCGGTGCTGGACGACGACGACGGCTACGGCTACGACATCGTCCGGCGTCTCAGAGAGGGGGGACTCGACGCGATCGGGGACGCGTCGGTCTACGGGACGTTGCGTCGTCTGTTCCAGTCGGGACTGCTGACGTCGTACGTCAAACCCTCCGACGAAGGCCCCAACCGCAAGTACTATGCGCTGAACGACGCCGGCCGCGACCACCTCGCCGTCGCCGCCAAAGAGTGGCGTCGTTTCGCGGACACCGTCGAGCACCTGCTTCCCGAGAGGCTTGCCGCATGACGGCGACGAGCACCGCGAACGGGCGCATCCGCAGCTTCGTCGGTGAGGTCGCGCGCCACTTCGAGGATCTCACCGACGACGACCGGGACGAGCTGGTCGACGACCTCGAGCACCACCTGCTCGAGCTCGCGGCCGAGGACCCCGCAAGCCTCGAACACGAACTGGTCGATCCGGCCGCCTACGCGACCGAGCTGCGCCTCTTCGCCGGGTTCGCGCCGGCGCTCAGTGGCGGTCGCCACCATCACAGCCGTCTGGTCGAGGCGGCCACGTCGCGGATCCGGCGGGTCCGGGAACTGGCGGCCGTCCGCGAGGTGGTCGACTTCCTGCCGCAGCTGCGTCCCGCCTGGTGGGTCCTGCGCGGCTGGACGGTGGTCGCGGTCGTAGCGATGCTGTTCGACGGTGGACCCTGGTGGCGTCACGTGCCCGTCCCCGGACGCGGGCTGCTCGGAGTGCTCCTCACCGCGGCAGCGGTCGCCGGCAGCGTCAAGCTGGGCCGCGAGGGACACGACCGCAGCGGTGCCCTGCGGCTGCTCGACGCCGCGACCGGCTTCGCGGCGCTCGTCATCGCGTTCCAGGCGCTCACCGCCGGGGCGCCGGTGGCCCACGTGTAGGTCCGCAAGAGGCCCGGCCGCCTGAGGTCCTCCGCCACCCCGACGGCGAGCCGATCACCAACCTGTTCCTGTTCGACCGCGGCGGCAACCCCGTCGATGGGATCTACGTCTTCGACGGGATCGGCAGATCCGTCGAGGTCAGCGACCTCCAAGAAGCTGGGTTCCGCCACCTCGACACCGCCTAACCCCGGGGACCGCAACGGAGCCCCCACCACCAACCGCTTCCCGCTCGAGCAGTACGTCGTCGAGACCGACGAGTCGGGCGACATCGTCCGCAGACAGCGACCAGCCCCTGATGTCGCTCCGGCGCCCCTTGACGCCACCGCCCGGGCGACTCCCTTACCAGCCGTGCAGGGGACAGCCGCACCACGTCGCAGTGGGACGTCGCCGGAGCCCACTGCCCCGTCGGTGTCACCATCTCCTCAGCCGCCCAGCCCGTCCTCCTGACGCGGCGGTAATTGCTGTCGTCCCGGAGAAGAAAGACGCCCTCAACCCACGAGCGCCGCAGCTCGCCGGCGGTATGCCGGGACACCGGCGGATCGCGGGTCCGGCACCACCCACGCATCGACCACGAGGGCCCGGTGGAGCCCGCGCGAATGTGTCAGTACCGTCGGCGGGCTCGATGCGGTCCGCGCCCTCGCCGCCGACCGCCTGGCCGGCTGCCGGGGCCGAACCTCACCTGGGAGGAGCTGCAGCGACTGCGCAACGGATGATCACCCACCCCCGTCCCCCAACATTGGCAACGTATGCGAGTCCAGTTGGTGTGACGGGCCTCCACGCGGATGTCGGGTGGCTGCGACCTACATCTCTCCACGCAATCGGGCTGCGGCAACGACCTGGGCACCGCAGTACCGCTCGGGTTCTTCGCCGGCTCGATCCACTGGGCGGGTTCAACAACTCGCCGGTCTATCCGTCGCCCGACGGCTCGAGCTGCGCTTCGCCCGCGGAGGTTGCGGGTCGCGCACGCACTGTGGGCGTGAAGCTGCCTGCGCCGATGTTGCCGACCGCCGCCGCGCTGCCCGTCGGGGAGGACGGCTGGCGGTTCGAGGTCAAGTGGGACGGGGTGCGGGCCACGTCATGTACTCGATCCCGGCGATGATCCAGCTCAGGGAACCGCTGCCGTTGCTGTTGAGGACCTTGACGGACCACAGGCGCGCTTCGGGAGCGACCTCCACGACGCCGTTGCCGTCGTCCATCGCTCCGATCGTTCCGGGCGACGTGCGTTCCGTGGTAGTGGTCGTCGTCACCCCCCGCCTGTGCGGTCCGCATCGAACAGCCGTGCGACCTCGATCTGCCAGTCCGTGAGGATCGCGTCGGACCGAATGGGCCGTTCAGGCCGGCTTCACCTTCGTGCATACGGCTGGTTGGACGGCCATGGCGCCCAGCTCACATAGTGGTGGTGAGCAGCAGGAAGGGCAGCCGCATGCCGATCGACAAGAGTGATCTCCCAGGCACGTTGAAGAGATCCCCCGACAAGGCGCAGCGCACGTTCCTGAAGACCTACAACGACGTGATCGAACAATACGACGACGAGGAGCGGGCGCGACGCACCGCGTACTCGTCGCTGAAGCACCAGTTCGAGAAGGTCGGCGATCACTGGGAGGCCAAGGACGGCAAGGGCCCATCGGACGAG
Source organism: Nitriliruptorales bacterium (assembly GCA_036260415.1). GTDB lineage: Bacteria > Actinomycetota > Nitriliruptoria > Nitriliruptorales > JAHWKO01 > DASZZX01. The sequence continues at coordinate 5,701 of DASZZX010000044.1, forward strand.
CGTGCCGAACGGGGCGTCGACGAGCCCGGTGGTGAGACCGCCGGCGGTGTCGACGTCAAGGGCTCCACGAAGGAGGAGCTGTACGAGCGCGCGCAGGAGCTCGACATCCAGGGCCGCTCGACCATGAACAAGAAGGAGCTCGCCCAGCGCATCGCCCAGAAGCAGGACTGAGAGGTCCAGCCCGGACCGTGCCCGCGCACGGGGATCCCCCGACCACCGGACCGCCGCGACCGGCGACCACACACGGCCGCCGCCGGCGGGCTTCGTGGCGCCACGTCGCGTCGGTCCTCCTCCCCGACCGCGGGTCCGTTAGCCTGCCGCCATGGGCCTGCACATCACTGGCGACCCGGAGGCCGACCGGCTCCTGAGCGAGGATCCTCTCGCCCTCGTGATCGGGATGCTGCTCGACCAGCAGGTCCCCATGGAGTGGGCGTTCGTTGGCCCGTACCGGCTGCGTGAGCGCCTCGGCGGGCACCTCGACGCCCGAGGCATCGCCGAGATGGACGAAGCGGAGCTGGAGACGGTCTTCCGCCAGAAGCCGTCGCTTCACCGCTTCCCGGAGTCCATGGCCCGGCGCACCCACGCCCTGTGCGCGTTCCTGATCGAGCGCTACGGGGGCGACGCCGCGGCGCTGTGGCGCACGGCGGACAGCGGCGCTGAGCTGCTCGACCGACTGAGGGAACTCCCCGGCTACGGCGACGAGAAGGCGCGCATCCTCGTCGCGCTCCTCGCCAAGCGCCTGGGGGTCGCGCCGGCCGGCTGGCAGGAGGCGGCGGCCCCCTTCGGTGACGACACCCCCCGGTCCGTGGCCGACATCGACTCCCCCGAGGCCCTGGAGCGGGTCAGGGAGTGGAAGCGCGCCCGCAAGGCCCGCGGCCTGGGGAAGGCCGACTGAGGCTCGTTCGGCAGACGAGCCGGCGTACCGGCACCGACGCCCCGCGCGCCGCCCCGGCGGCGGACGGGTCCGCGCGGGGGCGGTACCCTGCCGGCCCCCCGGAGCGCGGGGGCGGGTGGTTGACCCGCGGGCCCGGGCAGCGGAACATCGCTGGCAGGGTTCACGTTCAGCACCGCGAGACGAAGTACGTCGCACCGCCACGCGAGCGGTCCTGGCCGCTCCCGAGTCCTGCCAGGGGCCAAGGGATGGAAGCCGTCGACTCCACCATCGAGGTGTCCGCCCTCACGGAGCTCCTCGAACGCGCCGCCGGGCGTGGCTACGTTCTGCTCTCGGAGCTGCACGAGCTGCACGACCCCCTGACGCAGCCGGGGTCGTGGGTCGACGATCTCGCGCAGGTCGCACGGGACAAGGGCTTGCAGGTCGTCGACGACCTCTCCGAGTCCGAGCTGGGGTCCGAGCGGCCCGAGGCGCAGCCGATGAGCGCCTCCTCCGACCCGATCCGCCAGTACCTCAACGAGATCGGTCGGACGGATCTCCTCACCGCCGAGGACGAGGTCAACCTCGCCAAGCGCTACCAGGCCGGACTGTACGCGACATCCATCCTCCGGAGCGGCCCCAAGCTTGCCCCCAAGAGGCGCGCGCTGCTGCTGTCGATCGAGCGGGACGGCACCAGGGCCAAGGACCACATGATCCGGGCCAACCTGCGGCTCGTCGTCTCGAACGCGCGCAAGTACCGCGGTCGCGGGCTGGACCTGCTCGGCCTGATCCAGGAGGGCAACCTCGGCCTCATCCGTGCGGTCGAGAAGTTCGATCACACCAAGGGGTACAAGTTCTCGACCTACGCGACGTGGTGGATCCGTCAGGCGCTGCAGCGGGGGCTGGCGGACAAGGCGCGGACCGTGCGTCTCCCCGCCCACGTCTTCGAGACGCTCGGCAAGATCCGCTTCGTCGAGCTGGATCTCCTCCAGCAGCTGGGCCGCGAACCCAGCGAGGATGAGGTCGCCAACGAGCTGGACATGACGGTGGACCGCCTGCGGGAGATCCGCCAGGCCGCCCAGGACGTGACCTCCCTGGACACGCCCGTGGGAGAGGACGGCGATGCCACCCTCGGCGAGCTGGTCGCCGACGAGGAGGCCGTCGATCCGGCGTCGTCGGCCACGTCGGTGTTCACCCAGGCCGAGGTGGTGGCGGCGCTGAACGCGCTCGACGCGCGCGAGCGGGCGGTCCTCATGTGGCGCTTCGGGATGATGGACGGTGAGGAGCACACGCTGGAGGAGATCGGCGAGCACTTCGGTCTCACGCGCGAGCGCATCCGGCAGATCGAGAAGAAGACGCTCACCAAGCTGCGACACCCGGCTCGGTCGTTCCGGCTGCGCGGGCTGCTGGAGGGAACCGACATCGGGCCGAACTGAGCACGGCTCACGGCGACGCTCAGGGCCGCCTGCCCGCCTGTGTCGACACCCGCCTGCGCGCCGCGACCGACGCGCGTCGCGGACCGACCGGGCGACCTCGCGTTGCACCCGGGCAGTGGGTCGTCAGCTGCGGACCGCGGGCGGTTTCTGTCGCTGCACCACAGGCACGGCGTCCGGGGCGGTCCTCACGACCACGTCCTGCCAGGGCTGCAGTCGCCGGACGGCGTCCAGCGCATCGGCCACGCCAGCACGGTAGGTGCGAGGGTCGTCGAACAAGAACGCGTTGCGGGTCAGCCGCCGCTCGAGTTCTTCCAGATCCATCGCGAACCCCCCAGCCGCGATGTCCCTCGTTTGTCGCACGGATGGATGCGACGCGCAAGGCCTGCCACGCCAGCACTGGCTCGCCGAGCGCGGGGCGCGCGTGTGTCGGCGCACGGCGCCTGTCGAGGCACGTGGCGCCTCACCTGCGTCGCCACCGCCGCCGCACGGTCGTCACCAGCAGCGCAGACGCCACCGCCGCGGCGACCGCCACCAGCGCGAGCACGAGCACACCCGGCCCAGGGTCCTCGGAGACGGCGTCGACGGGCCGCAGCTGGCCGACCGGCGCCCGCCACGTGAGGCTGCGACCGTCCACCCGATCGGCGTCGTGCCGCCGCGGCGGGGCGGGCAGGGTGACGCGCACGTCGTAGCGCACGAGCTCGTCGCCGCGTGAGGCGAGCAGCCGCTCCAGATCGTCGCGGTCGAAGCCGACGCCGGCACCGCGTGCTCCCGGCGCCGCCGGTAGCACCAACCCGACTGCGCCGTCGAACGCGATCGCTCCGCCCTCGAGTCGGCGCAGCTGCAGGTCCTCGAAGAGCCGTGCGTCGTCCTCGTCGAGGGCCTCCTGCAGCGACGCGGCCAGCGCCGCGAAGTCTCCCGAGCCGTCGAAGCGGGCGCGGGCACGCACCTCCACGCCGCCGGAGGCTGGCTCCTGTCGCTGCACCGTCCAACCGGGTGCGTCGGCCCGCAGCTCCTCCAAGCCAGCCAGGACGTCGACCCCTGCGTCGCGCAGGATGCGGGTGAGCTCGGCGTCCAGGGCCACCGCCACCTCGAAGGACCCCTGCAGGTCGGCGTCCACCGCGATGTCCGTCGCCAGTCGCAGCTGGCAGGCAGAGGCACCGAGGGCCGCCGCCACGACGGCTGCCAGAGTGAGGCGGAGACGCACGCGGTTCCGTGGCAGGTCGGGGAGCGCCGAGCGTACTGGGGGCGAGCGCCCCGGCGGCTCCAGGGACGGGCCCCGCCTGCCGATACAGAGGCGAACCCACGGACGGTCAGATCGGAACGTGACGTACACCGCCAGTCACCGTCGGCGGCTGGGAGAGATCCTTGTCGCCGAGGGTGTCCTCACCGCGGCGCAGCTGCACGAGGCGCTCGCGGAGCAGGTCGCATCCGACGATCGCGAACGGTTGGGCACCACCGTGGTCCGGCTCGGACTGGCCGCGGAGGGGGACGTCGCGGCCGCGCTGGCGGCGCAGCTCGGGCTGGAGCAGGTCGACCTGACCCGCGTCGTCCCGGACCCCCAGGCGATCGAGCGCGTCCCCCGTGCGCTGGCGACACGGCACCTCATCCTCCCGCTGCAGCTCGAAGACGGTGTGTTGACCGTGGCAGCCAGCGACCCGACCAACGTCGTCGCCAGGGACGACCTGCGCACCGCCGCTGGGGTGGACACCGTGCGGATGCAGGTGGCCACCGACAGGGGCATCCGCGAGGCAGTGCGTCGTGCCTACGGCACCGATCAGTCCGCGCTCGATGCCCTGCTGGAGGACGAGACCGTCCCCACGGTGGAGGAGCAGGTCGAGGCCGAGGAACTGACGGAGCTGCCGATCAGCGAGGACCATCCGATCGTGCGGCTCACCAACCTGATCCTGGCCGAGGCCGTCCACGCCCGTGCCAGTGACGTGCACATCGAGCCGGGGCGCAACCACGTGCGCGTCCGTTACCGGGTGGACGGGCTGCTGCGGGAGGTGATGCGGGTCCCCAGGGATGCGTCGGGAGCTCTGGCGTCCCGACTGAAGATCATGGCCAGGCTGGATATCGCCGAGCGCCGCCGGCCGCAGGACGGCCGCGCGGTGGTGCGCGTCGACGGCCGCGAGGTCGATGTGCGGCTGTCGACCCTGCCCACGCTGTTCGGCGAGACCGTGGTGCTGCGTCTCCTCCACGAGGGCGCCGAGCGGGTGTCGGTCGGAGAGCTGGGCATGACCGGTGACCAGCTCGCCAGCTTCCTCGAAGCCCTGCAGCGTCCGCAGGGCCTGGTCGTTCTGACCGGTCCGACCGGCAGCGGCAAGACCACCACGCTGTACGCGGGGCTGGCCGAGATGAGCGACCCGGTCCGCAACGTCGTGACGCTGGAGGATCCGATCGAGTACCAGCTGGAGGGGGTCAACCAGACGCAGATCCACGAGAAGGTCGGGCTCACGTTCGCGCGCGGGCTGCGCACCCTCCTGCGTCAGGACCCGGACGTCGTGCTGGTCGGCGAGATCCGCGACCAGGAGACCGCGCAGCTGGCGTTGCAGGCCTCGTTCACGGGCCACCTGGTGCTGACCACCCTGCACACCAACGATGCTCCGTCCTCGATCGTGCGGTTGGTCGACCTGGGTGTCGAACCCTTCCTGGTCGCGTCGTCGCTCCTGCTGGTCGTGTCGCAGCGACTGGTGCGGCTGGTGTGCGAGCACTGCGCGGAGCCGACCACGGCGGACCCCAGGATCGTGCGACAGCTGCAGGTATCCGAACGAGAGCTCGCCGGCGCTGCGCTGAGACGCGGCCGCGGGTGCGAGCTGTGTGGCCGCACCGGCTACCGCGGTCGCGAGGCGGTGTTCGAGGTACTGCCCGTGACCGCCCCCCTGCGCGAGCTGCTGATGAGCGGTGCGAGCGAGACCTCCCTGGCCCGGCTGGCGCGGGCGGAGGGTATGCGCACGCTGCGGGAGGACGGGATCCGCAAGGCGCTCGAGGGCCGCACCACCCTGGAGGAGATCCTGCGGGTCACCCCCCCGGAGTCGCTCGTCGTCCAACGTTGCCCGGGCTGCGCACAGCAGGTGGGCGAAGGCTTCCTAGTGTGTCCCTCGTGCGGCAGCGACCTGGCCACCGCCGCCTGCCGCGCGTGCGGGCGCAGCGTCGAACCGGGATGGAACCTCTGCCCGTACTGCCGTGCCTCGCTGCCCGCGCCCGAGTCGGCTCCGGCGCCGCGAGGGGTCGACATCGTCACCCCGACCCCCGACGTGGACGGCGAGCACGGATCGGATCGGCGACCCACCCTGCTGATCGTGGACGACGACGAGTCCGTCCTGCGGCTGATCGGTCTCCAGCTCGGCGACGACTACGACCTGCTCGAGGCGCGCGAGGGCGAGGAGGCTCTCGCCCTGGCGCACGAGCACCGCCCCGACGCGATCGTGCTCGACCTGCGTCTGCCGGACCTGGACGGGATCGAGGTCACCCGGCGTTTGCGCGCGGCCGAGACGACACGCTGGATCCCGATCCTCATGCTGACGGGGGTCGAGGATGCGCGCCAGGAGGTCGAGTCGCTCGTCGCCGGGGTCGACGACTACCTCCGCAAGCCGTTCGACGACGAGGTGCTGCGGGGACGGCTGCTCGCCGCCCGACGCCGACAGGTCGACCGGCCGACCGTCGCAGCCGCGCCGCAGCCGGAGACGGTCGCCCCACGCTCGCCGAGCGATCGGGGCTTCGTGGGTCCGAGCCCGCCTGGGTAGCATCGTGGCGCGATCCGACGGCCACGCCGTCCCGGACCGCGTCGCTGCTCCCGACGGTCGAAGGGTCCGTGGTGCCCACCGACGCACAGGTCCTGGACGCGCTCGCCGAGGTCCGCGAGCCGCACCTGGAGCGGCCGGTGACCGATCTCGGCATGGTCGGGGACCTGACCGTCGAGGATGGCAGCATCCGGCTGGAGCTGGCCCTGCCCATCCCGGGCTCGCCCGGTTCCGACCGGCTCGCCAACGACGTGACGGCGGCGCTCCGCGCCGTCCCAGGCGTGACCGAGGTGCACCTGGCCTACCGGGCGATGGGTGAGGAGCAGCGGCGGTCGCTGACGCGACGGCTGCGGGCGGAACTCGGGCAGGTGCAGGGATCCGAGGTCGTGTTCGCACGGCCGGGCAGCCCGACGAAGGTCATCGCGGTGGCATCCGGCAAGGGCGGGGTCGGCAAGTCGTCGGTGACGGTCAACTTGGCGGTCGCGCTGGCGGAGGCCGGCCACGCCGTGGGCGTTATGGACGCGGACATCTACGGCTACTCGGTGCCCCGCATGCTGGGCGTCTCCGGCAAGACGTACGGCATGGAAGGCCTGGTCTTCCCGCTACGCAGCTACGGCTGCAAGGTCGTGTCGATCGGGTTCTTCCTCCCCGATCCAGACCGGCCGGTGATGTGGCGTGGCCCGATGATGCACCGCGCCCTGCAGCAGTTCCTGTCCGACGTCTACTGGGGTGAGCTCGACTTCCTGCTCATCGACCTGCCGCCCGGCACCGGCGACATCGCGATCTCCCTGGGACAGATGCTGCCCGACGCCGACCTGCTGGTCGTGACCACGCCGCAGGAGGCGGCCCAGAAGGTCGCCGCCCGCGCCGGACAGATGGCCGAGGAGACCGGCATGCACGTCGCCGGGGTGGTGGAGAACATGGCGAGCTTCACCTGCCCCGACTGCGGCTCCTCACACGACATCTTCGGCAGTGGAGGCGGCGCCACGCTCGCGGAGGAGCTCGGCACCCAGCTGCTGGCGCGTGTGCCCATCGACCCCAGGGTGCGCGAAGGAGGGGACCGCGGCGTTCCGATCGTGGTCGGCGACCCGGACGCCCCGGCAGCGCGGGCCCTCAGGAGCGTGGCCGAGACCGTGGTCAGGCGTTCCCGCTCGGTGGTGGGCAAGAGCCTCCCGCTGGTCGACGGCGGCTGACCACCGCGTCGATCAACCGCGCCAGCGGCCGGCCGCCAACCTCCAGCCGGCCCCGCACATCCCTCCGATCCCCAGGCCCGCGACCACGTCGGTCGGGTAGTGGACACCCACGTACACCCGCGAGGTCGCGACGAAGGTCGCCACGACCGTCCCGGTCAGCCGTCCGCCAGGTCCCAGCCGCGGAGCCAAGGCGGAGACCGCGGCGGCCACAACGGCCGGGTGGCCGCTCGGCCACGACGAGCCAGCCGGCTCCGCGATCAGACGCTCGGCCTCTTCGACCTGGTAAGGGCGCGGACGGTTCACCAGCACCTTGATCCCCTGCGTCGAGGCCCACGCCAGCGTCCCGGCCGCGAGCACGTCCGCCGCGCTGCGCCGGTGTCCGGTCGCGACGAGCACCGCGGCGGCACCACCGACGGCGAACATGGATCCGAGGTCCGTGGCGGCCGAGACCACCCGGTCGACCAGCGGCCCACGCGGGCGGCGCACACGCACGGCGAGGGCGCGTTCCCTCTTCTCCAGCGCGGGGGAGCGCATCGACACGTACGACGCCCCCACTGCTGCGGCCGCGACGGTGAACACCACGCTCTGCCGGACAGGACTCAAGCCGACGCCGGCCCGACGGTCACGTGGCCTCGGGATCCGTGGGGGGTGGCGACTCGCCTGGTGGTCCCGCCGCCCCGCTGCCCCCGGTCACGCTGCCCGTGAGTTGGCGGCCGGTCTGACGCAGCTGCGAACGCACCGCCTTCAGCTCCCGGTCGAGGTCCTGCACCTCGGCGGCACGCTTCAACTCGGCCACGCTGCGCGAGGTCTCCTCGCGGAAGCGGGACAGGAACTTGCCCGCCTGCCGAGCGATCTCGGGGAGGCGGTCGGGGCCGAACACGAGCATGGCCAGCACCGCGATGACGAGCAACTCCTGGAACCCGATGTTGCCCACGCCGCCTCCGACGTCCGGCCGGCTCTGCCACCTGGACCGGGCCGCAGCCTACCTCCGAGCGGTCGTCGAAGAGGCCGGTTGGATGTCTTCCATGGGCGACCGTCGGTCGCAGCGGTCCATGGATGGGGGGGGATGCGCCGCGGCGGGGTGCAATCGGCGGGCCGGGAGTGAGAGCGGTGGTGGGCTGGGCCTAGGATTCGCCGAACGCGCCCAGCACGGCCTCCACCTGGGCACGCCGGCCGTCGCGCAGGATGGTCAGCTGCAGTCGGTCGCCAGGTTCGCGCCGGCGGATCTCGTCCACCAGCTCGTCGAACGTCTCGACCCGCTCGCCTGCAACCTCGACGATGACGTCGCCGGGCTGCAGACCGGCGTCCGCCGCGGGACCGCCAGGCTCCACCGCGGCCACCAGCGCGCCTGTGCGCACGTCCAGGCTGAACTCGCGGGCGGCCGCCGCCGTGACGTCCCCACCGCTGATCCCCAGGCGCGCGTGGCGGACGGTTCCCTCGGAGATCAGCTTGTCGGTGACCGCGACGACGGTGTCGGACGAGATGGCGAACCCCACCCCCAGGTTGCCGCCCGAGGGGGCGGTCGCCCCGACCGTGCTGAGGATCACGGAGTTGATCCCGATCAGACGGCCTCGCGCGTCCACCAGGGCTCCACCCGAGTTGCCCGGGTTGATCGCAGCGTCGGTCTGCACGACGTCGGTGATCGGGACGAAGCCCTCCTGGGGTGTGTCGCCGATCGGCACCTCGATGCTGCGGTTGAGTGCCGACACCACGCCGGCCGTCACCGTCGCGTCGAGCCCGAACGGGCTCCCGATCGCGACCGCCAGCTCACCGACGTCGGGGGAACCGGCGCGCACGTTGATCGCCGGCAGGTCGCTGCGCTCGACCTTCAGCACCGCCAGGTCGGTGAGCGGGTCCGTCCCCACGACCTCGGCGCCGTAGGACTCGCTGTCGGAGAACCTCACCTCGAGCTGCTCGGCCCCTTCGACCACGTGGTTGTTGGTCACGATGTAGCCGTCGGAGCGGTAGATCACGCCTGACCCCAACCCCTCGGCCTCCGGCACGCCGTCTGCGACGAGGAGGCGGTCGATGCGGACCACGGACGGGATCACCGCCTCCGCCACCGTCTGCACCGCCGTGCGTTGGTCGCTGTCGCCACCCTGCGACTCGATGACCGGTGCCTGCACGGGCGGTGCGGCGGGCACCCCGGTCGGTGGCGCGGCGGTCTGCGACAGCGCGATGGTGGCGGCGCTGCCGAGAACCGCACCGACCATCGCGGCGAGGAGGGTGCCGGCCGTTCCACGGCTGCCGCCCGTGCTCTCCGGCGCGGTGGTGGTCCCGGTCGTGTCGGGGGGCCGAACCGACCCGGGAGGTGATCCCGGGCCGTCGTGCGCCGCACCCCAGGTCGAGGGTGGGGGGAGGGGAGCCGCGGGGCGGGTGGGCTGGTCGTGTCCGACCGTGTGGGCGCCCAGGCCGGCGGCAGGGCTCCCCGCCTCGGGGTCACCCGCCGCCGACCATCGTGGCCGCCGCTCGCGCTCGTCCACGTTGGCTCGCTCCTCGGTTCCGGGGCTGCGACGCTACCGTCGTCCGGCGACCCGGCCAGGACCGGTCGGGACGGCCGCCTCCGGTGGCTGCCACCAGGCGATCAGTCGAACGGCCACACCCAGTGCAGGACACGGGTCAACCCGCGCACGAACCGCCGTCCCACCGACGGCGGTGGGTCACGGGGTAGGTCGGACACGGCCTGGGCGAGCGTGTCCCGCGGGGCGTCGGTGACGAGCGTGAACGTCAACCCGTGGCCAGACCACAGGTAGGTGCCGGGGTCGGTATCTGGCCACCGCAGGACGGGGAGCTCACCGAGACGATCGGGGCGCGCACCGCTCGTGGCGACCGCCCCGATGTCGAGCCGCCCGTGCTGCTGGTACAGCGACAGGCTGTACAGCCCGTCGCTGTACAGCAGGTGGACCGACGACCCGTCGCCCTGCCCCACCGCGGAGGCGTCGACCAGCGCGAAGCCGCCGGGGAGGTCGTCGGGGAGCACCCAGCCGAGTTCCTCGAGGATCCCCAGGCTCCGTGTCGACATCGCGGCATGGGGTGAGCGCCGCTCCTCCTCCCAGACCCCCACGTCGGGCACGGCGTGCTGCGGCGACAGGTCGAGGGAGGTGAACGCCGTGAGCCGCACGGGGCGGCCGCGGCCGTCGAAGGTCTCGCGGCGGACGATCAGCCCGGAGCGGCGATCCACGTAGAGCCGTTCGCGGACGTGGTGGCTGCCGCGCTGGCGCACCACCACCGTCACCGCCTCACGCCCGGCGACCTCCTCGTCACCCGCCAGGCGGACGTCGTACTTGCGGCTCAGCCGCTCGACCGAGAAGCCGGTGCGCTCCACGCTGCCGATGCGCAACCGCGTGCCGGTCTGCTCGTTGCCGTAGAACGTCTCGCCGTCGGCGCTGCGGAGCATCCAGTCGCGGGTGCGGTCCGTCAGGAGCGACCCGTCCCGATCCTGCACCACCTGCAACTCGCCGATCGTGGGTCCCTCCCGCTCGAACGACACGACCACGAGCCGCCCTTCGAAGACACGTTGGCGGCCGGCGTCGACCGCCCGTTCCAGCAGCTCGCGCCAGCGCCCGTCCTCGGGGGCGGAGGTGCTCGCCTCAGAGGCCGTGACGGGCGGGGCCAGCGCCAGCACGGTGACGAAGCACAGCGTCGAGGTCGCGACGCACAGAACGGCGGTGGCACCGCGCGACACGGTGTCGGTCAGCGGGACAGGTGGAAGGGATGGACGATCGGGCCGCCGTCGAGACGGGCCACGTGGTCGACGACGAACACGTCGACGGGAGGCGCGATCGTGCCCGGCTCATCGTTGCCGACCAGGAAGGCCGCGACGCCGATCAGCCCGGCGGACACCACCGCGACAGAGACGATCCGCCGCCTCGTGCGGGCCCGGGGTACCCCCGCCGGCGGCTCCGCGAGCACCTGCGTGTACAGCTCGCTCGGCGGCACGACGGATGGCAGGCCACGCAGCGCCTGCCGGGCCGCGCGGATGGCGTCGAGCTCCTGCAGGCACCGGCTGCAGTCGGCCAGGTGGCGTGTCACCTCCAGAGCCTCGTCGACGTCGAGCTCGTCGTCCAGCAACGCCGACAGGCGGACGTCCTCGTGCCGCCCCCGGGAGGGCCACAGCGAGCGCCACCGTGCCCGGAAGCGGTCAACCATCGCCGGCCTCGTCGCCCTGCGCCGCGGCGGCGGCCGCCTCCAGCCGAGCACGCAGCAGCTTGCGGCCACGGTGGATGCGGGAACGGACCGTGCCGAGCGGCCAGCCCGTCGCCCTTGCGATCTCCTCGTAGGTGAGACCCTGCACGTCGCACAGCACCACGGCGGTACGGAAGTCCGGCGGCAGCTGCGTGAGTGCCTGCTCGATGTCGCCGCGCAGCAGCCCCTGTTCCAGACGCTGTTCCGGACCGGGCCCGCGGTCCTCGGGTTGGCGCCACTCCTCTTCTGGCAGCGGTTCGAGCAGCACCCGCTTGCGGCGGCGTACGCGGTCGAGGAAGAGGTTCTTGGTGACCCGGTACAGCCAGCCCTCGAAGGTGCCGGGCGCGTACTTGTCCAGATTGCGGTAGACGCGCACGAACACGTCCTGGGTCAGGTCCTTGGCCTCCTCCGGGTCGCCGGTCAGCCGGTAGGCGATCGTGTAGATCTTCCTGCCGTACTTGGTGGCCACCTCGTCCCAGGTGGGAACCGGATCCTTGTCCGGCAGAACCGGCTCGTCCGACCCCGGTCGCTCGTGTCCTGCCGCGGAGCCGGGGTCGCCGACGGCCCGGAACGGGTCAGTGAACACCGTGGCCCTCTCGGACGGCGACGGCGAGACGTCCAGGGTACCGCTGGGCACGCCTGGCCTTCCTCGGGACGGTCCGACGGCTGTCGCAACGTTCTGGCGGGCCGCCGGGTTCCCTCCCGGCGGCGACGATGCGAGGTTGGTAGCGTCTGCCAGTCTGACGAGCGAGGCAGCTGTGGAGCGACGCGCCAGCCTTCCGGGAGCCGACGAGCTGTTCCGTACGACGGCGCGACAGCCCAGCCGCGAGCTGACACCCGACCCCGATCCGCGCGGGGGTGCACCGGACGTCGACCAGCTGGCCTTGGCGCAGCTTGTCGAGATGGCGGCGGCGGAGGACGCGGCCATGTCGGCGGTGCGGGGCCGTGCCGGGTACGACGCCGGCCTGCCCTCCCCGGCGGTCGGGACGCTGCTGGCCTGGGTGGCGGGGCTGCTCGACGCACGGGCGGTCGTCGAACTGGGCAGCGCTGCCGGCTACACGGCCCTGTGGCTGCTGCGCGGCATGAGCCCGAGAGGGGTCTTGACGAGCATCGAACCCGACGCACCGGCGCAGGGTCTGGCGGTTCGAGCTTTCAGCGAAGCGGGGGTCAACCACCGCGTCCGGGCGATCGCCGGCGACCCACTGGAGGTGCTGCCGCGGCTGTCCGACCATGGCTACGACCTGCTGCTCGTCCAGCGCATCGGCGCGGACCACGCGCGTGTGAAGGAGCACGCCAAGCGCCTGCTGCGACCTGGGGGCGTGCTGGTCGCGCTCGACGTGGCGGCGGGTCTGGGGGCCGAGCTGCGTGGACGGCGCAACTTCGTGCAGGCACTGATCGACGACGATGCGGCGGAGGTCGGCGTGCTGCCGCTCGATGGCGGCGTCGTGCTGGCGCGGTTCGGCGCGTCGACGCCGTGAGATGGCACGTCGCCGCACCTGCGAGGCTCAGAAGAAGCGCACCTTCGCAGCGAACTCGGCCGCCGGGGCGAGGATGACGGCCAGGTAGAACATCCCGGTGGATGCCTGGATCGACCGCCCTCCCTCTCTGGCGAGCTTCACGTTGAAAGCCGCGATCAGCGCCACGAGTGCCACCAGCCCGGTGCCCATCACGATGGTGAAGCTCCCGATGGAGAGGATGGGTGAGTACGGGAGACGGCAGATCGCCAGCTCCCGACCGGCGAGACCGGCGCACGGGGGTGGGTTGGCGGCCGACAGGGCGACCGCACCGAACCCGGCTGCCACCGCCGCCACGTTCACCCACGCCATCCAGACCATGTAGCGGTTGGAGAGGCGCCGTTCGACCAGGTACCAGTGGCCCAGCACGAGACCGTCCCACACGGCCCCCAGGAAGAACGCACCGAGCGCCAGCTCGGCGAGTCCGCTCACCGCTCCGCCCCCGGCGCCGGCTGCGACCGCGCGCAGCTGTGCGAGCGGCACGAACGTCCCCACGCCCGCCACCACGCCGGTTAGGCCGAGCACACGTGCGGCGGTCCCGTCACTGCGGGCCGCGACCCCGACCGCGAGCAGCGTCAGGATCGCGGTCGCGAGCAGCCCGCGCGATGCCCACGCCGCGGCCGGTCCCCCACCGTGGCCGGCGGCCAGCGGTGCCCGCATCGCCCCCCAGGCTCCGAGCGCGACCAACCCCAGGGTGGAACCCAGCAGGATGACGTAGCCGCGACGCACCGCACCCCACGTGGGTGCCAGCCACAGCAGCGCCAGACCCCCCACGGCGGTCTCCAACAGCACAACGCCGAGGACGGCGGACGGTGCGTCCAACGTCGACTCCCGAACGGGGGTGGCGGAGACGGACCGAGAGTAGCCTCGAGGCAGCGAAGCGATCACGAGGCCCACCATGGGGACGTGCGATCCCGGACTGCGTGCGCAGAGCACGTTCACGGTGACCGACCGCCACACCGCGGTCGCCATGGGGTCAGGCGACGTGCCGGTCCTGGCCACCCCCGCCCTCCTGGCGCTCGCCGAGCGGGCCTGCGTCCAGGCGGTCGCCCACGACCTCCCCGACGGGCTGACGAGCGTCGGGGCGTACGCCGAGGTCGAGCACAACAGGCCGAGCCCGGTGGGGTCCACCGTCACGCTGGAGGCCACCCTGATCGGCCACCACGGGCGCCGTCTGGAGTTCAACGTGATCTTCCGCCAGGACGACGAGGTGGTGGGCCGGGTCCGTCACCGGCGCGTGCTCGTTGATCCCAAGCGGTTCATGGATCAGCTTCCCCCCCAACACGCCGAGGCCTCGTGACCCGGTCGCGTCCACGCGACCGGACGTCGCCCACGCCTAGCGTCGCCGGGACCGGGCCGGTCCGTGCCCCTGCGCGGCGGTCGTGCCGGGTCCATGAGGCGGACTCACGGCACGTCACGCGGGACGCCCGCCGATGATCGCGACGAGCCCTTGGGGCAGCCGCTCGTCGCCGAAACCCGGCTGGACGCTCGCATCCACGCGGACGAACGTCGTGATCAGGCGCACGTACCTGCTGGGGCTGGGCGCGGAGAACTCGGTGATGATCGCCCAGTCGTCGCCGACCTTGCCGAGCGGCGGCTGACCGCGGCGGACCTCTGCCCACCGCAGGTCGCACAGATCCATGGCCAGGACCCCTCCAGGACGTAGAGCCTCGGCGGGAGCGACCAGTGCCCGCTCGATCGCGGCCTCGTCCGGGAGCTAGTTCGGCGCGTGACCGACCGAGACGACGGCGTCCACGGGGGGGAGCGGATCGTCCGGCAGGGTCAGCCGGTGGATCCCTTCGGCCTCAGGGACCATCTGGCGGGCGAGTTCGAGCATGGCAGGCGACGCATCCGTCGCGGTCACCCGGTGTCCGGCGTCGACCAGGTGCCGCGTCAGCCGCCCGCTAGCGGCCCGAACTCGCCAGGATCTGCTTCGCTCGGTCGACGACGGCGTCGAGCATCTCCTGCGTGAGCCGCCCCGTGAAGGTGTTCTGCTGGCGAACAGGTTCTTCCGGCGTGGATCGGCAGTGAGCGGGAGGTAGCGGTCGGATCCTGCGTCTTGTCGCTACGCCAGTCAGCCATGTCGTCAGCCAACGAGGTGGCTTCCGGCGGCCGGGAACGGACGCCGGTGGACGGCCATGTGAGCCGGGACGCCCGTTGTCCACAGGACCTGTAAATGGCGCTAGACGGGCGGTTGTCAATCGCGTAGACGTATGGAACCATGACCGCACGTGAACTCCGCCGACAACTCCGCAGATCCGGGTGCGTCGAGGTCCGCCAGAGCGGCTCGCACCTCATCGTGCGGTGCGCCGACTGTCAGACCGTCGTCCCGATCCACGGCGGTGACATCCCGCGTGGGACGCTGCGGAACATCGCCCGCCACCTGCAGCCGTGCTTGGGCAACCGGGAGTGGATGCCATGAGCGCTGATACCGCCGCCGCGGTCCACCGCTTCCGCGTCACGCGTGACGAGGAGGACCCGCGCGTCTGGCTCGCCGAGTGGGTGGAGGACGACCGCGTCCACACCTTCGCGCGGTCGCTGGCCGAGCTCGAGGACCTGGCGGGTGACGCGCTCGCCCTCTGGCTGCACACCGACGCCGACGACGTTCAGGTCGAGCTCGATGTCGAGCTCCCGAAGACGCTGTCCCGCGAACTCACCCAGCTCCGCCGGCAGCGCGACGAGCTCGAGGCGCACCAGGCCTCGGTCCTCGACCGTCAACGTTCGCTCGCGGTCCGTCTCGTGGAAGCCGAGGGCATGACCTACCGCGACGCGGCACGCCTCCTCGGCATCTCGCATCAGCGTGTCGCGCAGCTGGTCAAGCAGAGCGCCTGACGGGAAGGACCGACGTGACGTCGGAACGCATCACCACCGAGCCTGAGGTCATGGGGGCGTTCCGTGCATCCGTGGGCTACGTGTCCCGGTGGCCACCGTCGTGGGGATGCCTGCTGACGGCATGCCCATCGACGAGATCCTCGCGGAGTACCCGTACCTCGAGGAAAAGGACGTCTCGGCAGCGGTTCGGTACTCGCCGCCACCGTCTGCCTGATGGCGGTCACCGCTTCCGCGGAAGCGCGCGTCGAGCGTCTCGCGGATGAGCTGGGCGGACTCGTCGTCGCCCGGGAGCAGATGGCCGTACTGGTCGACGGTCGTCTGGATCGTGGCGTGGCCGGGCGTAGCGGCTCACGAGGAAGATCGGCACGCCGGACGTGAGCGGCGTCGACGCCCACGTGTGGCGCAGCGTGTACGGTGACGTGCCGTCGGGCAGGTCCAGCTGGTCCGACAGCCTCCGGAAGCGTCGCTGGACGTTGCGGATGAGCGAGTACGTGGCGCGCCGGGTGGGGAACAGCGCGTCGGTCTCGACCCACTGGGACGCCGCGAGACGCTGCTCGGCGACGATGGCTCGGTGGCGGCGCAGCAACTCGACGAGCCGGTCGGGCATCGGGACCTCAGCCAAGTCGTCAGCCAAGCGGGTGGTCCTCGGTGGTCGAGCGTGGACGTTGGTGGACGATCAGCGCGATCCGAGAAGTGCCGTAGAACGGCTCCTAGCGCCCCGAACTCGCCAGGATCTGATTCGCACGATCGAACACCGCGTCGAGCATCTCCTCCGTCAGCCGCCCCGTGAACGTGTTCTGCTGGCTGACGTGGTAGCAGCCCAACAGCGTGACCTCTCCCAACCTCACCTCGGCGCCGTGTCCGAACCGCGGCCTGGGTCGGGCAGGCGGGTCCACCCGCGGGGGACGGTTCAACACCCGCAGCGCGGCGTCCCACCCGAACGCTCCCAGCGCGAGCACCACCCGCAGTGGCAGCAGCGCCGTCTCCGCCTCGAGGTACCGCATGCACGTGTCGCGCTCGAGGGGGGTGGGCCGGTTCCCGGGTGGGGCGCACTTCACCGGCGCGCTGACGTAACAGTCGTTCAGGGCGAGGCCATCGTCACGATGCGTGGAGGTCGGCTGGTTGGCGAAGCCGGCCCGGTGCACGGCCGCGTACAGCCAGTCCCCCGAGCGGTCACCGGTGAACATCCGCCCGGTGCGGTTCGCGCCGTGCGCCGCCGGGGCCAGCCCGACGATGAGCAGGCGAGCCCGAGGATCGCCGAAACCGGGGACGGGGCGTCCCCAGTAGTCCTGGTCGGCGAACGCCGCGCGCTTGGCGGCTGCCACCTGCTCGCGCCAGGCGACCAACCGCTCGCAGCGACGGCACCCGATCAGATCGTGTTCGAGCGCTGTCAAGCTGTCCCACATCACGAGTGAGAGGGTACGAGGCCAGCCCGCGACGTCCACGCCCGTGTCCGCCGCTCACCGGGGCCCGCGTGTCGACGCAGGGACCTGTCCCGGTCGGCGTGTCCGACCGGTCGCGTGCTGCGGGCCTGGTCGGGCAACCTGAGAGGGCGCTCGCGCGTCCGCAGTGTGCAGTGGACGCGTCCGCCGCGAACGACGGAGCATCGGTGACCCGACGGACCGCCGCCGCCGTCCCCGCCACCGTGACGCTGCTCGCGCTGGCCTTGATCGTGGCCGGGTGCCCCGACGGGGCCCGCCCCGTGGGTGTGCAGGGCATCGACGTGGCGTCCCCCACGGCTGCGGGCTCGACGCCCACCCTGACGCCGATCACCACACCGTCACCGACACCGACACCGACACCGACACCGACACCGACATCGACTCCGGCGGCGACCCCGACCCCGCCACCGCCGCCGCGGTTCGAGTACGACGTGGCCGCCGCCCAGCAGCGGCTGGCCGAGCTCGGCTACTACGCCGGTCCGGTCGACGGCGAGGAAGGCGCGCGCGTGCGCAGCGCGGTGATGGCCTTCCAGAAGGTCAACGGGTTGGCGGCCGACGGCGTCATGGGTCCACGCACGCATGCAGCGCTCGACGCGCCCGCCCAGCCCACGCTCGCCGCCACCGAACCGCCCACGCGCATCGAGATCGACCTGACGACACAGGTGCTGTACTACGTCGAGAACGGGGCCCTGCAGCGGATCATGCCGGTCAGCTCCGGCAACGGAGCCACCTACCGCACGTCCAGAGGCGGGAGAGCCCGGGCGCTGACGCCGGTCGGCTGGTACCGGATCGAGCGCCGCATCGAGGGCCTGCGGGAAGCCGACCTGGGTTCGCTCTACGACCCGATGTACTTCTACAAGGGCTGGGCGATCCACGGCTCCAACCACGTCCCCGCGTACCCGGCGAGCCACGGATGCGTTCGCCTGCCGCGTTGGGATGCGCTGTGGCTGTTCGACCGCGCCCCCGTGGGCACGCACGTCTACCTCCACGGCGGCACCCACACGTTCCCGGCGGGTAGCAGCGCACCCGGGACTGACGAGCCTGCCGGCGACACCGGAGCGGACGCCGGCGCCTCCCCACCGCCGAGCGAACCGAACCCCCCAACCTCACCGTCACCCAGCCCCTCAGCGTCACCGAGCCCGTCACCGTCGCCCAGCGCGCCGTTGTTGCCACCTCCGATGTCCCCCTCCCCCGAGGTGCGGCCCTCCGGCGGCGGCTCGCCGTCCGCCGGTGGCTCGCCCTCGCCGAGCCCCTCGGGCCCGTCGCAGGGCCGGTAGGGTCCGCGCCATGGACCCCGCCACCTGGCGGCTGACGGCCTACAGCCACGGCGCCGGCTGAGCCTGCAAGCTCGGTCCGGATGACCTGGCGCAGGTCCTGCGCCGCCTGACCCCACCGTCGGCCGCCGACCTGATCGTCGGTGCCGACACGTTCGACGACGCCGCGGTCTGGCGCCGTCCGGACGGTCGTGCGCTGGTGGCCACGGCGGACTTCTTCACCCCGATCGTGGACGACGCGCGGACGTGGGGGCGGATCGCCGCCGCGAACGCCGCCAGCGATGTGTACGCCATGGGCGCCGCCCCCCTGTTCGCTCTGAACCTGACCGGCTGGCCGCGGGACCGCCTGCCACTGGAACTGCTCGGCGAGGTGCTGGCCGGCGGGGCGGAGGTCGCCATCGAGGGCGGCTGGGCGGTGGTCGGGGGACACACCATCGACAGCCCCGAGCCCCTCTACGGCCAGGCCGTGGTCGGCGAGGTCGCGGAGAGGGAACTCCTGACCAACGCCGGCGGTCGACCCGGTGACAGCGTGGTGCTGACCAAGGCGATCGGGACGGGACTGCTCGCCACCGCCGTGAAACGCAGCGACGCGGACGCGGTGATGCCTGGCGGAGCCCTCGCCGAGACCTACGCCGCCGCGGTCGCAAGCATGACCCGCCTCAACCTCGAGGCCCTGACCGTGGCGCGCCGCGCGGCTGCGACCGCCGCGACCGACGTCACGGGCTTCGGGTTGCTTGGCCACCTCCACCAGCTCGCCCGGGCGAGCGCCGTCACCGCCGTGGTCCGCGCCCGCGACGTGCCGCTCCTGCCCGGCGCCTCCGCGCTGGTCGATGCCGGCCACATCGCAGGTGGCACACGCCGCAACGCCGCGCACGTCCGCCCACTGCTCGACGGGGAGGTCGACGAGCGCACCCTGACGCTGCTGGCCGACGCCCAGACGTCCGGCGGGCTGCTGTTCACCTGCCCCCCGGACAGGGCCGAGCCGGCCGCGGACGAGCTGCGCGCCAGCGGGCACGCGGCGGCGGTCATCGGTCGGCTGACCGCGGGGGAGCCCGGGCGGATGCGGATCGTCGACGCGTGAACGCCGTGGCGGACCGTCCCTTCCGCGTCGACCGGGCCACGTTGGACGCCCTCGTGTCGCACGCGTGGTCGGACTTCCCGTACGAGGTGTGCGGGCTGCTGGGAGTGCGACCCGACGGCCAGCTGGTGCACTACCCGATCACCAACGTCGAACGGTCCATGACCTACTACGTGATGGACGGCAAGCAGCTGCTGCACGCCATGCGCAAGATCGAGGACCAAGGGTGGGACCTGGCCATCTACCACTCCCACACCCACACGCAGGCCTACCCGTCCCGCACCGACGTGGAACTGGCTGCCTACCCCGACGCCGTCTACCTGATCGTCAGCCTCCAGGACCGCGACCACCCGCAGCTCCGCGGCTTCCGCATCGTGGACGGCGAGATCACCGAGGTCGAGGTGGTGCTCGAGGGGAATGACGAGGACGCGGTCGCCTAGTCGAGCCCGGCGGCCTCCACCGCCTGCAGGCGGTCCAACTCCTCGATCAGCGCCCACCACAGCGCCCAGTGCAGCCCCATCACCCCGTCCCCGGCGTGCTCCCCGGTCGAGATCCGCAGGCGCAGCCGGTCGCGCTCGGCGAACGTGCGGTGCCAGCGACCGTCACGCTCCAGCATCGCCAGATGATCCAGCAGCGCCTCCACCGACTCGACGATCGGCGTCCGCTCGAGCTGCTCGGACGCCATGACCTCCCGCACCTGCCGTGTGAGGTCCAGCAGCGGCCCGCGCCGGATCTCCGCCCGCACCACCTGTAGCGCCTCCTCGAGCCCCTGACCCACCGGCGGCGGCGCGCTGTCGGTCGGCCCCGCACGCGGCGGCTCCACGTGCACCACGACGAGACGGTCAAGTGCATCGTCGAGGCCGACGACTGCCTCCAGCGCCGCCTCCAACCCCCCAGCCCCACCATCCGGCTCCCACTCCCCC
>DASZZX010000045.1:0-10856 GCA_036260415.1 Nitriliruptorales bacterium
CGAGCGGCGCGCCAAGCTGGCGCGGGTCTCCGGGGCGGCGGCCGACCCGAACGGTCGGGCGCGGGTCTCGAGCAGCGCAGACGTCGACCCGCCGAGCCGAACTGCACCCGGGCCGAGCGGGTAGCCACCTGAGGCCCGCAACGACCTTCGAGGTTCGATGGACCAGCCGGCGCCCGAGTACGGCATGACACGCGCCGCGGTGGGCGTCGGCGCGCTGGTCGCCGTTCCCGCGGTGGGGCTCGCCGGCATGCTGCGGGGCGCCTCCGGTGCCGTCACCGCGGCGGGGGCCGTGGGTCTGGTGGTGATCTGGTTCGCGCTCAGCGCCTTGCCGATGGGTTGGGCCGCTGGCCGCTCCCCGGCCATGATCCTCGGCGTCGCGCTGGGAGGGTTCGTGACCCGTGTCACCGTGCTGGGGCTGGCGATCGGCTGGCTGACCCCGATCGAGGCGATCGACGGCCACGTGCTCGCCGTCACCGTGGCGGTCGGCACGGTCGTGCTGTTGACGTACGAGGCTGGCCTCGCACTGCGTCACGCACCGATCTGGTGGGTCGATGCCGCCAACCCGAGCCGGGCGAAGAGCCAGGTGCGAGCGTGACGGGGCAGCCGACCGGGGAGCGGTCGGGGCGGGGGGGTGTCGGATGATCACCGAGAATCTGCTGGTCGCGGCGGAGCCGGAGAGGTTCGAGGTCCCGTCGCTCCAGCACCTGTTCGAGAACCCTCCCTTCCTGTTCCAGAACCTCGAGGTGCTGGGGGTGCCGCTCGGCTTCAACCGGATGGCGCTGCTGACCTTCGTGAGCGTGGCGATCCTCCTCGCGCTGTTCTTCGCCGCGTTCAGGAAGCCCAAGGTCGTGCCCGGCAAGTTCCAAGCGGTGATGGAGGCGCTGGTCGCCTTCGTGCGCGACTACATCGTGATCGAGGTGATCGGCCCGGCCGGCCTGAAGTTCGTGCCGTTCCTGACGAGCCTGTTCCTGTTCATCTGGATATCCAACTTCTTCGAGATCATGCCGCTGGTGCAGTTCCCGACGACCTCGCGGATGGCGCTGCCCGCGTTCCTCGCGTTCGTGGTGTGGACCATGTTCATCCTGGTCGGGGTGCGCGAGCAGGGCCCGGTCTACTTCAAGAACGTCGTGGTCCCCCCGGGCGTGCCCTGGTGGGTGATGCCTCTGGTGGTGCCGATCGAGCTCGTGTCCACCTTCGTGGTGCGGCCCTTCACCCTGTCCGTCCGTCTCTTCACCAACATGGTGGCCGGCCACATCCTCCTGGCGGTCATCTTCATCGCCAGCAACGCGTTCCTGTGGGACGTCACGACCCTGCAGTTCAACCTGAAAGGCTCCCCCATCGGGATCCTCGCACTGGCCGCGGGCCCGCTGATGGTGGGCTTCGAGTTCATGGTGGGGGTCCTGCAGGCCTACATCTTCACCATCCTGGCGGCGGTGTACCTGAGCGGTTCGCTGCATCCCGAGCACTGAGCACGCGACCGAGCCGGAGCCCACGACCATGACCGCAGCAGCACCGACCGACGGAGGCGCCGGCGACCGCCGGTGAGAGCGCACGTCCTGCGGGGCGTCCCACAAGGAGGCAGCACACATGTTCGACTGGTTTTTCATCCTCGCGCAGGCCGGCGGCATCGGGTCGATCGGCAAGGGGCTCGTGTACGGCCTGGGCGCCATCGGGCCCGGCATCGGCATCGGCTTCGTGGTCGGCAAGGCGATCGAGGCTATGGCCCGCCAGCCCGAGGCGGCCGGCATGGTCCGCACCACCATGTTCCTGGGGATCGCGTTCGTCGAGGCGCTCGCGCTGTTCGGCTTCGTGCTCTCGTTCATCGTGTAGTTCGCCGCGAGGACCGCTCGTCGAGGCAGGCCCGACAGGAGCAGACATGCAGGTCACCAGCCTGGTCCCCACCGACACCCTGTTCGTGGCCGCCGAGGGCGGCGCCGGCATCGAGATCATCCTGCCCGCCGCGGCGGAGCTCTTCTGGGGCGCGGTCGGATTCGCGCTCTTCTACCTGATCCTGCAGCAGTTCGCCTTCCCGAAGATCAACCAGGTCCTCGAAGAGCGCGCCGCCAGCATCCAGGGTCGCCAGGAGGAGGCCCGCCAGACGCTCGAGGAGGCGCAGAGCGTGCGGGCCAAGTACCAGGAGCAGCTCAAGGAAGCCAAGAGCGAGGCCAACCGCATCCTCGACGAGGCCCGCCAGACCGCCGAGTCGATGCGGCGGGACATCGTCGCCAAGGCGGAGTCGGAGGCGGAAGCGATCGTCCAGCGCGCCCAGGAGGAGGTCCAGGCGGAACGCGAACGGGCGGTGCAGCAGCTGCGCGCCGAAGTCGGCCGACTCTCGGTGCGGCTGGCCGAGAAGATCGTGCAGAAGGAGCTCGACCAGGAGACGCACCAGGCGCTCGTCGACCGCTACATCCAGAACCTGTCGGGGCGGAACGGCAACGGGCAGGCGCGGGACGCGGAGGCCGAGAGCGGCGCAGTGGCGACACACGCCCCGCCGAGGACGGCCCGCGACGCGCCCGACGGCGCCATGGGTGGCCGGCCTCGGACCCCGGCGGACGGCGAGGAGCGGTGATGACCGGGCAGGGGGCGGCCGGCGTCGTGGCGGCCGGTCCGCGACGGCACCGGGAACGGGAGGCCCGATGAGCGCCACCGGTGACGGTGAGGACCGGGTCGGCGCGTACGCCGACGCGATCTTCGAGGTCGCCCGCGGCGAGCGGGCCGTCGACGCGGTCGACGACGAGCTGCTCCAGGTCGCACGCGCGGTGCGTGACAACCGCGAGCTGCACGACGCGATGACCAACCACGAGTTTCCCGTGGGGCGCCGGCTCGACGCGCTCGACCGGATCCTGGAAGCGGCCCATCCGACCACCCGGGCGGCGATGGCTCTGCTCGTCACCAGCGGCCGCGTCCGCGAGCTTGAGGAGATCGCCCGCCGCGTCGCCGAACGCGCCGCAGCCGAACGTCAGCGGGAGCTGGCCGAGGTGTACGTCGCCGTCCCGCTCGACGAGGACCGGCGCGAACGGTTGCGTCAGGCGCTGGAGGAGGCCACCGGCAAGGACCTGGAGCTGAAGGTGTTCGTCGATCCCGGCGTTATCGGTGGCGTGCGGGCCATGGTGGGCGACACGGTGATCGATGGGACACTGGCACGGCGTTTGGAGGAGGTCCGCGCGCGCCTCGACCGGTGACGGTCGGGATCCCGGCCCGCGACGCACGGTACCTTCTAGGACCCGACGTGCCGCGCCACACGACGACGAGGAGCGAGCGACTGATGGCAGACCTCCAGATCCGCCCCGAGGACGTTTCCGCGGCACTGCGCTCCCTGGTCGAGGAGTTCGAGGCGGACGTTGAACGCGAGCAGGTGGGGCGCGTGGTCGAGGCGGGTGACGGCATCGCCCAGGTCTCGGGGCTGCCCAGCACCCTGGCCAACGAGCTGCTCGACTTCGGCGGCGGGCTCTACGGCCTGGCCATGAACCTCGACGAGGACACGATCGGCGCGGTCATCATGGGCGAGGCCTCGCGTGTCGAGGAGGGCGAGACGGTCAAGCGGACCGGCCGCGTGCTGTCGGTGCCGGTCGGTGACGCCGTCCTGGGACGTGTGATCGACCCGCTCGGCCGGCCGGTCGACGGCAAGGGACCGCTCGACGAAGCGCGGCTCGAGGGTCGACGCAACCTGGAGATCCAGGCACCCGGGGTGGTGCAGCGCCAGCCGGTGAACGAACCGTTGCAGACCGGCATCAAGGCCATCGACGTGATGGTCCCGATCGGGCGCGGGCAGCGCGAGCTCATCATCGGCGACCGCCAGACCGGCAAGACCGCCCTCGCGGTGGACGCGATCATCAACCAGCGCCGCTTCTGGGGTACCGAGCAGGCGGTCAAGTGCATCTACGTGGCGATCGCGCAGAAGGGATCGACCGTCGCCGAGGTGGTGGAGCGGCTGGAGGAGCACGACGCGCTCGAGTACACGGTGGTGGTGAACGCGGCGGCGTCGACCCCGGCGGCGTACCAGTACATCGCCCCGTACGCCGGCTGCGCCATCGGCAACCACTGGATGTACCAACGGGACCACGCCCTGATCGTGTACGACGACCTGTCGAAGCACGCCGACGCGTACCGGCAGATCTCTCTGCTGCTGCGCCGCCCGCCGGGGCGCGAAGCCTACCCCGGCGACATCTTCTACACCCACAGCCGTCTGCTGGAGCGTGCCGCGAAGCTGAACGACGAGCTCGGCGCCGGCTCCCTGACCGCGCTGCCGATCATCGAGACCAAGGCGGGTGACGTCTCGGCGTACATCCCCACCAACGTCATCTCGATCACCGACGGTCAGATCTACCTGGAGACCGACCTCTTCAACGAGGGCGTACGCCCCGCGGTGGACGCGGGTAGCTCGGTGTCGCGGGTCGGCGGGGACGCCCAGGTGCCGGCGCTGCGGAAGGTCTCCGGGCGCGTGCGGCTGGACCTCGCGAACTACCGCGAGCTGGAGTCGTTCGCGCAGTTCGGGTCCGAGCTCGACAAGTCGTCGCAACGGCAGATCGCCCGTGGCGAGCGGGTGGTCGAGGTGCTCAAGCAGCCGCAGTCTCAGCCGTTGCCGGTGGGTGAGCAGATCGTGTCCATCTGGGCCGTCAGCAACGGGATCATGGACGACGTCCCGGTCGATGACATCAAGCGGTTCGAGCGGGAGATGCGCGAGTTCCTGCGCGCGCGCTACGACGATCTGCTCGACCGGCTGGCGACCGCCAAGCTCGACGAGGTGGAGAGCGAGATCGAGGAGGCGGTCACCTCGTTCAAGGAGCAGTTCGAACCGTCGGAGGAGGCCGAGGAGATCGAGGCGCCCGAGGAGGAGGAGGAGGAGGAGGAGCAGGAGGGGTCGCAGGCCAGCGCAGAGGGCCAGGAGCAGGCGCAGGAAGGCACGGACGAGGGAGCCGCCGGCGGCAGTTGAGCGGCGCGAGGAGTCGGGCAGATGGCCAGCAGCGGGCAGCTCCGGGAGCTGCGGCAGCGCAAGCAGTCGGTGGAGAGCACCAAGCAGATCACCCGCGCCATGGAGATGATCGCGGCGTCGCGTATCCAGCGGGCCATGCGGCGGGTGGACGAGGCTCGCCCGTACGCCGAGCTCATCCACGAAATCATCCGCGGGCTCATGGCGTCGCACGAGGTGAGCGAGCACCCGCTGCTGAGCGCCCACGAGTCGATCGACACGGTGGCGGTCTTCGTGATCACGTCGGACCGCGGTCTTGCGGGCGCGTACAACGCCAACGTACTGGCCCGCACCGAGGAGTTGATCGGCCGCGAACGTGACGAGGACCGTGAGATCCGTCTGTACGTGATGGGGAGCAAGGGCGTCAACTACTTCCGGTTCCAGGAGATGGCCATGGAGGAGACCTGGACCGGCTTCTCGGAGCGTCCCGAGATCGAGCACGCGGCCCAGGTCGCGGACGTCCTGATGCGCGGCTACGCCGACGGGGACCTCGACCGCGTGTGGACGGTCTACACCGACTTCCGCTCGCGTATGAAGCAGACCGCCGAGGCGATGCAGGTCCTTCCCGTGGAGCAGGAGGAGTTCGAGGGCGGCGAGGAACTGCCCGCGGAGTTCCTGTACGAACCGGGGCCCGAGGAGATCCTCGACCGTCTGATCCCCAGCTACGTGGAGGCGAAGGTGTTCGCGGCCATGCTCGAGTCGGCGGCATCCGAGCACGCGATGCGTCAGCGCGCGATGTCGCAAGCGACCGAGAACGCCGAGGAGGTCGCAGAGGACCTCTCACGCGAGATCAACCACGCCCGTCAGTCCATGATCACCCAAGAGATCGCGGAGATCTCCGCTGGCGCCGAGGCGCTCTCCGGCTAGAGGTGCACCGCGCTGCGCGACAAAGGATCCGCACATGGCCAACCGCTCTGACCAGGACACCACCGGTCGTATCACGCGCGTCATCGGCCCCGTGGTCGACGTCGCCTTCCCGCCCGGCGTGGACCTGCCGGACATCAACTACGCGCTGAGGTTCGAGCGCGAAGAGGACACGGGACAGCGGACAACGCTGACGGCCGAAGTCGCCCAACACGTCGGCGACCACACCGTGCGGGCCATCTGTATGCACCCGACCGACGGGGTGGTGCGCGGCGCCGAGGTGGTCAACACCGGCGGCCCGATCACCGTGCCGGTCGGGTCGGGGATCCTCGGGCACGTCTACAACGTGCTGGGGCGCTCGCTGGACACCGACGACGAGAACATCGAGGCGGCCGAGTACTGGCCGATCCACCGTGACTCGCCGCCCTTCGAGGAACTCGAGCCGCAGCAGGAGATGTTCGAGACCGGGATCAAGGTCATCGACCTGATGGAGCCGTACGTCCGCGGTGGCAAGGTGGGCATGTTCGGCGGCGCCGGTGTGGGCAAGACCGTCATCATCATGGAGATGATCCGGCGTGTCGCCGAGGAGCACGGTGGCGTGTCGGTGTTCGCCGGGGTCGGCGAACGGACCCGGGAAGGCAACGACCTCTGGCTGGAGACCCAAGAGTCAGGAGTCCTCGAGAAGGCCGCACTGGTCTACGGACAGATGGACGAACCGCCCGGCGTGCGGCTGCGGGTGGGGCTGTCGGCGCTGACCATGGCGGAGTACTTCCGTGACGAGGCGCGCCAGGACGTCCTGCTGTTCATCGACAACATCTTCCGTTTCGTGCAGGCGGGCCAGGAGGTGTCGACGCTGCTGGGGCGTATGCCGTCGGCGGTGGGCTACCAGCCCACCCTCTCCAACGAGATGGGCAACCTCCAAGAGCGGATCACCTCCACCCGCGGGCGTTCCATCACGTCACTGCAGGCGGTGTACGTCCCCGCCGACGACATCACCGACCCAGCGCCGCACACCACGTTCGCTCACCTGGACGCCCAGACCGTGCTGTCGCGTGACATCGCGGAGCGCGGCATCTACCCGGCGGTGGACCCGCTCGACTCGAACTCGCGCATCCTCGACGCGTCGGTCGTCGGCGACGAGCACTACGACGTGGCACAGCGGGTGACGCAGACGTTGCAGCGCTACCGCGACCTGCAGGACATCATCGCGATCCTTGGGGTGGACGAGCTGGCGGAGGAGGACAAGCTCACCGTGCAGCGCGCCCGCAAGATCGAGCAGTTCTTCAGCCAGCCGTTCTTCGTCGCCGAGCAGTTCACCGGCATGAAGGGCATCTACGTCTCGGTCGACGAGACGGTCGCCTCGTTCAAGGCGCTGGTCGACGGCGAACTCGACGACCTGCCCGAGCAGGCGTTCAACTTCGTCGGTGGCATGGACGACGCGAAGAAGAAGGGGGAGGAGCTCCAGTCGGAGTGATCTGGCCGCGGGAGCGACGGCCACGATGAGATGCACGTGGCGACGGCCACGATGAGAGGCACGTGGCGACGGCCACGATGAGAGGCACGCAGCGATGGCCACCATGCAGGCCGAGGTGGTGTCGGCCGAGCAGCAGGTCTTCTCCGGCGAGGCGTCCGAGGTCTACGCCCGCTCGCTGGAGGGCGAGATCGGCATCCTTCCGGGACACCAGCCCGCACTGCTCGCCCTCGACATCGCGCCGGTGCGCATCAAGCTGGAGGACGGCAGCTGGGTGTCGTTCGCGGTCCACCGGGGCTTCCTGTACTTCCGTGAGAACCGGCTCGCGGTGCTGGCCGACATCGCCGAGCGCGCCGAGGAGATCGACCGCGCTCGGGCGGAGCGCGACCTCGAGGCGCTACGCGCCGAGACCGACGGGACCGAGGAGGAGCAGGCGGCGCGCCGAGATGCGATCCGGCGGGCGGAGCTCAGGCTGGACATGACCGAGCGCCAGTGAACCGGCGGGCCCGCCGGCTCGTTACCCTCAGTCGATGGTCACCCGTCCGGCTCCTGGGCCAGTCCCCGCCGATGCTCTGGTCGTGCGCGGTGGAGGCCGCCTGCAGGGCACCATCCACGTCAACGGCGCCAAGAACTCGGCCCTGAAGCTGATGGCCGCCGCGCTGCTCGCCGAGGGCGAGACCGTGGTCGAGAACGTCCCCGCGATCGCCGACGTGCCGATCATGGGGGAGGTGCTCACCGGACTGGGCGCCAAGGTGGACGTCGACTCCGACGGGACCGTCACGATCGTGGTGGGGGAGCTGGACTGGCACGCTCCGCGCGAGTTCGTCGCGCAGATCCGCGCGTCGGTCGTCGTGCTCGGCCCTCTTGTCGCGCGGCTCGGTCGCGCCCGCATCGTGCCTCCCGGCGGCGACCAGATCGGCGCGCGCCGCATCGACATGCACCTCCAGGGCCTGGAAGCCATGGGCGCCCGCGTGGCGCAGGACGGCGACGAGCTCGACGTGCGCGTGCCCCGTGGGCGTCTGCAGGGGGCCAACGTCACGCTCGACTTCCCCAGCGTCGGCGCGACCGAGAACCTGCTGATGGCGGCGGTCCTCGCCGACGGTCAGACCATCATCGACAACGCCGCGCGCGAGCCCGAGATCCAGGACCTGTGCGGGATGCTGATCGCGATGGGTGCGCACATCCACGGCGTGGGCACCTCCATCCTCACGGTCGAAGGCGTGGAGGGGCTGCAACCGGTCGTCCACGACACCATCCCCGACCGGATCGAAGCGGGCACCTTCGCCTTCGCCGCGGCGCTGACGAGGGGCGACCTGTTGATCCGCCACGCCCGACCCGGCCATTTGAAGCTCCCGCTCGCCAAGCTCGCAGCCACCGGCGCCGACGTGGTCGAGACCAGACAGGGGTTGCGAGTGCGCGGTCCCGAACACCTGCGAGCCGTGGACGTCGTCACGCTGCCCTACCCCGGTTTCCCGACCGATCTGCAGCCGCAGCTGATGGTGCTGCTGTCCCAGGCTCACGGCACCGGCATCATCACCGAGAACGTGTTCGAATCCCGCTTCACGTTCGTTCACGAGCTGACCGAGCTGGGGGCGGAGATCGCGATCGACGGACACCACGCGATCATCCGTGGCCCGCGTCGGCTCCGCGGCACGCAGGTCCGTTCCCTCGACGTGCGCGCCGGCGCGGCGTGCCTGCTCGCCGGCCTGGTCGCCGAGGGTGAGACGCGGATCACCGGCGTGCACCACATCGACCGCGGCTACGCCTCCATCGCCGAGCGTCTGCAGGCCGTCGGCGCCGACATCGAACGCGTCGTTGCGTGACCCGCGCCGTCGCCGACGCAGGGCGGCGCTCGTCTGCGCTGCCGTGGGAGGGCTGGCGATCTCCGCGACAGCGTTGCCGGCGAGCGCGCAAGCGCCGGTCGACCTGGGCGCGTACGCGGGCCCCATCCGGTTCGAGGCGCCCCCGGGCGTGACCTTCGACGTGTCGGGCGACCTGGACGGTCGCTACGGCGAGACCCTCGAGGTGCGGCTCGACCCCGACGGCGACCTGATGCTCGTCAACGACGTGTCGATGCGCGGCTACGTCGAGGGCATCGCCGAGGTGCCCGCCCGCTGGCCCGAGGAGGCGCTCAAGGCGCAGGCCGTGGCCGCACGGACCTACGCCTGGTACGTGGCACGCAGCAACGACTACCCCGGCTACGACATCTGCGCGACCGTGGCCTGCCAGGTCTTCCGCGGTCGCGGTCCGGTCGAGGAGCCGTCGGGGACGCGCTGGGCAGCCGCGGTCGCGGCCACCGACGGGGAGGTCCTCACCCGGGGGGGAGGCCCGATCCTCGCGCGCTACTTCTCCACCTCGGGGGGGCACACCCGCGACAACGAGGACGTGTTCGTCGCCGAGCAGCCCCTGCCCTACCTGCGCGGTGTCGCCGACCCCGAGGACGCCGTCTCCCCGTTGCACCACTGGGAGGTGACGTTCACACGCGCCGAGCTCGACGCGATCGTGGAGCGCATCGACCAGCTGGCGGCCGCGTCGCCCGTCGCCGACGTCATGTTCGTCCCCGGGGGCTCCGGTCGACCGGACCGGGTGCGGCTCGTCGCCGTCGAGGGCCCCCGGGTGGAGGTCACCGCCAGCCGGTTCCGGTCGACGGTGTCGGAGGTCGCGCCCGAGCTGTTCCCCCAGCGTTTCCCGTCCCAGCGGCCCGACGGTCGTCCGATGCCGATGACCTTGCCGTCCAGCCGGCTCGCCTTCACCGTCACCGACCGCGAGGTCCGTGTCGACGGTCGCGGGTTCGGCCACGGCGTGGGCATGAGCCAGTACGGGGCGAAGGGCAAGGCCGACGCTGGGCAGCTCTACCCGGACATCCTCGCCGCCTACTACGGCGGGCTGCGCCCCCAGCGTGCCGACGGCGTGCCCGCACGGGTCAGGGTCGGCCTCGCCGACGCGAGCCAGTTCTCGCTACGGGCGGACGCACCCGTGCGCGTCCTGGCCGGCGACCGGCTGCTCACCGAACGTGGGCTGGGCACCTGGACGGTGCAGCGCCGCCCCGACCGGACGGTGCAGCTGATCGGCCCTCCGGGCTACGGTGCCCCGCTCGTGGTGACGGCGACGACCACCGACGACCCCGAACCGGTCGAGATCAGGGTCGTCACGCTGGAGACGGTGGTGAACAAGACCTCCGAGCTGGTGCTCGTGGTGCGCGACGCGGCCGGCCGCGAGCTGCTGCGGCGGGCGGTCGCCATCGTCGCGCCCGGCCGACACCGGACCAGCTGGGACCTCGACGGACCCGACGGGACACAGCTGCCACCGGGTCCCTATGACGTGGCGCTGCAGGCGGTGGACGAGCACGGCACGGCCGGCGGCGACCCGGTCCGGCTGGACGTCCGACCGGTCACCCCATCCGGGCGCGCGCCGTCGTTGCTCGGCGGGACTCCGACGTCACCGTGGCCGCTGCCGAGACTGCCAGCCGCCGCGGGCGCAGGCGCGATCCTGGGTGCGGCCGCGACGCTGCCCAGGCGGCGCGAGTGACCGCCCATCCCGGAGCTCGCCACG
>DASZZX010000046.1:0-10168 GCA_036260415.1 Nitriliruptorales bacterium
GAGATGGTGATGCCCGGTGACAACACCGAGATGACGGTGGAGCTGATCTCGCCCATCGCGATGGACGAGGGCCTGCGCTTCGCCATCCGCGAGGGTGGCCGCACCGTCGGCGCCGGCCGCGTCACCAAGATCATCAAGTAGACCGGACGATCACATGGCCGCCGAGCAGAAGATCCGCATCCGCCTGAAGGCGTACGACCACGAGGTCCTCGACCGGTCGGCGCGCGAGATCGTGGACACGGTGGAGGCGACCGGTGCTCACGTCACCGGCCCGGTGCCGCTGCCCACCGAGCGCAACGTGTGGTGCGTCATCCGGTCCCCGCACAAGTACAAGGACTCCCGCGAGCACTTCGAGATGCGCACGCACAAGCGGCTCATCGACATCCACATGCCGACCCAGAAGACCATCGACAAGCTCATGGGGCTGTCACTGCCGGCCGGCGTGGACATCGAGATCAAGCTCTGACCCCCCGGTCCGGCGGACGCCTTTCAGCGCGGCCGGACACGGCAAGACGACGACGAGGAGGCGACCGGCGATGGCGACCAAGGGCATCCTGGGCACCAAGCTGGGGATGACGCAGATCTTCGACGACGACGGTCGTGTCATCCCGGTCACGGTCATCCAAGCCGGGCCGTGCACGGTCACGCAGGTCAAGACCGAGGAGATCGACGGGTACCACGCCGTCCAACTGGCGTACGGCAGCCGGCGGAGGATCAACAAGCCCACCAGAGGCCACCTCGCCAAGGCGGGCGTGGACAGCGCCCGCACCCTCGTGGAGGTGCGACTGGACGCGCCGGCACAGCACGACCTCGGTGCGACCATCTCCTGCGACGTCTTCTCCGCCGGGGAACTGGTGGACGCCACCGGCCGGAGCAAGGGCAAGGGCTACGCCGGCGTGATGAAGCGCCACAACTTCGGCGGCATGGGAGACGGGCACGGCGTCAAGAAGAAGAACCGCCATCCTGGCGCAGTGGGGGCCTGCGCCACGCCTGGTCGCACCTTCCCCGGCCAGCGGATGGCCGGCCGCATGGGCAACGAACGTGTGACCGTGCAGAACCTCCGCATCGCGGGGATCGACACCGAGCGCAGCCTCATCCTCGTCACGGGCGCGGTTCCGGGCAGCAACGGTGCCACCGTCCTGCTGCGCGACGCCGTGAAGGCACCGGTGGCCCGCGCGGGAGGTGAAGGGCGATGACCGCGGCGTCGGACACCAGCGTCGAGCGCGGCCGTGCGACCCGCACGGTGGACGTCCGGGACCTCTCGGGCGCAACCGTCGGGTCGGCCGAGCTGTCCGCCGAGTGGTTCACCGGCGACGTCAACGTGCCGGTGATGCACCAGGTCGTGACCGCGCAGCTCGCCAACGCCCGTCACGACACCGCCAAGACCCGGAGCCGCGGCGAGGTGCGTGGCGGCGGTCGCAAGCCGTGGCGCCAGAAGGGCACCGGCCGTGCGCGGCACGGCTCGATCCGCGCGCCCCAGTGGACGGGCGGAGGAGTGGCCCACGGGCGCAGCGGTGAGGAGAACCACCACCTGCGGGTCAACCGGAAGATGAGGCGTCTGGCCTTGCGCTCGGCCCTCACCGACCGCGCGAACGGCGGCAACGTGGACGTGGTGCGGGGTCTCGCCCTGCCGGCGCCGCGCACCAAGGACGCCTTCGCGGCGCTCGTGGCCCTCGGTCACGCCGACCGCAGGGTGCTGATCGTCCTGGGTGCCCTCGACACGTCCACGGTGAAGTCGTTCCGCAACCTGCCGCGGGTCCACACCCTCACCGTCGACCAACTCAACACCTACGACGTCCTCAAGAGCGACGTCGTCGTGTTCGACGAGGCGGCCCTGCCACTGATCGGCACGGGCAAGCGTGCCGCTGGGATCGACACCGGGCAGCGCTCCGGTGGGAGCGACACGCCCCCGCCGACGGACGGGCGGACCCAGGACCCGACAGCCGCCGAGCAGGATCGAGACGAGCGGGCGTCCAGCGCCACTGAGGATCCGGAGGTGAGCGCATGAAGGACCCGCGCGACGTGATCCTCAAGCCGGTCGTGTCCGAGAAGAGCTACAGCCTGCTCGACGACAACAAGTACACGTTCATCGTCTCCCCCTCCGCCAACAAGACCGAGATCAAGGAAGCCGTCCAGAGCATCTTCGGGGTGCGCGTCCTCAACGTGAACACCCAGAACCGCATGGGCAAACGCAAGCGACGCGGCTTGACGTGGGGCAAGCGCCCCGACACCAAGCGCGCGATCGTGACCCTCGCCCCCGGCGACGAGATCGACCTGTTCGACGCCGGCGTCTAAGTCCGCGCAGCCCCACTCTCCGAGGCCACTCGAGACGCACCGCGAGGAGCAGCCATGGCCAACAGGAAGTACAAGCCGACGACGAACTCGCGCCGCGGCATGTCGGTCTCCGACTTCGCCACCGTGACCCGGTCGGAGCCGGAGAGGTCCCTGACCGCGCCGCTGCCCAAACGGTCGGGCCGCAACACCGACGGGCGCATCACCAGCCGCCACCGGGGTGGCCGGCACAAGCGCCGGTACCGCATCATCGACTTCCGGCGCGACAAGGACGGCGTCCCCGCCACCGTCGCGACGGTCGAGTACGACCCGAACCGCTCGGCTCGCATCGCGCTGCTGCACTACCACGACGGCGAGAAGCGCTACATCCTCGCTCCCAAGGGCCTGCAGCCCGGCACGAGGGTCCTGTCGGGCGAGGGAGCCGACGTGCAGCCCGGCAACGCCATGCCACTGCGCAACATCCCCGTCGGCACGACCGTGCACGCGGTCGAACTGCGCCCGGGTGGAGGCGCCAAGCTCGGCCGATCAGCCGGCAGCGGGATCCAGCTCCTGGCCAAGGAGGGACGCAACGCCGCGCTGCGGCTGCCGTCCGGCGAGATCCGACTCGTCGACAGCCGCTGCCGCGCCACGATCGGGACGGTGGGCAACGAGGAGCACGAGCTGGTCAGCCTCGGCAAGGCCGGACGCAACCGTTGGCTCGGTCAGCGACCGCAGACCCGAGGCGTCGCCATGAACCCGGTCGACCATCCCCTCGGTGGCGGCGAGGGCAAGAGCTCCGGCGGGCGTCACCCGACCGACCCCTGGGGCAACCCCCAGCGGCGGACCCGCAAGAAGGACAAGCCGTCGGACCAGCAGATCATCCGACGCCGTGGTGGCCGTCGGCGCTAGTCGGAACCACGCCCTGATCCCCCCCACCCGTCCCACGCACACGAGGACGCCATGCCACGCAGCTTGAAGAAGGGACCGTTCATCGACGACCACCTGATGCAGAAGGTCGAGCAGATGAACGCCACGGGCGAGAAGCGCGTCATCCGGACCTGGTCGCGTCGCTCGACCATCTTCCCGGAGATGGTCGGTCACACGATCGCGGTCCACGACGGCCGCAAGCACGTGCCCGTCTACATCACCGAGAACATGGTCGGTCACAAGCTCGGCGAGTTCGCACCGACCCGGGTCATCAAGTGGAAGGGCGCCGGCGAGAGGTCGGCCTTGACACGACGCCGCTAGGAGAGAGGGACCGCCATGGCCCAGACGAAAGCGACCGCCAAACACGTGCGCGTCTCGCCGTGGAAGGTCCGCCAGCTGACCGCCCTGATCAGAGGTGAGCACGTGGAGGAGGCGCGCCGTATCCTGCGGCTCTCGGGCAAGGGCGCCGGCAAGCCGCTCGGCAAGGTGCTCGACTCCGCCGTCGCCAACGCCGAGAACAACGACGGGCTCGATCCCGACGAGCTGTGGGTGCTGGCCGCCTACGCCGACGAGGGCCCGATGCTGCGACGGTGGCAGCCACGCGCACTGGGCCGCGCCTACCGCATCCGCAAGCGGACCAGCCACATCACGGTGGTGGTCGGAACGCGCGACGAGGAGCGGGTCACCCGGGGCGCCCGCGGCCGCGCCGCCACCAGGTAAGGAGAAGACGTGGGACAGAAGGTCCACCCCTACGGGTTCCGACTCGGTGTCACGACCGAGTGGAAGTCGAGGTGGTTCGCGGACAAGAAGTACGCCGAC
Organism: Nitriliruptorales bacterium; assembly: GCA_036260415.1. GTDB lineage: Bacteria > Actinomycetota > Nitriliruptoria > Nitriliruptorales > JAHWKO01 > DASZZX01. Next base: position 4,018 of record DASZZX010000046.1, read on the forward strand.
TACCTGCACGAGGACGACCGCATCCGCCGCTACATCAAGGAACGGGTCCGCCACGCGGGCATCTCCCGCGTGGACATCGTGCGGACCGACGACCGCGTCGAGGTCAGCGTGCACGCCGCGCGCCCGGGCATCGTGATCGGCCGTCGCGGGACGGAGGCCGACGCGATCCGCGGCGCCCTCGAGAAGATGACCGGCAAGCAGATCAAGCTCAACATCCTCGAGATCAAGAACCCCGAACTCGACGCGCAGGTGCTGGCGTTCAACACCGCCGAGCAGCTGCGAGGACGCGTGTCGTTCCGTCGGGCGATGCGGCGTGCCGTGCAGTCCGCCCAGAAGGCGGGCGCGCAAGGCGTCCGCGTGCAGGTGGCGGGACGCCTGGGGGGCTCCGAGATGAGCCGCAGCGAGTGGTACCGGGAGGGCCGGGTCCCCCTGCACACGCTGCGTGCGATCGTCGACTACGGGTTCGACGAGGCTCGCACCACCTTCGGGCGCATCGGGGTGAAGGTCTGGATCTACAAGGGCGACCTGCTGCCCACCGCCGAGGAACTCGAGGCACAGCGTGCGCTGCTGCGCGCCAAGGCCGCCGCGGAGGGCCGTCCCACCGAGGACCGTCCCCGCCGTCGCAAGGCCGCGCGCAAGGCCGCTCGCGCCGCCGCTCGCGCGGCCGGGCTCGGGGACGAGAAGGCGGAGCGGCGCGAGCCGGGTACGGGCAAGGCCGCCGCCTCGCCTCCCGAGCAGGGCGCCCCGGAGGCGACCGCGCAGGAGACGCCCGGGGTCCCCACACCCGACCAGCAGGACACCGCGACGCCCGCTGCCGACCTCGCCACCGGGCACGCCGGCGGAGGTCAGGCGGCGGAACCACACCCCGTGACGGTCGATGAGCTGGGCAAGACCGCCCGGCACGACGTCCAGCAGGCCACCACCGAGGCCGCGCCGCCCCAGAGCGGCCCCATGAAGGTCGCGGACGTGGCACCCGACGCGGCGCCGGAGCCGTCGGTCCCCGACGTCGATGCGGTCGAGACCCAGCCGGAGAGGGGCCGCACCGAGGAGCCCGAGGACCCGTCCAAGCAGGCGGGCGACGAGGAGGGCGCCTGATGCTCATGCCCAAGCGCGTCAAGCACCGCAAGCAGCACCGGCCCCGGCCCATGGGCGGACTGGCGACCGGCCACACCGAGGTGGAGGTCGGCGACTACGGGCTGAAGGCCACCACGCCGGGGTGGATCACCGCCAGGCAGATCGAGTCGGCCCGGGTCGCCATCACCCGTGCCGTGAAGCGCGGCGGGAAGGTGCGCATCACCATCTTCCCCGACAAGCCCATCACCCGGAAACCGCTTGAGACCCGGATGGGCTCGGGGAAGGGATCGCCCGACCACTGGATCGCGGCGGTGAAACCCGGGCGGATCATGTTCGAGCTGTCGGGGGTACCCGAGGAGCTCGCGCGCGAGGCGATGCGGCGGGCCAGCCACAAGCTGCCGGTACAGACCAAGTTCGTCCGCCGCGAGGACGGCTGATGAGCCGGGGAAGGAGGCGACCGTGACCGCGCCAGAACTGCGCGAGCTGCCGGACGTGGAGCTCGAAGAGCACCTCGCCGAGCAGAAGGAGGAGCTCTTCCACCTGCGCTTCCAGCTGGTGACGGGCCAGCTCGACAACCCACAGCGCGTCCGGCAGGTCAAGCGCGAGATCGCGCGCTGCCTCACCGTGCTGCGCGAGCGCGACCTCGCAGCCGAGCAGGCCCGCCAGGACCGGGCGAGGTGACGACGTGACCGACACCATCGAACGCGGGACCGCCGAGCGCGGCCGTCGCAAGGAGCGCATCGGGATCGTGGTCAAGGACGCCGCCGACAAGACCGTCGTCGTCGCGGTGGACCGGCGGACCACGCACCCGCTCTACAGCAAGACGCTGCAGCGGACCAGGAAGTACCACGTGCACGACGAGCACAACGATGCCGGCATCGGCGACCGAGTCCGGATCGTCGAGACACGTCCGCTGAGCAAGACCAAGCGGTGGCGTCTGGCTGAGATCGTCGAGCGGGCGAAGTAACCCGCGGGCAGCCGGCGCTCGACCCCACCATCGGGGCGAGCAGCGAGAGAGAACCGAGATGATCCAGCAGGAGTCACGGCTGAAGGTGGCCGACAACACCGGGGCCCGAGAGGTCCTGTGCATCCGCGTGCTCGGCGGATCCGGTCGTCGGTACGCCTCGATCGGTGATGTGTTCGTCGGAACGGTCAAGGAGGCCATCCCGGCGGCCAACGTCAGGAAGGGCGAGGTGGTGCGCTGCGTCGTCGTGCGCACCGCCAAGGAGCGGCGCCGCCCGGACGGCTCCTACATCAAGTTCGACGAGAACGCCTGCGTGCTGATCCGCCCCGACGGCACCCCGCGCGGCACGCGGATCTTCGGACCGGTAGGCCGCGAACTGCGCGACCAACGCTTCATGCGGATCATCTCGCTCGCACCAGAGGTGCTGTGAGCACAGGGGGACGGACGACCATGCAGCGGGTACGCAAGGACGACCGGGTGGAGGTCATCGCCGGCAAGGACCGGGGCAAGGAAGGCCGCGTCATCCACGTGTTCCCCGACGAGCACCGCGTGCTGGTCGAGGGCATCAACTACGTGCGCAAGCACGAGCGCATCAGACAGAACCGCCGCGGAGCCCAGGAGGGCGGCATCATCGAGACCGAGGCGCCGATCCACCTGTCGAACGTGATGCCCGTCTGCCCCAACTGCAAGACCGGGCGCCGGGTCGGGTTCCGGCTGGTGGACGAGACCGACCGCCGCTCGAAGGTGCGCCACTGCACCAAGTGCGACACGACGTTCTGACCAGGCGCATGGCGGAGACACAACACATGAGCACCACGACCACCCACTACGTTCCACGCCTCAAGCAGCGCTACCGCGACGAGATCGTGCCGGCGCTGGCGGAACGGCTGCACATCACCAACGTCATGGCGGTGCCACGGCTGCAGAAGATCGTCGTGAACGTCGGGATCGGCGAGGCCATCAACGATGCCAAGGCCCTCGAGGGCGCCATCCGGGACCTGGCCGTCATCACCGGCCAGCGACCCCGCGTGAACCGCGCCCGCCGGTCGATCGCCGGCTTCAAGCTGCGTGCCGGCATGCCGGTGGGCGTCAAGGCGACCCTGCGGGGTGATCGCATGTGGGAGTTCTGCGATCGTCTCCTGTCGATCGCCCTGCCACGCATCCGCGACTTCCGCGGCCTCAACCCGCGGGCGTTCGACGGCCGCGGCAACTACACGTTCGGGATCACCGAGCAGTTGGTGTTCCCCGAGATCGACTACGACGACATCGATGCCGTCCGCGGGATGGACATCACGCTGGTGACCAGCGCCGAGGAAGACGACGCCGGCCGGGCTCTGCTCGAGGCCCTGGGCGTGCCCTTCGCCCGCGCGCCGCAAGCCGGTTGACGCCGCGACGAACGACCTGACAGAGGACGACCATGGCCAAGAAGTCGCTGATCGCCAAGATGAAGCGCGAACCGAAGTACGCGGTGCAGCGTAACACGCGCTGCGCCCGCTGCGGGCGCCCCCGCGCCGTGTTCCGCCGGTTCAAGCTGTGCCGCATCTGCTTCCGTGAGATGGCGCACCGCGGCGAGCTGCCCGGCATCCGCAAGGCGAGCTGGTGACGACCGGGACGGGACCTGCCGCCCGGGGCGTGCCCGTCGGAGCGCGGTGGGACGACCGTCGCCCACCCCGAACGCGTCACCCCAGGAGGGAACGACGATGACCATGACCGATCCGGTCGCGGACATGCTCACGCGCCTGCGCAACGCCAGCATGGCGCACATCGACGACGTCAGCATGCCGTCGTCGGGGATGAAGGCGAGCATCGCCGAGATCCTGCAGCAGGAGGGCTACATCGTCGGCTACCAGGTCGAGTCGACCAAGCCCCAGCCCACCCTGCACGTGCGCATCAAGTACGGGCCTCAACGCGAACGCGTGCTGTCGGGCCTGCGCCGCATCAGCAAGCCGGGGCTGCGTGTCTACGTCAAACGCCACGAGATCCCCCGGGTCCTCGGTGGTCTCGGCATCGCCATCCTGTCGACCAGCTCGGGGCTCATGACCGACCGTGAGGCGCGGCGACAGGGCAGGGGCGGCGAGGTGGTCGCCTACGTCTGGTGAGGTCCGACGCACGGCCGCCGGTGGCTCCCCCGCCGGGCGGTGAACGAGCGAGGAGGAAGCGCTGATGTCACGCATCGGCAAGTACCCGGTGCCCTTGCCCGACGGGGTATCGGTCGAGATCGACGGACGCACCGTCACGGTCCGAGGACCCAAGGGCGAACTGGTCCGCACCATGCCCAGCGGTGTCAGCATCGAGCTCGACGACGGCGCTGTGGCCGTCACCCGTGACAGCGACCACCGCACCAGCCGGGAGCGCCACGGCCTGGTCCGCACGCTCATCGCCAACATGGTGGAGGGTGTCACCAACGGCTACTCGAGATCGCTCGAGCTCGTCGGGATCGGCTACCGTGCCACGGCGAGAGGCCGCGACCTCGAGCTCCAGGTCGGCTACAGCCACCCCGTCGTGGTGGAGGCCCCTGACGGCATCGAGCTGCAGGTGCCCGCCCCCACCCGCATCGTCGTGAGCGGGATCGACAAGGTCCTGGTCGGCCAGACCGCCGCAGACATCCGCAAGGTCCGCGAACCCGAGCCGTACAAGGGCAAGGGGATCCGCTACGAGGGCGAGCAGGTCCGGCGCAAGGCCGGCAAGGCCGCCGGCCGCTGAACGCGGTGACCCACCACCGCCTGAACGACGCGGAGGGCAATGATGCAGGCCGGGACACGCAGCGCGCGTGAGCGCCGCCGTGTGCGCGTGGGCAGGAAGCTCCGCGGCACCGCGGATCGCCCGCGCCTGTCCGTCTACCGCAGCAACGCCCAGATCTACGCCCAGCTCATCGATGACGACCGCGGCCATACCCTGGTGGCCGCGTCATCCCTGGACGGTGATGTCTCCGGCGACGGCCACAAGACGGACGTCGCCCGCCGCGTCGGCGAGGTCGTCGGCGACCGGGCCCGCGCAGCCGGTATCACACGGGTCGTGTTCGACCGCGGAGGCTTCCGCTACGCGGGCCGCGTGAAGGCCCTCGCCGAGGGCGCTCGCGAGCACGGCCTGGAGTTCTGACCCCACGACGAGGATCCCAGCATGGCAACAGCCAGGACAGGCGGTCGCGGTCGAGGTCGCGACGACAGCCGCGACCAGCACGACGAGCGCGTCGTCAGCATCAACCGCGTCGCCAAGGTGGTGAAGGGCGGACGACGGTTCCAGTTCACCGCGCTCGTGGTCGTCGGCGACGGGCGCGGCAACGTCGGTGTCGGGCACGGCAAGGCCCGCGAGGTCCAGGCGGCCATCCAGAAGGGGGTGGAGGAGGCCAAGAAGGGCTTCTTCAGCGTGCCGATGATCGGTCGCACCATCGTCCACCCGGTCGTCGGACACGCCGGCGCCGGCCGGGTCCTGCTCAAGCCCGCCGCGCCGGGGACCGGGGTCATCGCCGGTGGCCCGGTCCGTGCCGTCGTCGAGGCCGCTGGCATCTCCGATATCCTGGCGAAGTCGTTGGGCAGCCAGAACCCGATCAACGTGGTCCATGCGACGGTCGACGCGCTGCAACGCCAGCGTGATCCCCGGGAGGTCGCCGACCTGCGCGGCAAGTCGGTCGACGAGATCGCTCCCAAGGCGATGATCCAGACGCTGCGGGAGGGGGCGTGACCGTGGTCGGCAAGCAGCTGCGCATCACCCAGGTCCGCTCGCTCATCGGCCGCCCCGCTGATCAGCGCGCCACCGTGCGGTCGCTCGGTCTGCGCCGCATCCGCCACACGGTGGTCCACCCGGACCGCCCCGAGATCCGTGGGATGTTGCACAAGGTGCCGCACCTCGTGGTCTGGGAGGAGGTCGAGCCGTCATGAAGCTCCACGATCTGAAGCCCGCCGACGGTGCCCGCAAGCCCAAGCGTCGCGTCGGTCGTGGCGATCGCGGGAAGGGTGGCAAGACCGCCGGCCGCGGGACCAAGGGGACCGGGGCGCGCGGGAACGTGCCCGTCCACTTCGAGGGCGGCCAGATGCCGCTCAAGCGGCGCCAGCCGAAGCTGCCCGGGTTCAGCCGGGCCAGCAAGGCGGCCCGCCGGGACGTGGAGCACACCAT
>DASZZX010000047.1:0-9059 GCA_036260415.1 Nitriliruptorales bacterium
GCGGCGCCCGCGACCTGCTCGACCGGATGGGCGTCGGCGGGCTCTCCCAGCGTCGCCCCGCCGAGCTCTCCGGCGGCCAGCAGCAGCGGGTCGGGGTGGCGCGGGCGCTCGCGCGCGACGCCGCCCTGTACCTATTCGACGAACCCACCGCCCACCTCGACACGGCGCTGCGAGCCGCTCTGCAGGAGGAAGTGGCGGAACGCCGCCGCGATGCCGGCGCCGCCGCCCTGTACGCCACCCACGACGCGGCCGAGGCGCTCGCTGTCGCCGACCGGGTCGCTCTGCTACGCGAGGGGCGCATCGCGCAGGCCGGCACGCCGCGCGACGTCTACGAGCGGCCGGTCGACCTGTGGGCGGCCCAGCTGACCGGCCCCGCCGCAGTGCTGCGGGTGGAGGTTCTCGGGGAGGGACCCGGCCTGCGGATACGGGTGGGGGACGTGGAGGTAGAGGTGGCCTCGGACGGGTCGGGGGAGGCAGGCGGGCGTTCCCTGCTGGACGCAGGCCAGGATGACGGCGGGGTGGTTGTGCACGGCGGGGTCCCAGTGGGCGGTGGAGCGGGCGAGCCACGGGCGGCTGCGGGAGCCGGCAGTGCCCGCTCCGGCCCCCGGGCGGTGCTGGTGCGCCCCGAGTGGACGGCGCTGGGCGGGCCGCTGTCGGGCACCGTGCGGGGGGTGTGGTACCGCGGGCCCTACACCGACTACCGCATCGACACGCCGGGGGGTCAGGTCACCGTCCGGCGCCCCGGCCCTCCGCGCGCCCGCACGGGGGAGCGGGTGGGGTGGCGCCTGGACCGCGTGTGGCTGCTGTCCGCCCCCGACGGAGCGTGACGATGACCCGCGCGGTGACCCTGGCCGGGTGACCGGCGCGCTCTGCCTGGCCGGGTGACCGGTGCGCTCTGCCTGGCCGGGTGACCGGTGCGCTCCCCCTGGCCGGGTGACCGGTGCGCTCCGCCTGGCCGGGCAGCACCTCGGTCTCACGCCGCCGGGCCGGGTTCCTCCGTGCGCCGGACGGGACTCGGGTCGAGAGCCTTCAGCCCGTTCCACGCCAGGTTCACCAGGTGCGCGGCGACCGTCGCACGGTCGGGCTCGTCGACCTCCAGCCACCACTCACCGACCAGCGCCACCATGCCGACCAGTGCCCGGGCGTACAGCGCAGCCAACGAGGGGTCGTAGCCGCGGCCCCGGAACTCGTCGGCCAGCAGTGACTCCGCCTGCGCGGCGACGTCGCCGATGACGCTCGCCAGAGTCCCCGACGATGCGCCCCCCGGCGCGTCGTGGACCAGGATGCGGAAGCCGTCACGCTCCTGCTCGATGTACGTCAGGAACGCCATGGCGGCGTGCTCCACCGCCACGCGTGGATGGTCGGCGCCCTCCAGGGCTGCGACGATGCGTCGCAAGAGATGCTCGACCTCGCGGTCGACCACCACCGCGTACAGCCCCTCCTTGCCGCCGAAGTGTTCGTACACGACCGGTTTGCTGACGCCGGCACGGTCAGCGATCTCCTCCACCGACGCGGCGGCGTAGCCCAGGTCGGCGAACACCTGGCGTCCGACGCCGATCAACTGCTCGCGTCGTTCGCGCCCCGAGAGGCGCACGCGACGTGCGTCAGCGGCCACCGGGCTCTCTCAACGCCAGAGTCGCCGAGGCACGCCGGCCCACTTGCGCTGGATGCTGCGCGGCGACGGCAGCCGCACGTTGCGGGCCAACCGCAGCTGTTGCAGCGTCCGGATCACACGCCACGAGGGATCGAACTGGCCGCGCAGCAGTCCGTGCCGGGCGGAGGTGGGGAAGGCGTGGTGGTTGTTGTGCCACGACTCCCCGAACGACAGCAGCGACAGCGGCCAGTTGTTGGTCGATTCGTCGCGGCTGGCGAAGGGGCGCTCGCCGAAGAAGTGGCAGATCGAGTTGATGCTCCAGGTGACGTGGTGCAGCAGGAAGATCCGCACAAGGCTGCCCCAGACGAACGCGGTGACCGCGCCCCACAGGGTGCCCGTGACCGCCAGCCCGACCACGGGGGCCAGCAGGAAGCTGACCAGGACCAGCCATGGGAAGGCCCGGTCAATCGCGATCATGGCAGGCTCGTCCCGGAGGTCGGGTGCCCAACGCGACGACACGGTGCCGTCGGGGTTGAACAGCCACCCTGCGTGCGCGTGCCACAGGCCGCGCAGCACCCCCCCGAGCCCGGTGTCCTGCACCAGGTGCGGCGAGTGCGGGTCGCCGTACTCGTCGGCGTACGCATGGTGGCGGCGGTGGGTGGCCACCCAGTCGATCACCGCACCCTGCACCGACATCGAGCCGGCCACGGCCAGCGTGATCCGGATGCACTTCGGCACCTCGAAGCTGCGGTGCGTGAACAGCCGGTGGTACCCCACCGTCACCCCGACACCCGTGAAGAGGTACAGCGTCAGGAACAGGCCGAGGTCCAGCGCGCTCAGTCCCTGACCCCACAGCAGAAGGATCGCCGCGACCACCCCGGCCAGCGGTGCCAACGTCAACAGCAGGGTCATGCGTCGCTGGAAGCGGAGCTCGTCCGTGGTGACGCGGCGCATGCCCTTCACCGCCGGCGGGCCCTCCTCGCGCAGAGCCCGGTCCATGATCGCCTCGGCATCGGGCGGCAGCACGGTGTCCGCCACGGCCTCGGCGGTGACGGTGGCGGCGGCCCTGGATGCGGCGGGGGCGGCGCTCACAGCCCGTCGCGCAGCGGCGCCGACGGGGTGGTTGCCGTCGGCGTCGATCGCGGTGCGCACGTGGCGCCTCCTCGTGCTTGTCGACGGTGGTCGAACCTACGCGACCGTAACCTACGGCACCGTAGGTTGTTGCGCCAACGGGCACGGAGAGGGCACCTGGCGGGGCCGTCCGACCTGAGCCGGCCACCCTGGCGGTTCGGCCGTGGGCGCCGGGACGCCGGTCGTCCGGCCCAGGGTTGGCTGGGTCTCTGACCGGGCGACGTGTCAGCACGTCCGGAGCGTGAGGAGCCTGCCGATGCCCGAGGCCGACGAGCACCTGCGACCCAGCATCCAGCAGGAGCGACGGACCTGGCGAGAGCGCATCGAGTGGACCGAGCCACCGCCGTTCGACCGTGACGACATCACCAAGGAGGAGCTGTACGAGCTCGCCCGCGAGGCCCGTATCGAGGGACGCTCGAAGATGACCAAGGACCAGCTGCGGACCGCGCTGCGGCGGGCCCACGACGTCCGCCGCCCCCGCGAGGGCTGACCGTCGGCGGCTCTCGCCCGGGGCGTGGACGCGGGGGCAGCGCCTCGTCGCCGTGGCGGCCCCCGACCACACGCGACGAAGGGGCGGAACCCCGCCCTTCCACGAGGTGAGGTCGCGATGTCAGGCCGCGAATGTCGGGTCGCGAGGTCACGTGGCGGGGTCGGGTCGCGGGGTCAGGTCGCGTCGGCGACCGCACGCGTCCAGGAGCGCAGCCCGCACGGTGGCCACGAACCGGTCGGGGCGGTCCGCACCTCCGTGGGGACCCGGACCACCCGCCAACCGTCGGGCGCGGCGTCGCGGTCGCGTAGCCCGTCCCGCCGGCGTGCAGTGACGCTGCCGTGGTGGCGCTCGCTGTCGAGCTCCACGCCAGACGCAGGTCACGCCACAGCAGGTCGAACCCCACTGTCCGCCCACACGACAGCAGGACGCGGGCGTTGACCTCGTACCCGGTGACGACCGCCGTCGTCAGGTGCCGGTGGGCGCGGATCTCGCGGACCGAGCGGGCGCGACGGTAACCCTCGTCCAGTTCGGCGACCACCGTGCGCAGCGCCCGGTTGCCAGGCGAGCGTGGTCGCGTGAGCACGCACTCGGCGAGCAGGCCGGGATCGGTGAGGCGTCGCCGTGGCCCGTCAGCCGCCGCCTCCAACAGCTGCGGGTCCGGCACGCGCCCCGCGAGGTCGTGCACCGTGCACGTCACGGTCGTGACCCGGAAGTGACCCAGCCGCACCAGGTGGTCCGCCGGCAGCCAGCCGGTGCCGCGGACCGTCGCGCCATTCAGGCGCGGAACCCGTCGCTCGGGGAAGGACCAGCTCGAGTGGACCGGGGCGGTCCAGGTCCGCGAGGTGCCACAGCGCCGCCGCCGAACGACGGCGACCGCCGCATCGGGCCCGAGCGCGAGCATCGCGGCGGTGAGCCGGACCTCCCAGGTTTCGGGCAGGCACGCGTCGCTGTACACCGCCTCGGCGGATCGGTACCAGCGGCGCCACCGCCCCGACGCGACGAGGTCGCGAGCGTGGAGCGTGGATAGCCGCCGTCACGGGCCTGACGACCTGTGAACACGCCGAGCTGCCGCCGGGCGTCCCAGGCGAGGCGCCGGTGGCGGTCCGCCGGCACGTCGGGAGCATCGGCCATCCGCCGCCGTCAAGGTCAGGGGCCTGGTCGGCCCCTGTGGACCATGGACCTCACCCCGGCAAGAGGCGGGATCCCGCCCACGCGGCTGGACAGGTCACCAGTCGGATGCCGAGGCGGCCGCCGCAGCGACGTGCACGCCCCGCGCCGGGGGCGGCACCCGCCCGGGGGCGGGGGTCACTTCACGGCGGCGAGGATGGACGGGTCGAGCGCTTCGTAGCGGTTGAGGTACTCGTTGCGCTCGTGCTTGAGCGTCTCGACCCTCTCCTTGTACTCGCCGATCCGACCCTGCCGCTCGTACATCCTGCGCGGTTGCAGCAGCTCGGGGTCGTCTACTCCATCCACGCTGGTGGCGACCGCGTACCCGAAGTCTGGATCCTCCTCCCACTCGATCGAGCCGTCGACGATCGCGGCGACGATCGCCGACGAGTGGGAGATCTTGACCTTCTTCGACCGTTCGTCGCCGTTGGTGCCTCCCACCCGGCCGGTGTTGAGCAGGTAGACCTCGAGGTCGGGCATGGTGTCGAGCAGCTCCAGCAGGCGGTTGCCCTGCCGGGCGTCGTTGTGGAAGAAGAACGGGTTGGTGCCCGGCACTCGCAGGTTCCTTCCGGCCTCTGCGGCGCCCCCGGCGCTGGTGCCCTTGCTCTCGCCCAGCATGAAGTAGGCAGCGGCCTGACCGCGTTCGAGCTTGGCGACCGCGGGGATGATGTTCTCGTTGCGGTTGAGGATGAGCAGGTAGTCGGCGGTGGGGAGGGCGCGGGGGTCACGGTGGCGGATGATCTCGAGCGGGAAGGTGGAGCGGCCGTTGGCCGTGTAGGACGTGTCGTGGAAGTCGACTCTGCCGTCCCCGTCGACGGACACGTTCTCCAACCACGCCCGCGGGTCGGTGGTGCCACCGTAGATGTTGGGCTCGTCCTCGGGGTTGAGGCCGAAGGTCTTGGCGAAGCAACCGTTCTCCGTGGTGCGCACCTCGCCGCCCGGCATCAGCGCGACGAAGTCATCCTGCACGGGCAGCGACGCGTGCTGCTGGCGGAACGTGGTGGTGGTCTTGCCCGTCCCCGACAGCCCGATGATGAGCGCGAGCTTCTCTTGCCCCGCGGCGACGTGCTCGGCCGGGAACACCTTCGCGCCCGCATGCATCGCCAGGCCACCGCGGTCGTAGATCAGCTTGTTCCACATGCGCAGCCCGCCCATCTTCGACTCCCCGAAGTAGTCGGACCCGAGCACGCGCGTCACGTAGGTGTCGAGGTTGACGATGATCAGCCGGTCGTCCGGCTTGCCCGGCGCCCTTAGGCCGGGCGTGTAGATGACCGTGAACTCGGGCTCCCAGCCGTCGTCACGGTCGAAGTACAGCTGCTGCTGCATCGCCGGGATGTTCGCCTGCTCACGTTCGATGTACAGACGCGAGCCGGTGCGGAAGTCGGGATCCGGTCCGATGTACCCTTCGATCAGGAGCATGTCCCGTGAGGCGATGTACTCGTCCTGCTGACGCGCCCACTGCTCGGCTTCGGCGCGCGGCATGCGCTGCTGGTGGATCTCGCTGTCGGCGACGAAGAACGTGGAGCGTTTGAGTCGAGCGGTCACCTCGGCCGTGTAATTGAGGTTGCTGAACTCGGTCTCCTGGATGCGCTCGCCCAGGTACCGCAGGGCCCACTCCCGCATCTGTTCCTGGCTCGGGTTCTCGGCGATCGACCTCGCCGGTGGCAGATCGGTGGCCACGGAGCGTCTCCTCGAGCGGCGCGGCAGGACACGGGGCGGTGAGCCTACCAACCCGGGCTCCGGCGGCTGCCGTATCCCGCAAGATGACCTTCGTGCGCGCAGTTCGGTCCGCCGCGGTCATCAAATACGGCGCTCAAGGAGGCTGTAGCTTGCCGGAAAGCCGCCGGGATGGAAGACTCGCGGAGCACCGTGGACGACCAGGCTACGGGAAGATCGGACGGAGGCGACATGCGTCGCGGAGGCATGACTCAGGAACACAAAGATGCGTTGGCGAAGGGTCGGAGGCAGGCCAAAGCCGTACGTGACTACATGCAGGCGCTCGAGTCGACGAAGCGAGGCCCGGGCCGCCCTGTCGACCGTAAAGCGTTGGAGAAGAGGATCGACCGGGTGCAGGCACAGATCGACGAGGAGCCCAACGCCGCCAGGCGTGTGGAGCTGATCCAGAAGCGCCTGGACATCGAGACGCAGCTGGCCGAGCTGGAGGCGCAGCCGGACGTCGACGCGCTCGAAGCCGAGTTCAAGGAGGCCGTTCAGGAGTACTCGGACCGCAAGGGCATCACGTACTCAGCGTGGCGCGAAGCTGGTGTCCCGGCCGCGGTCCTGCGTGAGGCGGGAGTCCCACGCACGCGCCGCACCAACGTCGCCTAGTCGCCCGGGCTCTCCTCGGCCGGAAACGAGGTCGGTCCTCCTCGCCGGCCGGCGTCCGGCGGCTACACCATCGCGTCCAGCGCGGCGGGGAGCTTGATGAGGCCGGTGATCTTCAGCGCCGACTGTGCGCACGCGTCGAACGAAGATGCGAAGCGTTCGGTCTCGCGCAGGTACTGATCCGTCTTCTCGGAGTCCTCGGCGAGCGACTCCACCAGCTCGAACTGGTGGTAGAGGTCAGCCGCGAACAGGTGGCGCCGCCGGTTGACCAGTTCACGGACGGAGCGCAGCTGCAGGGCCACCTGCGCGTCGAAGTCGCGCGTCAGCTCGCGCGACACCTCCTCGAGCCGCTCCAGGAGCAGCTGGCGGGCACGCTCGACACCCCGCGACCCCCCGAAGACCACCCCGAGCTTCCACCCGACCAGGGCACCGGCCAGCATCCCCAGCGGGCCGAGGACGCCGCCGAGCAGCGCGAACGCCGCGCCACCCGACAGCACGCCGCCCGCTGCGGCGCCCGAGATGGCACCGGTGAGCCCGCCGTCGTCGTTGCGCCGCGCGGCCTGCACCTGGTCGGGGGTGAGCAGGAACCCCCGTCCGTTGAGCGCCACCTTGGGGACCGACGGGGTGAGGTCGGTCATCACGGCCTCGAAGCGCTGCTCCAGTGTCCTGCGCAGCCGGTCGAGCGTGGTCTCGAAACCTGACTGGAAGCTGCGCGAGGCCACCTCTCCGGCGACCTCCACCTCCCGGCGGAACCGGGTGGCGAACCGCTCGACCTCTTCCAGCGTCCTCAGCTCGCCGACAGCCTGCTTGGCGCGGCCGAAGGGCGCCAGCAGCTGGCCGCGGACGCGCATCTGCAGCGGCTCGATCGATGCCAGCGTGGAGTTGACCGCCGTGTTGAAGTCGCGCTCGAGGTCGCGGACGTTCTCGTCGAGCCGTCGGCGGTGCGCGGCCAGCAGGTCGCGGTCCTCCAGCAACCGTCGGCGCACACCCACCTCGCCTTTGGCTAGGTCGGCGGCCTGGGCGACCCGGCGAGCGGCGTCGACCAGGACCTCGCGGCCGGCCTGCTCGGACAGGAACGTCTCGATGTCCCGCAGGAGGCGCGCCGCGCCGGAGGCCTTGAACCCGTCGATGTCGAAGTCCCGACGAGCGGTCCACGCGTCGAGCGCGCACAGCGGGTACAGGCGCACCTCGCCGGTCACACCGACGCGGCGGGACGCCTCGACGATGCGGTTGCCGACGTACGACAGCACCTGACCACGGGTGGTGGGGTCGTAGAAGTGCTGCGGGTACATGTTGCAGACCAGGAAGACCTTCCGGATCTGTCGCGCGGCGATCTCCTGCAGGAAGTTGAGCTCGGTGGCCGAGACGGTCGGGGGCGACAGGAAGACGACGACGCCTGCGTCGACCGCGTCCAGCTCCTGGAGGGTGCGCTGGGTGTAGACCTCGTCGGCTTGCGCGTCGTCGAGCCCGGGTGTGTCCACCAGGCGGACGCCGTTGCGGAGGAACGGCACCTCGACGAACTGGTGCACGTGCAGCACGCCGAGGTGGTTGTTCTCGTTGTACTTCTGCGACGTGTAGCGCTCCACCTCCTCGACCGCCACGTGCTTGACGGTGCCGTCGGCGAAGTACACGTCGGCCTGCGGGACGCCGTAGTCCACGTACACCGGCACCGCCGTCTCGGGGGTCACGTGCATGCTCGACACCTCGAGACCAAGCAACGAGTTGAGCAACGTGGACTTGCCGCGCTTGATCAGCCCGAACATGCCCACCGTGAACTTGCTCTGCTCGAGGTCGCGGCGGACCAGTGCCAGCTCACCGGCGATCAGGCCGTCGGACACGTCATCGCCGTCGACCTGGAGCCCGCGTCGCTCCTGGAAGCGTCCCCACACGTCCTCGAAGCGCGTGACCGCCTTGAGGAGCGCGCCGCGCTCCACGTCGAAGGCATCGAGGAACTCCGCCATGAGGACCTCCGTCCTGTTGCCGCTGATCGCGTGCGGCGTGAGGGCCGGCCGCGGGGGCGTACCTCGTCCGTTTGTCGGCGTGTACGGACAGTGTCTTTACCGGCGGTCTGCCCCGGTGTCCCCCGGCGGCCGGATGGCCGACACCCGGTAGTACGGATGGGCCATGCGGGCATGGCTGCATCGAGCGCTGGCGCGCAGCGACCACATCCGCCATGCTGTGCCAGGTGATCGCCTGGGGGGGCGGACGTCCCCTACGGCCGAGGCGCTCAAACGGTCGAGGCGCTCACAGGGACACCGGTGCGACCTCCCCCTCGTGTCGCGCCGGTCGGTGGCACGGAGCGGGTCTCCCATCCCCTCTTCCGCTCCGAGTGCCATCCCGGGCCCCTCCCCC
>DASZZX010000048.1:0-3027 GCA_036260415.1 Nitriliruptorales bacterium
GACGCGTCGGACGTCGGCGGCGTCGGCCAGGAGCACGAACGCGGCGAGCACGGTGGCGGTGCCCAGCCCTGCGAGCAGTCCGGCCAGCACGTTGCGCACGCCGGTGCGGCCCCCCTCGTAGCCCTCCAGCACGGCCGGAGGGTGACCGGCGACGTACCCGGCGATGAACGGCGCCGAGATCAGCACGAGGTAGCCGAGGGTCAGCAACGGGTCGACGACCTCGCGTCCCGCGAACGACTGCACCATGCCGATGGCCGCCAGGAACACCGCGCCGACGCCACCCACGAGGCCGATCCGCAGCGCCCTGCGAAGGTCGACGTCCGGTGCGGCAGGTCCGGGACGCTCCGGCGGAGCCTGCGCCCTGGGCTCGGCCGTGACCTGGGTCATCTACGCCCGCTCCTCGGCCAGGCGCTCACCCAGCAGCCCGGTCGGGCGGAAGATAAGGACGAGCACCAACGCCGTGAACGCCACGACGTCCTTCAGCTGGTGGGCGGACGGGATGCCCAGCCCGCTCAGGACCAGACTCGGCCCCAGCGATTCGAAGATCCCAAGCGCGAGGCCGCCGACCATGGCTCCCACGATGTTGCCGATGCCGCCGAGCACGGCGGCGGTGAACGCTTTGATGCCGGGCAGGAAGCCGGTGAAGAAGAACACGCTGCGGAACACCACGCCCCACAGCAGGCCGGCCACCCCCGCCATCGCCCCGCCCACTGCGAAGGTCAGCACGATGGTGCGGTCCACGTTGACGCCCATCAGCGCGGCGATCTCCTTGTCCTCCGCAACGGCCCGCAGGGCGCGACCGGCCTTGGTGCGCTCCACGAACTGGTAGAGGCCCACCATCATGCCGATCGCGACCGCGATGACCAGCGCCTGCGACGTGGCGATCCTCACCCCAAGCACGTCGATACGCCCAGCGAGGACGCCCACCGACGGGTAGGTGCGGATCCCGGCTCCGAACAGACCGCGGAAGGCGTACTGCAGGAAGAAGGAGGCGCCGATCGACGTGATGAGCGGGATCAGGCGGGGCGCAGCCCGCAGCCGCCGGTACGCGACACGTTCCAACAGCACGGCCACCAGGGTCGAGGTGGCCATCGACACCACGAGGACGATCAGCAGTGACAGGAACGGGTTGGACGCCCAGAGGCCGGCCCGGAACAGCGCGTCGGCGGCGAAGAACCCCACCATCGCCCCGCTCATGAAGACCTCGCCATGCGCGAAGTTGATGAAGCCCAGCACCCCGTAGACCATCGTGTAGCCGAGCGCGATCAGGGCGTAGACCGAACCCTGCGCGATCCCGAAGACGATCAGGTCCCGCCACTGGACGGCGGTGAGGCGCCCGCTGGTCAGGCTGAAGAAGGCGCCCCACAGCACGACGACGACGGCGGCGATGCGCACCGCCCACAGGACGGCGGCGACGAAGTCGAGGTGCAGCAGCCGGTCCGAACGGGTCAACGGCGTCGCCATCGGCGCTCAGCGACGTGACGGGGCGGGACCGGCACCCGCAGTCGTCGACCAGCTCACGCGTTGCGCCATGGCCGGCAGCGTACGGCAGACGGGCGGCCGGGGAGGGCGGTCGCGCCGGGCGACCACCGTGTCAGCCGTTGGCCACGGGCCCGGCGCCGCGCCGAGGCGGGCCGGGCCCGTGCACGGCTCCTACTCCAGCTTCTCTGCCGCGACCTCCGGCGAGGACGTGAACACCACGTTCTGGACCGTGGCGGTGATACCGGCCGTCGGGTCCTCGTTGAGGTAGACGCCGATCCGCGGCTGGGCGCAGTCGCCGAACTTGTTGCAGGTCAGCGTGCCGGTCAGGCCCTCGTAGCCCTCGAGGTCGTACAGGAACTCGCGCATCTGCCGCCGATCGATCGTCAACCTGTCGCCGTCCTCCTGGGCGACCTCCTCGATGGCGTCGAGGAGGATGTTGGCCGCGTCGTAGGCGTGCGCGTGGAAGGCCTGGATCGGCGGGGTGCCGGCCTTCTCCTGGTAGCGCTGGACGAACTGGTCGTACCGGTCGGAGCCCTGGTCCACGGCCGGACCCGAGAAGTACATGTTCTGAGTCTCGGGGATCGTCACGAACGTGTCCGACAGCAACCCGTCAGCGCCCATGAGCTGGACGTCCTCCAGCTCGGGGAACTCGGTCGCCTGCTGGACGATGAAGTCCGCCTCGGGCTGGAAGATCGGCATGAACACCAGGTCCGGCTGGCTGGCGACGACCTCGGTCAGGACCGGACGCATGTCCGTGTCACCCTTGTTGATGGCGGTGGCGAGCACGATCTCGCCCCCGAGGTCCTTGAAGAACTCGCCGAACTGGGTGGTCAGCCCCTCCGTGTACGGGTCGCCGTCGTGGATCGTCACGGCCTTCTTCGCCCCGACCTCCTCGAAGGCGAACTGAGCGGCACCCTGGCCCTGAAACTCGTCGTTGTGGGCGGTCCGGAAGTACCCCTCCTGCCAGTTGTCCTGCGCCTCGAGCGGTTCCTCGGACAGGTACGGCAGGGCGGTGAGCGAGGGCGAGGTGTTCGACCCCGAGATCATCACCAGGCCGGCGTCCGACATGATCTGTGCCGCGGGCACCGCCTCCCCCGAGCAGCTGGTGCCGATGATGCCGATCACCTGCGGGTTCGACACGATCTTCTGCGCGGCCGTGGTGCCACCGTCGGCCGAGCACTGACCGTCCTCGACCTGCAGCTGGATCGGGTGTCCCAGCAACTCGCTGTTGCGATCCTCGATGGCGACCTCGATGGCGGTCACTTGGTCCTGACCCAGGCTGGCCGGCCCGCCGCTGATCACCTGGATCGTTGCGATCTCGATCGGCTGACCGGACTCGATCACGACCTGTCCGAGGTCCTCGTCCCCGGTCTCGACGGTCGCCTCCCCGGTCGGCGCTGGCGCCCCGTCCCCGTCTCCGCCGCCGCAGGCAGCGGCGACGAGCGCGAAGGCGAAGAGGAGCACAGCCCACCTCCGACTGTTGCGGTGCCGCATGTTCGATCCCTCCGCTCGGTGTGCGGTTCCCCGCGTCGCGCCGCCGGCCGG
>DASZZX010000049.1:0-24839 GCA_036260415.1 Nitriliruptorales bacterium
CACCCACCGCGACGACCCGGCGATCTGGCTCTTCTCCGGCGGGACCACCGGCCGCCCGAAGGCGGTGGTGCAGACCCACCGGTCGTACGCGAACGCGGCGGTCACCTACGGGCGGGAGGTGGTCGGCTACCGCGACAACGACGTCACGATCTCCGTCCCCAAGCTCTACTTCGGCTACGCGATGGGGGCCAACCTGTTCTTCCCGTTCTCGGTCGGGGCGTCCTCGGTGCTGTACCCGGAGCGCCCCGCCCCGCAGCTGCTGTTCGACCTGATCGCGCGTCACCGGGCGACGGTGATGGTCAACGTGCCGTCGATGCTCGCACAGATGCTCGACCACCCGGGCGCCACGGCGCAGGACCTGTCGAGCCTGCGCGTGGTGACGTCGGCCGGGGAGGCACTGCCGCCGACCCTGCAAGCGCGTTGGCACCACACCTACGGCGTGGAACTGCTGGACGGACTCGGGACCGCGGAGATGTGGCACATCTTCGTCAGCAACCGGCCCGGCGACGTGCGACCAGGCACGCTCGGCCGGGCGGTGCCCGGCTACGACGTGGAGGTGCGAGACCTCGACGGTCGCCGCCTACCGCCCGGTGAGGTCGGCGACCTGTGGGTCCGCGGGGGGTCGCGCGCGATCGCCTACTGGCGTGACATGCCCGCCACGCAGCGCACGTTCCGCGGCGAGTGGGTCGTGACCGGGGATCTGATCACCTGCGACGCGGACGGCTACATCCGCTACGTGGGGCGGGGCGACGACGCGTTGAAGGTGAAGGGCAAGTGGCTGATCCCCGCCGAGGTCGAAGGGTGTCTGCTGGAGCACGCGGCTGTGGTCGAGTGCGCCGTGGTCGGGGCCGACGACGAGGACGGCCTGACCAGGCCGGTCGCGTTCGTCGTGGTGAGCGAACACCACCAGGGGCTGGAGCAGGAGCTGCAGGACTGGGTGCTGGACCGTCTCGAGGCGTACAAGCACCCGCGCGCGGTGCTGGTGGTCG
Source organism: Nitriliruptorales bacterium (assembly GCA_036260415.1). Taxonomy (GTDB): domain Bacteria; phylum Actinomycetota; class Nitriliruptoria; order Nitriliruptorales; family JAHWKO01; genus DASZZX01. Next base: position 990 of record DASZZX010000049.1, read on the forward strand.
ACGTGCTGCCCCGCACCCACCTGGGCAAGGTCGACCGGCGCGAGCTCAGGCGCCGGGCTTCCCTCCCCGGGACCGTGTGACGGGGCGGGCAGGGTCGCGCTCGTCGACGAACGCGAGCAGGAGGACGAGGCCGGCCAGGTTGGCAGCGACCGACAGCGCCGCGTTCGCGGCCACGCCGATCGCGGTGAACAGCGTGGGCCCGGTCGCGGCGGCGAGCGCCCGTGGCAGCGTCGTGGCGACGACCACGAGCGCGAGGTAGCGGCTGCGGGCGCCCGGTCGCGACTCGCTGGCCAGCGGGATCGCTGCCACGTACGCGTACTCGAAGCCGAGCAGGGCCACCGCCAAGGAGGCCAGGCCCGTCGTGAGCTGGTCGGTGGCGGGCACGAGCGCGAACCCCCCCGCCGACACCACCAGTCCGATCGCGACCGAGCGCCGCTTGCCCACCCGGTCGGCGAAGGCGACCACCGCGCCCGACCCCACGAGCTCCGCGACGCCGATGAACGTCGACAGCCCGCCCAGCGCGAGCACGGACAGCCCGAAATCCTCCTCGAGCCACGCCCCGAACACCACGAAGGTCACCTCGGCCGCGTACGTGAAGACCGCCATCGCGGCCAGCAACGCCAGGCTGCTGCGGTCCAGCCGAGAGCGTTCGCCCCGAGTGGCCGCCTGCGGACGGTCCGGCTCGAGCACCAGCGGCATCGCGGCGAGCGACGCCAACGCGAGCGCGGCGAGAACCCACAGCGGCGCCTGCCAGCCAGCCCGGTCGATCAGCCAGCCCACTGCCGGCGCCCCCACCAGGAGCGCACCCGCCCAGGTGAGCTCGATCACCGCCAGCACGCGGGCACGTCGCTCGTAGGCGGTGCGGTCGGCCAGGTACGAGTGCGCCGCGACGTCGTACAACGGCTTGGCGACACCGAGCAGCACGAAGCCCGCGAGAACCCCGACGTACACGGTGGTGGCCGCCGCGACCGCGGTGCCCATTGCGAACGACAGCAGTGCGAACGCGGCCAGCCGCCGGTGCCGCTCCCCCGCCCGTGCGTTCAGGCCGGTCACGATGGGCGCGGCGACGCCGCCGAGGGACATGGCCGACACCAGCAGGCCGGCTCGCTCGATGGACACGCCGAGCCCTCGGGCGACCACCGGCAGGAACGGGTAGAGGAACCGGTAGCCGGTGTTGGTGACCAACCGGACGGCGGTCAGGAGCGCCAGGGCGCCCGCCACGCCACGCGCGCTGCCGTACGGCGGCCGGCCCGCGAGCGAGCGTCCGGAGGCGGCTGGCTGGGTCACGGCGCGCATCCTGGCACGCCGCCCTGCGGCGGCCCCGCCCCGATCCTGCCGGTCGAGCGGTTGGCGCCGCACTCCGCCCCGATCCTGCCGGTCGAGCGGCCCGGCGCCGCACCCCCGCCGACCGACCGTGCCCGGCGGGGCCGCCGCGGGTCAGCTGAGCGCAGCCGCCGCCTTGGCGACGTCGTCCACTCCGAACACCACGCGCGTGCGGGTGGCGAGGTACAGCAGCTTGATGTTGATGCCCGCGTCGGCGAGCGCGCGCGCCAGCTTCGCGACCTCGCCGGGGCGGTCCGGGCACTCGAGCACGAGCACCTCGTTCTCGTCCGTCACCGCGATGCCGGCGCCCTCTAGGGCCCGCCGCGCCTGGCTGGCATCCTCCACCAGCAGGTGCACCACGCCCTGTCCTTGGAAGGGGATGCCGCAGACGCCTTCGATGTTGACCCCGGCGGCCCCCAGCGCGGTGGCGGCGTCGGCGAACGTCCCCGGTCGGTCGGGCAGCATGACGGTCAGGTCCCAGGCCACGTCGTACCTCCTCAGCGTTGACCGCCACACGCTGGCACCGCTAGGACCGCCTGGCAAGCACTCGGCGACGATCGGGGTACCGCGGTGATGTCCGGGTCGGTGCCGTCGCTGGCGGGCGCGACCCGCGGGGCGCTGCGCGCGCTGCAACGTCACCTCCTGTACCTGCCGGGACCCGCCCCACCGGACATCGAGCGTGTGCTGCCGGGCGGCGAGGAGGTGGTCCTGCGCACCGCGGACGGGCTCGACCTCTCCGCGTGGTACCTCCCGTCGGAGCGGGGGGACGGCGCGGCGGCGCTCGTCTTGCACGGCAACGGCGGCAACCGCGCGGGTCGGGCGCCGCTGGCTCGTGCCCTGGCGCAGCGCGGCGTCGCGGTCCTGCTGGTGGACTACCGCGGCTACGGAGGCAACCCCGGCCGTCCCGCCGAGGACGGTCTTCTAGCCGACGCACGCGCCGGTCGCGCCGCCCTGCTGGCACGCCACGACGTGGACCCGGCACGCATCGTCTACCTGGGCGAGTCGCTGGGGGCGGCCGTCGCGACCGCGCTCGCGGCCGATGCGCCTCCGGCGGCGCTGGTGCTGCGCTCGCCGTTCACCTCGCTGGCCGACGTGGCGCGGGTGCACTACCCGTGGTTCCCGTCCTCCCTGCTGGTCGAGCGTTACGGCTCGCTCGACCTGATCGGTCGGGTCACCGCGCCGGTGCTCGTGGTGGCGGGCGAGCGCGACCGGATCGTGCCGTTCGCACAGAGCCGGCGGGTGTGCGACGCGGCCCGCGAGCCCAAGCGCTTCGTGGCCGTGTCCGGCGCCGACCACAACGACATCGCACTGCTGGCCGGGGACAGGCTGGTCGAGGCCGTCGCGCAGCACCTGACCGAACACGGGATCCTCCGCCAGGATCCCGATGGGTGATGCGGCTACGACGGGCCCTGCTCACGGTCGTCCTCGCGGCCGGCGCCTGTGGACCTCGCCCTCCGGGTGCCGGTCGAGGCGCACAGCAGCAGCGCGGCTTGCCACCAGCCGCAAAGCCGTCCGGACGAGAGGTCACCGGCGGGGTGGTCGTCGGTCCCTAGCCTCGTGGACGACCGACGCGGAGGGTGGCCGCCCGTACGCACCACTCGTCACGCGCCCCGACGGACCGACCGGGAGACCCGTATGGCCGACGTGGCCCCCTCGCGTGCCGCCGGTGACGCTCCCCGGACCGTGTACCTCACCTGCGCCGCCTTCCAGGACCACGACGAGCTGCCCACGCACCTCACGTGCGAGGGTGAGGGCGTCGCGCCGGCGCTCGCCTGGCGGGGGATCCCCGGTGACACGGTCGAGATCGCGGTCGTGTGCGAGGACCCGGACGCGTCCGGTGGCACCTTCGTGCACTGGATGATGGCGGGCATCGATTCGGGCCTCGACGGGCTCGACGAGAACGTCATCCCGGAGGGCGCCGCGGTCGGGGTGAACGACGCGGGCACCACCGGCTACGCGGCTCCCTGTCCACCTCCCGGCGAGGAACCCCACCGCTACGTGTTCACCGTGTTCGCGTCCGCGGACGGGCTCGCACTGGAGCACGGCTTCACCGCCCGGGAGCTGCACGACGCGCTGCAGGGCAGCGTCATCGCGGTCGGGACGCTCACCGCGACGTTCGAGCGGGCGCGGTGAGGTGAGCGGGTCACCCGTCGGCGACCGGGTGCGCGCACAGCTGGCCTTCCTCCTGGAGGCGGACCGGCTAAAGCGGGTGGTGCGTCAGAACACGCTCGCTGACGGCAGCCGGCGTGAGAACAGCGCCGAGCACTCCTGGCACCTCCTGTTGATCGCGAGCGTCCTGTCCGAGCACGCCGTCGAGCCGGTGGACCTGCCGCGGGTGCTGCGCATGCTGGCGCTGCACGACCTGGTCGAGATCGATGCGGGGGACACCTTCGCGTACGGTCCCGACGCCACGGACAAGCTCGCGCGGGAACGGGTCGCGGCGGGGCGGATCTTCGGGCTACTCCCGGGCGGGCAGGGCGAGGAGCTGCGGCGGCTGTGGGAGGAGTTCGAGGCCAGGTCGACCTTCGACGCCCGGTTCGCGTCGGCGGTGGACCGTCTCGCTCCGGTGCTGCTCAACCTGGCGTCCGGTGGGGCGGCGTGGCGCCGGCACGCGGTGAGCGTGGAGCAGGTCCGCGACCGCAACCGGGTGACCGGGGAGGTGCTGCCCGCCGTGTGGCAGCACGTGCAGCAGCTGCTGGACGACGCGGTGGAGGGCGGCGACCTGCGTCCGTGACGCCCCGACCGGGGCGGCCGGCCGTTCCACGATCGTGCGTCGTGACGGTCACCGACGACCGTTCTCACGCACGATCCCACTCCGGTCACCGGCGATTCCTTGATCGTGCGTCGTGACGGTCACCGACGACCGTTCTCACGCACGATCCGGTCAGGCGGGCAGTGAGCTGCGACGCCCCGACCGGGCGGCCCAGGCCGGCCAGCGTGCTCCTCACCTGCCGGGTGGCCGCCACGGCTCACTCGGCTGCGCCGCGCCACCCGCCGCGGGGGCCTCCGGCACCGGATCGAGCCGCAAGCGCTCGGCGACCTGGCGCTCCAACACCAGCGTGTGCCCCAGGCGGACGCACCGCAGCGCCTGCGCCCGCACCTGCTCCGGCGGGCACCGCAGACGGTGGCGTTCACGCACCGTCGCCTCCACGGCGCCGGGGATCCAGCCGTCCGCCGGTCCGGGGGACACGGGCTCCGCCCAGTGGACCACCCCCTCCGTCACGTCAAATGGCAGCAGCGTGCTCTCCGTCCGCAGCGGGGCGCCATGGCCATCGACCCGTTCGACGGCGAGCACACGCTGTCGCAGGTCACCGACGCCACGGACGACCGGCGGCATGGGGTCGCTCAGCGACCAGGCGCGGGCGGGCAGCACGAGAGCCAACCGGTCGGCGTCAAGCGGTGCCACTAGCGCGAACAGCTCGATCAGCGGTGCGGCGTAGTCTCCGCGCGGGAAGGGGCGCGCCTCCGCGACCAGGAGTGGGCGCTCACCCTGCCAGGCGAGCAGGCGCGGACGGACCGCTCCGTCAGCGCGGAGGTCGAGCTCCGCACACGACCGCGTCAGCCCCAGGCTCAGGTCCCACCAGTCATGCACAGCGGCTCCTCCGCCGGGTCCGCACGCAGCCTGCCTGTGCGCCGCCCGGAGCGGGGGACGGATCCCGGGGGAACTGTGGACGGACGGCCGAGCACTCCTCACGTCGGCTGCGTCGCCGTCGGACGGACGGAGGGACGCCCATGAGACACGCGCGGCGTCGCGGAAAGAGCTTGGCTTTACGTCACCTGACACACCGACGGAGGTGAGCCCGTGAGCCAGCTCGGTCGACCCCGCAGGATCCTCGAGGTCGCGCACCCACCGACGATGGAGCCGCGGTCGCCCGCGAGGGAGGAGCAGGGACCCGCCGAGGAGGAGCGGGTGGCTCGCCCCGAGGTTGACCGCCGCGCCGAGCCTGCACGACGCCCCACCGCTCGGGACTGACCGTGTCCGCGGTCGAGGGGGCTGCGCTCGCAGCCCTGGCGGTCCTGTTCGTCCTCAACGTGGGTCTCGCGCTGGCACGATGGCCGAAGCTGCGGGCGCTGATGTGGTCCGGCAGGATGCCCGGTCGCTTCGGGGCGCTGCCGGTCGAGCGGCTCGAGCACCACCGCGCGCCCCGCGGCTGGAAGGCCGCCCACCTGGTCATCGACCCCCTCTGGGCGCGACCGCGGCTGGCCGGTGTCGTCCTGGGCGACGCCTACGGCGTGGAGGCGCGAGCAGCGTGCGCACGCGGCAAGGGCCACCGGTCGCCCTCCCTCACCTGCGAGTGCGGCTTCCACGCCTTCCGCGAGCGGCCCGCGGCCGAGCGGCTCGTCGCCACACGCGTTGGTTTCGGCGAGCACGTGATCTCGGCGCTGTGCGAGGTCGACCTCACCGGCAGGGTGATCGAGCACGACCGCGGCTACCGGGGCGAGTACCAACGCGTCCTGGGGGTGGCGCTGCTGCCGTGGTGCATCGACTGCGCGAGCCGTGGCGACCTGGTCCGCGCGGAGCGCCTCGCCGGAGAACCGGACGCCCACCGCCCGCTCGTGGCGCACGGTTCCCTCATCGGGGTGGGCGGCGGCTCGCTCCCGGCCAGCGTGTGGCGGCGGCTGAACTGGATCTACCTGCGCCCTCTGTGCGTGACCTGCGCCGATCGCCTCCCGACCACCGCCCCACGCATGACGGCGCTGGCGACCAGTGAGCTGATCGGCACCGAGGTGCGTTGGGCCGAGCCCGACGAGGTCGCTGCGACGCGGCTGCTCACCGAGCGGCTCAGTGCGCCTCGCCGGTGATGTCAACGATCTCCGGCCGTACCAGCCGCACGAAGTCTTCGGTCGCCACCGTGACCGTCTCGATGTGCGAGCCGTCGCGGCAGACCATCCGCGGACGCTCCCGCAGCTTCCCATCGAGGAACACCGGCACGCCGTAGAGGTTGCCGAACGGTGGCTCGGCCCCCTCCTCGCAGTCGTCGAACACCTGCGCGAACTCATCCTCGCGGGCGAGCCGCACGTCGTTGCCGCCCAGCAGGTTGTGGGCCTTGCTCAGGTCGACCTCCACCGGAGCCGGGACGACCACCATCGCCAGCTGTCCGCTGACGGACAGCATCACCGGCTTGGCCACGTCCCAGCCGCTGACGTGCTCGGAGGCGGCCAGCCGCTGGGCCGACACGGCCCGCTCGTGGGTCTCGACGTCGTAGCTGACGCCGTGTTCGTCGAGGAACTGATGCACCTTGGTGGCAGCCATGGAGACCTCCTCAGTCCACCTGTGACGGTAACGAGCGTCGCGCCAGCCGGGAAGCCCTCCCACGCCGACGCGGGAACGCGACCTCGTGGCCGCGCTGAACCGGTGGCTCGGCGACGTGCGCCGGGCAGCGCTGGCCGCCGACGGCGGTCGGTGGACTGCGGCTGTGCAGCGGCACCGCGGAGGCGTAACGTCCCGCTGGCGACCCGGGTCGACCGCGGCCCGCATCGCCACACCGGGCACGGGTCTCCGAAGCCCCGCGCCAAGTCCCGGCGAACCTGCCTGACCCACGGAGGTGCAGCATGCTGGCGGACAACGCTCCCATCCCTGTCCTCGCGGCCTCGGACCTGAAGCGCGCCCGGAAGTTCTACGAGGACACCCTCGGCCTCACCGTCCACAGGGAAACCGCCGAGGGCATCATGTTCCTCTCGGGCAACGGGATGCTCGTCGTCTACCCCACGGAGTTCGCGGGCACGGCCAAGAACACCGCCTGCATGTGGCCGGTGGCCGACATCCGGTCCGAGGTCGACGAGCTCCGCCGGGCCGGCGTGACGTTCGAGCACTACGACCTGGCCGGGACCACGTGGGATGGTGACATCGCCATCGATCAGGAGGGTCAGCGCGGGGCGTGGTTCCGTGACACCGAGGGCAACATCCTGGCGATGACCGAACTGCCGTCCTGACGGCACGTGCGCGGGCCACTCCCCGCGCGCGACGCCGCCCCGACCCCCGGCAGCCAGCGTCGCGGTCGACCCTCGGACGGGGCTAGCGTCGCGGCCGTCACCGCCGCGGAGACGCCGTGCCCCCCCTGCCGCTGTCCGTCGACGAGCTGCTGACCACCACCCGTGCTGTGCGTCGACGGCTCGATCTCTCGCGACCGGTGGATCCCGAGCTCATCCGCGAATGCCTCCAGCTCGCGATCCAGGCACCCACCGCCGCCAACCGCCAGGACTGGCACTTCGTCGTGGTGACCGACCCCGAGCAACGGGCCGGGCTCGCTGAGCTGTACCACGACAGCTGGCGTCAGTACCGCGCGGGGCGGTCCGCAGGCGCGCTGTCCGACGACGAGGGCGAACGGGCGGCGGTCATGCGGCGGGTGGCCCGCTCGGCGCAGCACCTGGCCGAGCACCTGCACGAGGTCCCGGTGCACCTCATCCCTTGCATCGCCCGGCGCCCGACCGATAGCGTGCGTTCCCAGTCCAGCCTGTGGGGCTCGATCGTCCCGGCGGCGTGGAGCTTCATGCTGGCCGCCCGCTCGCGCGGGCTCGGGACCACCTGGACCACGCTGCACCTACGCTACGAGCGCGAGGCCGCGCAGCTGCTGGACATCCCGCACGACGAGGTGACCCAGGCAGCGCTGATCCCGGTGGCCCACTACACGGGCGAGGACTTCAGCCCGGCGCCCCGCCAGCCGCTGGACGAGGTGGTGCACTGGGACCGGTGGTGACCCACCGCCCCGACCGCCAGGTGGACGTCGAGCTGACCTCCTCCGCCGCGGTCGTCGCAGCCGACCGGTTCAAGCCACTGGACAGGGCGCCGTTGGCCGCCCACCGCCGTCTGCGCGGCTACGCGCCCACACCGCTCGTCGCCGCTCCGTCCCTGGCCGCACAGCTGGGGCTGACGGCGGTGTGGATCAAGGACGAGTCGTGCCGTCTCGAGCTGCCGGCCTTCAAGATCCTCGGCGCGTGGTGGGCGGTGCTCCGCCTGCTCGAGGTGAGGCTCGGGGTCGATCTCGACGGCTGGCGGGACGTCGACGACGTGCGCGCCCGGGTGGCCGCACTGGGACCCCTGAGGCTGGTCACCGCCACCGACGGCAACCACGGCCGGGCGGTGGCGCGCGTGGCCCGGTCGCTGGGCTGGGGTGCACGCATCCTCGTCCCGGCCGGGACGGCCCGTGCACGCATCGACGCCATCGCCGGCGAGGGTGCCGAGGTCGAGGTGGTGGACGGCACCTACGACGACGCGGTGGAGCTGGCGGCGACGGCGGCGGACGCACGCACGCAGGTGGTGTCGGACACCGCCTGGGCTGGTGACGACACCGTGCCGCGCTGGGTGATCGAGGGCTACTCCACCATCTTCTGGGAGGTGGACGACCAGCTCGCCGAGCGAGCGGCACCGCCGGTCGACCTGGTGGTGATCCCCATCGGCGTAGGGGCTCTGGCGGCTGCCGCGGTGCGCCACTACCGCCGCGCCGGGGGCGGTCACACACCACGGCTGGTGGGGGTCGAGCCGACCACCGCCGCGTGCGCGCTCGTCTCGGCGCGCGCCGGCGAGCCAACCGAGGTGGCCGGTCCCCACGATTCGATCATGGCCGGGCTGAACTGCGGGCGGGTGTCACCGGTCGCGTGGCCGCTCGTGTCGGCGGGGTTCGACGCGTTCGTGGCGGTCGGCGACGGGTGGGCGCGCGACGCGATGCGTCGACTCGCCGCGCTCGGGCTCGAGGCCGGTGAGACGGGCGCAGCCAGCCTGGCCGGCCTCCAGGCGGCGCTGAGCGGCTCCCGTGCCGAGCGGGTGCGCGGTCACCTGGGGCTGGGGCGTGACAGCCGGGCGCTGATCCTCGTCTCAGAAGGGACCACCGACCCCGCGAGCTTCCGGACGGTGGTGGGCTCCCCGCCGAGGGGGAGCCGACCAGCTGAGTAGGGTGAGGCGGCCGGCGGGCGGAGCAGCGGTGCAGGTCGGGGTCGGAACCAACGCGACCATCCCGGCGACACCGGGCCCGCTCGTCCTGCAGTGGGCCCGTGCGGCCGACGACGGCCCGTTCTCCACCCTCGGCATCATCGACCGCATCGCCTACCCCAGCAGCGAGTCGCTGGTGACCGTCGCCGCTCTGCTCGGCGCCACCCGACGCATCCGCGCCACCACCACCGTCCTGGTGGCACCGATCCGGCAGCCGGCCCTCCTGGCCAAGCAGGCCGCCACGCTCGATGCGCTCTCCGGCGGCCGCCTCACGCTCGGGCTCGGCATAGGGGGGCGCGAGGAGGACTACCGCGCGGCGGGAGCATCGGTCGACTTCGCGCGGCGGGCCCGTGCGCTGGAGCAGCAGATGGCGACGATGCGCCTCGTCTGGGCGGGGGAGCCGCCGACGGACGGGGTCGCACCAGTGGGCCCGCCGCCGGTGACGGCCGGTGGCCCCGAGGTGCTGATCGGCGGCTACTCGCCGCCGGCCGCGCGACGCGCCGGACGCCTCGGCGACGGCTTCATCGCCGGCAACCTGCCGCCCGACCGTGCCGCCGACCTGTACGCGCAGGCGGTGGTGGCCTGGCAGGCGGCGGGGCGCCGTGGCCGTCCCCGCTTCGTGGGCTGCGGCTACTGGGCGCTGGGTGATCAGGCCGCTGTCACGCGTGGGCGCGACCACCTGCGCGACTACTACGCGTTCGCCGGGGAGCGGGCGGAGCAGATCGCCGCGTCGATGCTGGCGTCGGAGGCGCAGGTCCACGAGCGGCTGGACGCGGCGGCCGCGGTCGGCATGGACGAGGTGGTGCTGTGGCCAGCCGTGCCGGAGCTGGACCAGCTGGATAGGCTCGCCCGACTGGTCGACAGCCGGGGTCGCTGACGGGTCGACGCGCCGCCAGGGAGGGGGCCCGCCCCCCCTCGTCCGCCCGCCCGCCACCGCGGCGGCACAGGACCTCAGCGCGGCAGGCCCGCGACCATCGCAGCGGCGACCCGCGCGGCGCGCGCCCCGCCCTCCTCCCCACCGCCCTCGACGAGCACCGCCAGCGCGAGACCCTCCACGTCCCCGATGAACCAAGCGTGGGGCGGACCATCGGCGGAATGTGACACCCCGGCCAGGCCGCGCACTTGGCGGCCGGGGACCGCCGCGCCGGTGGCCCCCCCGCTGGTGACCGCCTGCGTGAGGATCGATCGCAGCGCCCCCAGGGGGGCTGCCGGGATCGTCCGGCCCTGGCCGTCCGCCGCGTCGGCGAGCAGGTGCGGGCGACGCCACGAGCCGTCGGCTACCGCCGCCGCGACGCTGGCGAGGTGCAGGGGACTGGCCTGCACGCGGCCGTGCCCAACAGCCGCCGCGGCGCGTTCGGCCAGGTCGACGGGCTCGGGGAACCGGCCGCCGGCCGCCGGAAGGGCGAGCTGGGAGTCGGCGTCGAAGCCGAAGGCGCGTGCGCCCGCGGTGAGGTCGCCGGGCTCCAGGGCCGCCACCAGCTGGGCGACGGCCGTATGACAGCCGCGCCCCAGCGCCGCGCCCAGTGTGGCGGCGCCGTCCGTCGGGACGAGGTTGGCGATGCGCGCCCCACCGACCACCGCCTCGGGCGGGCACTGCACCGGGGCGTCGGCCGAGTACCGGGCCAGCAGGACGGTCGCGGTGACGGGCAGGAACGCCGTCCCCGGCGCGTACTGGCCGGTGAGCGCGCGGTCGAACGCCGCGAGCGGGCGGCTGGCCGACGCGCGCACCGCGCCACTGGCCGCGTCGATCACCACGGCAGCGGCCGGGGTGTCCACCCCGTCGAGGGCGCGCTCCACGGCCAGTTGCACGTCGCGGTCGAGCGTGGTGTGCAGCGGCTCGGCGGCGGTGCCGGCGACCTGCGCCACCACCTCTTGGACGTCACCGTCGGACGTGGTCACCACGAGCTCGGTCACGGAGGTCCCGCGCAGCTGGGCCTCGAAGCGGCGTTCCAGCCCCGACAGCCCCACACGGTCGTCGGGCCGGTAGGCGGGCCCGAGTTCCTCCAGCAGCTCGGCGGTGATGGCGCCCACGCGACCGAGCACGTGCTGAGCGAAGGCGGGGTGGGGCAGCACCCGTCCGGCGCCCGGCTTCACGACAACGCCGGGCACCGGCGTGAGCAGATCGCGCACGTCCTCGAACTCGTCGGCCGGGAGCGTGACGACCGGGTGGAACCAGTCGGGGTTCGGCCGGCGGGCGAGCAGCGTCTCCACCTGCTGACGGTCGGCCCCCGCGTGGCTGACGAGGGCGTCGACGATCAGTGCGGGGCTCGTGATGCGTGCCGGATGGACGCCGATCTCCACCACCTCGCCCGATCCTGCCAGGGGGGTGCCGTCGTGGGCGAGGATGGGGGCGCGCTGGGTGGGTTCGGTGACCCGCCGCTCCAGCCGCTGGCCGGGGCGCGTGAGCGCCGGGTGCAGCACGGACGGATCCCAGCGGACGCGCCACTCGCCGCGGTCACGGAGCAGCTCGAGGTCGGTGTCGTAGCGCAGTTCGCCGTCCGGGTCGAGGCGCAGGTGCACCGCGACCGTGGCCTCCGCCCGGCCTCGCACCACGCGCAGCGGCCCTGTATGGAAGGACGAGTCCCGGACGCCCAGCGCCGCCCAGGTGTCGGCGTGGTCGCGGACGTAGCTGGCCGGTGGGTCCAGCACGAGCGCTCGCATGTCGTGCCAGTCGCCCTCCTCCCAGGCCGCCACGTAGCGCGCGACCGTCGCGGCGGCCGTCTCCTCGCGGGTCGGGGCGTCACGCGGCCGCAGCAGGTACCAGCCGCCGGCGAGGGTCAGACCCAGCGTTAGGACGGCGAAGCCGATCGCGAGCCGGTCGCGCACTGCGTCCTCCTCCGCCGGCGGTGCACGGTACGGGCGCACACGGTGCGTCGCGGCCGGCGCACCGCCGGGCCGTCTCGGGCCGGTCAGATCGCCCGCCGACGAGGGTCAACCCCTCGGGGCGTCGCGTAGGAAGCGTTCGAGTCCGGGGAGGGCGAACGTGACCTGGCCGTGTCCGTCGGGACGCAACAGGCCACGGTCGATCAGCCGGCGCCGTGCCCACCCCCACTCCTGGGCCGTACCCCCGAGCAGCTCGGCGATCGCCCCCGACCGGCGCTGGCCCGCGTCGAGCCTGGCGACCGCCTGGAGGTATTGGCGCTCGGCGTCGGGCACCTCAGCCAGCCGCGAGCGGTAGATGCGGTCCGCGGCCAGGCGTCCCGCCACCACGCCCGCTTCGGCGTCCGCGCGGCTGACGACGCTCCGCGCCCCCCGGTCGGCGGCAGCGTTCCACGTCTCGTAGCCCATCAGCTGCACGAAGTACGGGTAGCCGCCGATCGCCTCGACCAGCGTGCTCAGCGCGTCGGGCGCGAACCGCACGCCGTGCGCCACGGCCGGGACGGTGAGGGCCTCGACGACGGCACCGGCGGCGAGCAACCCCAGCTCGTGCTCCCGGACGCGTTCGGCGTACGTCGAGGAGGCGGCCCGCATCACCGCCAGCGAGTGTGGGAGCCCGGCGACCACCGCCAGCACGGGCAGGTGGACGCCCGGCTCGACCTCCCGCCGCGCAGCCCGCTGCAGCGCCGCGAACAGGGCGCCCATCTGGGGGGGAGGCAGCACGTGGATCTCGTCGACCGCCAGCAGCAGGGCGGTGCGGGCACGCATGGCGGCCTCACCGATCGCCTCCAGGACGTCACCGAGGTCGGTCGCCAGGTCACCCGACCCGCCCCGGCGCCGCGACGGTCGCACGTCCACTGCCACGTGCACCCCGCCGTGGCGCAGAGCGAAGGCCGCCAGCACCGACAGCGCGCGGCGCACGTGCTCGCCGATGCGGGCCTCGCGGTCGTGGGCGAGCAGCGTGCGGTGCAGGTCGCGCAGCAGCGGCACGAGGGCGTCACCCGTCCGGGTTGCCTCCACGTCCACCGCCCACACGCCCTGGTTGCGGGCGTCGGCGACCAGCTCGGCCACGACCGCGGTCTTGCCCAGGCCACGGTCACCCGACAGCAGCCGCGGCTGCTCGTAGACGCCGCGGCGCACCCTGCGCAGTGCCGCGCCCAGGTCGGCGAACTCCGGCTCCCGCCCCGCCAGCGCCGGTGGTACCACCCCGAAGCCGGGCACGAACGGGTTGTCGTCGCGCGTGAGGGCCACCGCCGCTTCCCCGGACCGCTCTGCTAGAGATGCTAAGCTTAGCGAGCCTAGCAGCTGCGCGCCGGTGGAGCGGCTCCGATGACGCCCGACCTGGCTCCAGCGACGATCGTGCGTCCTTCCGCCAGGATGTCAGCGCCATCACGCACGATCCTCATGTCGCGCCTCGGCGCGGATCCTGCAGGCAGCTGGAAGGGGCGCGTTCGCCCACCTCAGCAGGCTTCGAGCAGGCGCGGGTAAGGGTTGAGCACGCCGTCGGGGCCGTGCAGCTCGAAGTGGAGGTGCGGACTGGTCGCCCTGGCGTTGCCGCTGGTGCCCACGGAGCCGACCGTCGTGCCGGGTGCCACGCGCCCGGCCGCGCCGAAGGCGTCCAGGTGGGTGCTGATGTACAGGTAGCCGTCGTCGCCGTACAGCCACACCTGCAACCCGCCGCGCCGGCCCTCGACCTGCTCCGCCCGGCCGGCAACCGGTGCGACCACCGGGGTGCCCCGCGCGGCGAAGAGGTCGACGCCCTCGTGGAAGCGCCCATCGCCCTTGCTCACGCCATAGTCGTTGACGAACGAGCTGGGCCCGGCGACCGGGCAGCGCCATCCACCGCGCACCTGCAACACGACCCCGGCGAGGAGGCTGTCGGGGTCGTCGATGCCGTTGGCCGCAGCCAGCTCGCTCACGGGGATGCCGTAGCGGGCGGCGATGCCCGACAGTGTCTCGCCCCGACTCACCCGATGCGTGGCAGGGGCGACGGCCGGCGTGAGTGCTGGCCCACCGCCGGCGATGCGCAGCCGGACGCCGGACATCACTCGGTCGGGGCGCACGATGCCGTTGGCGGCCGCCAGGTCGGCCACCGCCACCCCGTAGCGGCCTGCGATCACCGACAGGGACTCCCCGGACCGCACCACGTGGTAGCCGTCGGAGGGGGCGGCCGGCCCACCGTCGTCCGTGGGGATGGTCAGCACCTGGCCCGCGAAGATGCGATCGGGATCGTGGATCCCGTTGGCCATGGCGAGCTCGCGGACGGTCGTGCCAGCCTCCGCCGCGATGCCCTCCAGCGTCTGCCCCGCGCGGACCGTGTAGCCGCCGCTCATGTGCGCGGTCGCGGTGAGCATCAGGGCCGCGACCGCGAGCAGGGTGGCGGTCGGTCGCGCCCGCCGCGACGCGGGTGCGGCGCACCCGTGGCCGGCGCGCCGCCGCCTCGTGCGCGCTGGCGGGTGGCCTGGGCCTGTTGCCGGTGACGGCGATGCTGCTGCGGGATGCGACTGTGCCGCGGGATGCGGCGGTGCTGCGGGATGCGGCTGTGCCGCGGGATGAGACGATGCCGTCGAATGCGACCGTGCTGCTGGAAGCTCTGAGGCTGCTGCCGGTTGCTCCGAGGCCGTTGCCGGTTGCTCCGACGCTGCCGTGCCCGGGACCCTCCCACGTGCCCCCAATGCCTCCACCTCCGTGTGGGACCACTCCGGCCACACAACCACGAAAGCCCACCACCAGCAACAGCAGCAACGGCGTTCGGTCACCGTCCGCGGTTGGACCAGTACGTGAAGGCGGACGCGGCTCGGCGCTCCACGTCGGAGGTGTACTGAGCCGGCGGGTTGCTCAGCCCCGACCGGGTGGCGCTGTCGGGGCCACGCTCGATCCGGCGACGACGCGTGACGCCTACCGGGCAGCAACGCCGAGCCCGGGTCGCTCGCGTCATGCGTGGCGGTCGTAGGCGCCGACGCGGCGGGAAGCCCACACGCGCCTGCAGGTCCGACGCGGCGCCCCTGACCCCGCGGGAGTCAGCCGCCTGCCGCCCGGCGCAGGTCGTCCCCGAACCGGTCGCGCAGCCGGGGCACCACCTGCTCGGCGAACGCCCGCGCCTGGGCGGCGGTGTCCCCCTCACGCGGCCAGAACACGAAGGCGTCGAAGCCCAGGTCCTCCACGTAGCGGCTGAGGGTGTCGACCCAGTGGTCGACCGGTCCGGTGAGCTGCTCGCCGTCGCGACGGACGGCGTCGACGTCGAGCACGCCCATCACGTTGTAGTTGCGCCGCACCGACCGGGGGTCGCGACCAGCGTCCTCGGCCGCGCGGTCGACGGCGGCCTGCATCTCCGGGATGCGGTCCGGCGGGGCGTAGCTGTTCGAGGGGGTCCAGCCGTCGGCGTCACGGCCGATGATGGTGAGCATCCGGCGGCCGTAGGACCCTACCCACACGGGGACCGGTCGGTCCGGCAGCGGGCCGGGGCGCGCGCCATCGAGGCGGTAGTAGGGGTGATCCTGGCAGGCCACCAGATCCAGACCCGCCTCGTCGGCCAGCCGGGCGAGGGCGAACGCCTCGTCGCGGCGGTCGACCCTGGGATCCACGTAGGCCGAACACGCGCCCCTCCGCGTGCCGACCGGCCACAAGCTACGGGGGGTCACTGCCCTCGGCCCCATCCTCAGGCGGGAGCTGACCGCCCACGCTGGCCGCCCCGCACGACCAGGTCGTCGAGCAGCGCGCACGTCGCGCGCGTGACGTCCTCGACGGCGCGTTCGAAGACCGCCGCGTTGTGCGCGGCCGGCGCGTGGAAGCCCGAAACCTTGCGGACGTACTGCACGGCGGCCGCCCGGACGTCGTCCTCGGTGACGGACTCGGTGAAGGGAGGGCGGAGCGTCTTGATGCTTCGGCACACGGTTCGTCCTGTCGTCTCTGGCCATCCTGCCATCTCGGGCGATCCCCGCCTGGCCTTGCCGGTCGGCGTCCCCGCCTGGCTCTGCCGGTCGGCCGACCCCATGCGTGCCAGGAGCCCTTCGAGGCCGGTCAGTCTTGCTGTGATGGCCTCGTCGGCGAGCGGGGCGTCGGCTCCTCGCGCGGCTTGGAGCCGGCGCCCTTGCGACCTTGACCGCGACCAGTATCTCAACGTACGATGAAGTCATCGCCTGATGAGCAACTCTCTGCGGAGGTCGGTGATGGCCTGGCGTCCGATGCGCGCCATGACGACGAAGGAGTTCCGCCAGCTCCGGCGCGACCGGCGGACCCTCGCGCTGCTCATCTTCCAGCCACTGGTCCTCCTGGTCGTGTTCGGGTACGCCGCGAGCTTCGACGTCGACCACGTGTCGGCGGCGGTCTACGGCCCGGCAGCCGAACAGGTCGCCCACGCCCTGCCCGACGCCCTGACGGTCCAGACGGTCTCGGCCTCCGGGGACCGCGCGGACGCCGAGGCGGCGCTGCGCGCCCGTGAGGTCGTCGTCGCCGTCCTCACCGGCTCCGGCGGCGCCGACGGCGTGCTGGTCGACGGGTCGCAGCTGTTCGCCGCGCGCAGCGTCGTCAGCGCCCTGGCCGCCGCCGGCGTGCCCGCCCAGCCGCAGGTTCTGTACAACCCCGGGCTCGAGACCCCCCCGGTCCTCGTGCCCGCGCTGGCCGGCCTCGTGCTCGCGTTCGTGGGCACGATCGCCACCAGCCTCGGCGTGGTCCGCGAGCGGCAGACCGGCACGATGGAGCAGTTGGCGGTCATGCCGTTTCGGCCGTCCGACGTCCTGATCGGGAAGCTGCTGCCGTACCTGGTGGTAGCGCTCGTGGATCTCGCGCTGGTGATGGTGGCATCGGTGGTCGTCTTCGACGTGCCGTTCAACGGCTCGCTGCCGCTGTTCGTGACCGGCTCCGTGCTCTTCCTGACGGTCGCGCTGGGGACCGGCCTGCTGATCTCGACGCTGTCGGAGAACCAGGGACAGGCGATGCAGCTGTCGATGATGATGACCCTGCCACAGGTGTTGCTCTCCGGGGCGATCTTCCCGCTCGAGTCGATGGCCGTCGTGCTGCAGTGGATCGCGTACGCACTGCCGCTGACCTGGTTCGTGGAGCTGGCGCGCGGGGTGATGCTGCGCGCCGCCGGCTGGTCGGAGCTCGCGGTTCCACTGGCGGCGCTCGCCGGCCTGGCCGTGGCTGTGCTGGGACTGAGCATCGCACGCGTCCGCCGCGACCTCCTCCCGGCTCGCGCGGGCCGCACCGCCCCCGACGCCACCGTCGCGGTCGCGGGAGCCGCGCGATGAGGTGGGGAGTGGAGGATGTCACGGTCCTCTTCGGCGAGCGGACCGCGCTGGCAGGCGTGGATCTGGCGATCACCCCGGGCACGGTGACCGCGGTGGTCGGCGGGGACGGAGCCGGCAAGTCCACCCTGCTGAGGGTCTGCAGCGGCGCGCTCAGGCCGACCCAGGGCACCGTCCGCCTTCCCCCCAGCGAGCGGATCGGCGCGATGGCCGAGATCCCCGGCGTCTACCGGGACCTCACGGTCGGCGAGCATCTGCGCTTCGTCGCAGACGCCTATGGCCTGTCGGCAGCGACGGTCCAGTCGCGATCGCGTGAGCTGCTCGGCCGGGCCGGCCTGGCGGACACCGCCGACCGTCTGGCGGGCCACCTCTCCGGCGGCATGCGGCAGAAGCTGGCGGTCGTGCTGGCGCTCCTCCACCGTCCCGACCTGCTCGTGCTCGACGAGCTGACCACGGGCGTCGATCCGGTCAGCCGCGCCGAGTTGTGGCGCCTGATCGGCCACGCCGCCTCGGGCGGCGCTGGCGTGCTGGTCGCCACCACCTACCTGGACGAGGCCGAGCGCGCCAGCGAGGTGCTGGTGCTGCACGCAGGCCGGCCCCTGCTGCACGGCGCCCCCGACGAGCTGATCGCCGATGCCACGGGGCTGGAGGACGTCGTCATCGCCCGGCAGCTGGGGACACCACAGGAGACCGTCGCGTGAGCGCGATCGTCGCGGACGGCGTGACCCGCAGGTTCGGCCCGGTCACCGCGGTCGACGACGTGTCCCTCGAGGTACGGGCGGGAGAGGTGATCGGCCTGATCGGTGCCAACGGGGCGGGCAAGACGACTCTCATCCGGATGCTGCTCGGGCTGCTGGAGCCGCACGCCGGTCGGGTCCTGCTGGCGGGCCTGCCACCCAGCCGACGCACCCGTCGACGTGTCGGCTACGTGCCACAGGGTCTGGGGCTGTGGCCTGACCTGACCGTCGCCGAGCACCTGGGGCTCGCAGCGGCGGCGTACGGCACCTGGGCGCGCTCGCCCGACGACGAGGAGGTGGACCGGGCGGCCGACCGGCTCGTGGCCCACCTGCCGCTCGGCCTGCGCCGGCGGGTTGCGTTCGAGCTGGCACTGGCACACCGGCCGGACGTGCTCGTCCTCGACGAGCCCACCTCCGGGGTCGACGCGCTCGCGCGGGCGCGACTGTGGGAGGTGATCGGACGTACCGCCCGCGACGGTGCCGGGGTGCTCGTCTCGACGCACCACCTCGACGAGGCGTCACGCTGCGACCGGATCGCCCTGCTCGCCGACGGCCGACTCATCGCGGGCGGCTCCACGGACGAGCTGACCGACGGGCGCACCGCGGTGCGCGTCGTCACGCCACGGTGGCAGGCTGCCTGGACCCGCCTGGAGAAGGCCGGGTTGCCGGTGCTGCCCGCGGGACGTGCGCTGCGCATCCCCGGCGCGGACCCCGGGCAGGTGGCCGAACTGGTCGCGGACGACGCGGCGGAGGTCGTCACCGTGCCAGCCACGCTCGAGGAGGTGTTCCTGACGGAGGTCGCGGCGTAGATGGCTCGGACGGGACGACGTCCCGGCGACAGCGGGACACGTGAGGCGATCCTGCTCGCCGCCCGCCAGCGCTTCGCCGACGCCGGCTACCGGGCCGCCAGCATCCGATCCATCGCCACGCGCGCAGGGGTCGACCCGGCGCTGGTCCACCACTACTTCGGCACCAAGCGAGATCTGTTCGCCACCGTGCTCCAGCTGCCGATCGATCCCGACGTCATCGTCCAGGCCGTGCTCGCCGGCGACGCCGTCCGCGTCGGGGAACGCGTCGTGCGCTCCTTCCTCACCGTCTGGGACGAGGCGCGAGCCCGCGACCGCATGTTGATGCTGCTGCGCTCGGCGGTGACCGACGACCACGTGGCCCGGATGATGCGGGAGTTCGTCCTGGACACGGTCTTCGGGCCCATCGCGCGCGGCTGCAGCCCCGACGAGCCGGAGCTGCGCGCGACGCTGGCCGCCTCCCAGCTGCTGGGGTTCGCCATGGTCCGCTTCGTCATCTGCATGGAACCGCTCGCCTCCGCTCCCCACGACCGGCTCGTCGCGGCCTACGCGCCCTCGATCCAGCGCTACCTCACCGGTGACCTCACGGCCCGTCGCGGCACGCGGGCTGCGCTCGTGGCTCGCCCCCAGGCGAACGGCTGACGCAGCACGTCCTCGCCGTCGCACCACCCGCAGGCCTCGAAACGACCCGGCACAGCGACGCCGGGCGCCATCGTCGTGCGCCCGTCCGCATGGGCGCGCTGCTGAACCCCGGCAGCCGGCGGTGGCGCCGTCCCGGCCCAGGCGCGACGCTGGTCAGCAGCCGGGAGGTGTGTCGTGCCGAGATCCCTGATCGTCGCCAACCAGACCCTGGGAGGTCAGCGTCTCCTGGATGTGGTCGGCGAGAGGGTCGAGCAGGGCGACTGTCGCCTGTACGTCGTGGTTCCGGCCACCGGAGCCGACGCCGAGCCGGGCGCGACGGCCGGTGTGGCTGCCAGCGGGCTCGCGTCGAGCCTGCCAGCGGGCGGCGGCGAACCGATGGGCGGAGGGCCAGAGGAGGCCCGCCGGGAGGCCTTCAACCGCCTCAAGGAGGCCACCGGTCGCTTCAGCGACCTCGGGGCGGTGGAGGTGGACGGGGAGGTCGGCGATCCCGACCCCCTGGAGGCCATCCGCCACGCCGTAGAGGACGCCGGCCCGTTCGACGAGATCATCGTCTCGACGCTGCCCGCCGGCATCTCGCGATGGATACGGATGGACCTGGCTAGCAGGACGCGCCGACAGTTCGACCTCCCCGTCGTGCACGTCGAAGCCGAGCCGAGCGGCGCGGCCCAGTGAGCCCCCCGCGGGTGGCGGCGGCCCGCGGCGCGGCCGGGTGAACCCTCGCCGGGGGGCGGTGCCTGTCAGGGTCGGCGGCGCGAACGGGCCGCCCGCTGCACGTCCTCCAGCCGTAGCTCGACCACCGCGTCGCGCGGGTCCCGCTCCGCTGGGCCCGGCTGCGACCCCTCCGAGCGCCGATGGTCACGCACCAGTGCGCGCAGCAACGGGTGACCACGCCGTTCCTGCTCACCGGAGCCGGAGATGCGCCCGGGGTCGCGACCACCGATGCGACCCTCGTCACGACGGCCCACGGATGACCTCCCGGCGCGTGCGTGCGACCGTAACGGACCGTGCCCCGGGGCGCTCGTCACCACGCTGACGAGCGGCGCGGTCGGACGTCCAGGCACGGTGTTTGCCGCCACATCCCGGGCCCCCGTACCGTCGGGGCTTCCGTCACCCCGCCCCGGAGGCTGGTTGCTGAACGACGTGCGCGCTGTCGCGGTCCGCGAGGAACAGGCCCACGTGGACCGTGCCTACGAGCGGTTGGAGCAACTGCGTGCACGGGCCGAGCGACGGCGGCGGGAGGCCTTGGCCGCCCCGGTGGTGACCCATGCCGACCTAGTGGACCGCGACGCGGCCGCGTTCCAGGCCGCGGCTCGGGTCCGGTCGCTGACGCTGGGTGACAGCGAGCCGCTGGTGTTCGGGCGGCTCGACCGCGAGGACGGCGAGCGCCACCACGTCGGCCGCGTCTCGGTGCTGTCCGACGAGTACGAGCCGCTGGTCGTGGATTGGCGTTCCGACGTGGCCGCCGCCTTCTACCGGGCCACGCCCGCCGATCCGCAGGGCGTCCGCCGCCGGCGGATCATCCACTGCCGCGGGCCGACCGTCCTGACGGTGGAGGACCAGCTGCTCGGGCTGGGGGAGGGCATCGACGGCGGCGAGCTCGTGGGCGACGCCGCTCTGATGGCGGCGCTCACCCGTGACCGCTCCGAACGCATGCACGACATCGTGGCCACGATCCGGCGCGAGCAGGACGAGATCATCCGGCTCCCCGCCCGCGGCGTGGTGATGGTCACCGGGGGGCCCGGCACCGGCAAGACCGCCGTGGCGCTGCACCGAGTCGCCTACCTGCTGTACCGCCACCGCGAGCGGCTGGAGCGCCGCGGAGTCCTCGTGGTGGGTCCCAGCCACGCGTTCGCCGACTACATCCAGGGTGTGCTGCCCTCGCTGGGCGAGACGAGCGCGGTGCTCCTACCGCTCGGCGCCTTCGTCCCAGGCCTCTCCACCGACCGCCGTGACGCTCGCGAGGTGGCACGGATCAAAGGAGACATCGCGATGGCCTCGGTGCTCCGCCGCTGCGCGGGTCGGCTCGGACACGCCGGCGGCTGGTCCGGCGCCTTCAACCGGCTGCGCGCGGGCGGTATGGATCTGGCTGGGGCCGCCGCAGGTCTGCTCGCCCCGGAGGGCGTCCGGCGGCTGGCCGCCTCGTGGAGGGACGACCATGCTGCGGGGCGACCACCATCGGTGGACGACGTTCCCCTGATCGACGAGCTGCGCGACCTGATCGATGGCCTCGACCGCAACCCGCGCGCCCGGCGCCCCGCGCGTCGCGGCGAGGAGGAGGTCACCACCTTCGCGGACCGCTCCGCTCGGGTCGATCCGGCCGAGCTGATCGGCGCGCCCGACTACGCCGAGTTCGGGCACGTCGTGGTGGACGAGGCCCAGGACCTTTCGGCGATGCAATGGCGCATGGTCGCGCGCCGAGGCCCCGATGCCACCTGGACGGTGGTGGGTGACCTCGCGCAGCGCTCCACCCCCGCTGGACCGTCGAGCTGGCGGCAGGTGGCGGACCTTCTGGGTCGACGCGACCCGCAGGTCGCCCGCCTCACGGTGAACTACCGCACGTCCGCCACGATCATGGAGTTGGCCGCCCGCCTGCTGCCGGCCATCGCCCCTGGGCAGCGCCCGCCACGGTCGGTGCGGGCCGGCGACCTGGCACCACGCATCCTGACCAGCGTGCCCGACCTGCCGGCCGCCACGGCAGCGGAGGCCCGACGTGCGCGTGCCGAGACCTCCGGGACCGTCGCGGTCGTCGTCGCCGGCGACCTCCACCGCGACCTCGTCGGGCGACTCGACGGCGACGACGTGCGGGTCCTCGACCCCTGGACGGTCAAGGGACTGGAGTTCGACGCGGTGGTGGTGGCCGCGCCCGAGGACGTCGTCGCCACCGCCGGGTACGGAGGGCTCTACGTCGCGCTCACGCGGGCGACCGACCGGTTGACGGTCGTCACTGGCGCGGCCGACCTGCCGGCCCCCCTGTCGCTGGTCCACTCGGCCTGATCCCCGCCAGCGGACCCGCGCCACGTCGCCACCTCGCGTCGGCGGACGCCACGGTCCGCCCTCCTGCACCGTGGCGCCCATCGCGCCGATGGGCGGAGACGCACCATCGTGGCGCCTGTCGGCGACCAGCGAGCCCCACGACCGGGCATGCTGGTTTCACCCCATGCGAGGAGGAGACGATGCAGGCGCTGGTCGCAGCAGGCGACGCTCCGGGCGGGGTCCGGGTGGACGACGTCGACGAGGTCCAGCCCCGCGACGACGAGGCCCACGTGGAGGTCCGGGCCGTGTCGCTCAACCGGGGGGAGGTCCGCAAGCTCCCCGACCTGGCGGCCGGCACCGTGCCCGGCTGGGACGTGGCGGGCACCGTCGCGGAGGCAGCTGCCGATGGCAGCGGTCCGGCGGCGGGCACCCGGGTGGTCGGACTCGTCGAGTCGGGGGCCTGGGCCGAACGGGTCGCGGTCCCGACCGTGCAACTGGCCGCGCTGCCGGACGAGGTGTCGTTCGCCGCCGCGGCCACCCTGCCGGTAGCCGGCCTGACCGCCTACCGGGCGCTCGCGCTGGGCGGGTGGCTGGTGGGCCGGCGGGTGCTGGTGACCGGGGCGTCGGGAGGTGTGGGCCGCATCGCCGTGCAGCTCGCCCGGGTCGGTGGTGCCGAGGTGACCGCGCTGGCCGGCAGCAGCCGCCGTCTGACGGGGCTGGACGCGCTCGGCGCCGAGGTCCTGGTGGAGGAGCTCGAGCCGGACGGCGAGACCTTCGACCTCGTGCTGGAGTCGGTCGGCGGCGCCACGCTGGCCGCGGCGCTGGAGCGGGTCGCGGCTGGCGGGCTCGTGGTCTCCTTCGGCAACTCCGCCGGCGAGGCCACGACGTTCAGCGCTCGCACGCTCTACGGGAGAGCCACCGCCGCCCGTCTCTACGGGTTCCTGGTGTTCGAGGAGCTCGCGCGCACGCGTTCGGGCGCCCGTGACCTGCGCGTCCTGGCCGAGCTGGTCGCCGTGGGGCGCCTCGATCCCCAGGTCGCGTTGGAGGTCGGCTGGGGCGACGCCGAACGCGCCATCCAGGCGCTGCAGGACCGGCAGGTCGCTGGCAAGGCGGTGCTGCACCTCGACGGCCGCTGAGCTGCGGGCGACGCTGGCGGGGGTCGCGGCTGACGACCCCGCGGCGCCGCCCGTGCCCGGTCGCCACCGCGCAAGGTCGCCGCCTGGCGACGAGCCGGCACCCACGTCCCCGCCGGACCTCACCCACTTCGTCCTACTCCTGTAGTAGAGTCCCCGCACCGCCCTGCGGTCGCCGCCGGCCGG